>NZ_PQBX01000042.1:0-540 GCF_002964625.1 Pseudoalteromonas sp. T1lg21
AGCTGGTTGATCACCAGTGATGTGAATACGTTTAACATAGCTTTTTCCTTTTCCTGTTGTGTTGTTTTAGTTGCTTACGGCAACCACTCGGCTGGTTTGGTTGGGCAAGTGCGTACCAGCGAACTGTGAAACCTTGCTTTAGGCCGCTTGTGGCGGTGGCTCTGGCGGCGGGTTGTTTGCCGCTTTTAGCTCTGGCACCACTAATTCAAAAGGGCTAATGCGCTGAGCTTGTTTTAGCTTGTGTAATAACGGGGCTGTTGCTGCGTTATTGCGTGCTGTTGGGAATATAAATACTTTGGTCATATTCACTCTCCTTGGCCTTAGGCTGCTAGTAAGTCGTTTTGCCGGCGCGAGATTTGTAACCTAGTGGGCTAAGTAAAAATCGAGCAACAAAGAGTTAATCGCCCCTAGGAAGAACCCGAAGGGCAGCGCGTGTTTGGCATTGATGCTGCGTTATCGCCTATTTATGTGGAACAACCACACTACATAGGCTCTGCCTTGCCTAAATACCAAACACACTGCTGCAAAATTAATCATAAA
>NZ_PQBX01000043.1:0-260 GCF_002964625.1 Pseudoalteromonas sp. T1lg21
TTTATTTTGATTATTCGCGATAACTTTACTACTGAGTTAGTTGAAGGTGGTAAAGAGATAAAAGCCTTCTTTGATACTTTACCTAGCGAAGATGAAGGTAGGGACTTTTCGTTTTTACATATCAAGCGTGGCAGTCTGGCCATTCCCCTCATTGATATTAATAAGCAGATTTGGAACATCCAAGTAATCAACAATACTGGTACCAAGTTATTTTTAAAGCATGGCCGTAAATCAGGGCTGTTTCATTTTATTGGTAAAGC
>NZ_PQBX01000044.1:0-464 GCF_002964625.1 Pseudoalteromonas sp. T1lg21
TTAACCATACAACGCCAAACGCGTTTTATGACAGCGTAACAGACAGAAGTTAAGAAACTAAAGTAGACATTTACTTGATATCAGAATTCCGAATTTTAGTTAATTGCCAAGGCGATTAACAAACCAAATTTGCTTGGTGACAATAGCGTTTTGGACCCACCTGACCCCATGCCGAACTCAGTAGTGAAACGAAACAGCGCCGATGATAGTGTGGCATTTGCCATGTGAAAGTAGGACATCGCCAGGATCCAAATTAGAGAAAGCCCGATTCGAAAGAGTCGGGCTTTTTTGCGTCTAGAGCTGTCAGCTTTCAGCCGTCAGACGTCAGCTGAAATACAGAGATATCAGAGGTCAGATATTAGATGTTAGTTGAATGATCTGACCCCGATAAAGTAGACACGGGGTTTAATTAAATTGTTCGTACTGCATGGGACTTTTATACCCTAGGGTGCCATGCCTTCTTA
>NZ_PQBX01000045.1:0-638 GCF_002964625.1 Pseudoalteromonas sp. T1lg21
TTCAACCAATGGGTTGTGTTTCAAACACAACACCAGACGAAGCTGGTCAGGCTTTTAAAGGTTATTATTACAATGCAGAAGGTAATTTAATAAACCTCACAACGGAAGATACGGGTATTTATATACAAGCATTCACTCAGGTCCCTGTTGAAGCTAGTAACGATGTTGTGTCTGACTTGGTTGGCAAAATAACTTCATCTTTGGGTAATACGTATCCGCTTTTAACGTCAGATGTTACGAACGGTCTTTACACTGATAAGGCCCATTGGGCTGGTAGAGACTTTTTTAGTTGGGCTTTCGCTAAAGAGTTCACATCAGCGGAATATGTTCATGCAGTTCACTTGGAATTGAATATTTTAGATTCCGCTACAAGTATTCACCCTGCATCTACTACCCAAGTTCGTTATAAGGTGTATAAAACAGCTCAAACAGCGTCAATTAATAACTTTGAACAAGTACAGCCTTTTATCAATGAGGTAGTGCCAGTCTCATTCCCGCTTGATCACAATGATGTATTTCTATCATGCAAATTCATGGCAGAGCCGGGTTTTAAATATTTCTTTGTTATTGAAGGTTTAGATAGTCAGGGTGCCTTTACTGCATTAGGTGTAAGTAACTCACCTTCTCTTGGTCTAGGC
>NZ_PQBX01000046.1:0-449 GCF_002964625.1 Pseudoalteromonas sp. T1lg21
TGAATACAACCCTGATTCTTTAATTCCCGCTAAGAATGAACAAGTAACCGGTTACACTGAATGTTATAAGCTAATCACAGATAGATACCCTTTATACAACAGTCGCCAGTCTATAACTATTATTCAAGGCACTGACGCATCAGCTTGTTTAGAAAATACGTGGCAAGGTGTCGGTGCGTATGCTGGTATTTCCTATACGTTTGATACACAGAACGTAACAAGGAATGATGCAAATTATCAGTATGTTGACTTTAATTTGATAACCTATTTGCTTTTTTATCATCAACATAAAGCACAACATGAGTATGGTTACTCATCACCGCATAAGCGCACACATCAATACAAAACACTTTTGCAAGAAAAAGTAGGCGTTCTTCAACCCACCCTCGACGGTGTTCATATGATTTACCTGTGAGTGCGTCTTCACCACAAAGATAAGCGCGTCTAAC
>NZ_PQBX01000047.1:0-470 GCF_002964625.1 Pseudoalteromonas sp. T1lg21
AAGCGCATTAGTGATTTTGGTTGTTTATTATTTTGTGCTGCATTAATTCTAGATTTAATACTGGTGTAGTCAGAATCTTCGGGTAAATCAGCCACTTTTGCTCTTACGGGGTTTAAGTCAACATAGGCAAGGCAAGCAGCTAGTGCAGCTTCATCAAGTAAAGCTTGTGATTTAAAGCGACCTTCCCAAAACCGCCCTTTGCATCCATCTTCTAGATTCGCTTTTCGTGCAATGCTCTCATTAAGCACACGCATAAACCAACTAATACTGCTGAGTCGTTCTCGATATAAATTAACTCTGGCATTAACCGCAACGAGTTCGGCTTGTGTTAGTAATTCGCCATTTAAGAATCGTTGACATAAGAATGTACTTTTAAATACCTTATGCCACCTAATCAGAATTGCTTTATTATTCAGACGCTTTGCTTTTGCTATATCGATGTGAAGGACCAAATGCGTGTGGTTACTCAT
>NZ_PQBX01000048.1:0-4456 GCF_002964625.1 Pseudoalteromonas sp. T1lg21
CTCAGGCGGCATGTTCACCTATGAAAAGTCAGCAACCCTTTACCGTCATGATGTAAATTCGGGCGTTGTTGCTTGGGGTGCTAACAATGGCGGCGTGATGATTTCATTCTCTGGCGCAGGTTGTGCGGGTCTCGATATTCCAAAACTTCACGCCATGCTTAAGAAAATGCCGAACGTAAAAATCACCCGTTTGGATATTGCTTACGATGACTATGACGGCGAAAAATCCGTTCTAAATTACTTCCAAAATCTTGAAGAAGGCGGCTTCTGTAAAACGAACCAAGCGCCCTCTTTCTCATGGATTCAAACTGGCGAACTGCAAAAATTATCTAATGAGCAACAAGCGCTATGGAAGAAAAAACACGGTTGGCAAAAACGTTATGACTGCGTGGCCAATGGCGGAAACACGCTTTATGTAGGAAGTCGCAAAAATGGAAAAATGGCGCGTATTTATGAAAAAGGCAAGCAAATGCAAAGTGAAACTCAACCTAATTGGGTGCGTGCTGAGCTTGAGCTTAGGTCTATTGACCGTGTTATCTCCTTGGATGCACTTCTCAATACCGATGCCGTTTTTGCTGCTGCATACCCTGCTTTTGAGTTTGTTAGCGCTAAACGTCTTGAGATTAAAACCACCACACGTAAACCAAAAGTAAGTGGAATTTTTGTTGCTGAAAGACTCGAACGTTATTGCGCACAGTCTTACGGCAAGTTTTTAAATTTCTTACGTCACGTTAAAGAACTGCCTGACAGCGAAATTATTAACCAATTAACCAAAGGCCTTAACCCGTGGGATATCCCCGACTCTATTAATCAGGCCTGTATATCACCACCAAATCAAATGGAGTTAGCCCCATGAAAGTAACCCTATTATCTGCCGCAAATGGTAAAGGCATTTCACAAAAAACTGGCGCACCTAAGCACTACGCGTTTTCGTCTATCAGCTACTTAGTACCTGAAAAGGACTTTATCCAAGGTGACCACCAAATCCAGAAATGCGGCTTTGAACCAAAGTCTTTAAACATCCTTGATGAGCAGTCTTTGTATAACAAGTTTAAAAACATCTTAGACCAACACGGTATTTGTGAGGTTGATTTAACACTTCAACCTGACCCAGAAAACATGTCTCGTAACGTTGTTTCAGATGTAAAACTGGTTAGCTAACCATGCAATGTATTTATCTAAATGCTGACGGCACGTTGACCGCAACAACTGAAACACTCGAACAATGCTCAGGCTATGTTCTAGTTCCTAGCCACGATGCGGCGGCCTATGTTGAAAGCATTCAGATAACGGCTCTTGAGATTGGAGAGTCATTTACTTGGGGCTTTGGCCTCGTCGTTCTGTTCGGGTTTTTGTCATTTAAAGTAAAAGCAGCCCGAATGGTAATAAACAAACTTTAAAAGGAAATCAACATGACTGATATTTTCGCAGCAGTAGATATGGCAGGCGTTGCAACGTTCGTAGGTGCAACTGGTGTTTTAATCGTTGGCGTTGCACTCGCTTACAAGGGTATCACTCTTGCCAAGCGTGCAGTTGCTAAAGCTTAAGGCATAAAAATATGGGCGGCCTAATAGTCGCCCTTATCTACACAATATGTGCATTGATAGGGGCTTTAACTGGTTTCATAGTTTGTAAAAATTTCGGTTGGGGATAGCAGCCAATGAAAAAAACTCTTTATGCAATGGCGCTTTTTAGCGCTTTTTTTGTTTCTTCGAATGAGGATGAATACAACCCTGATTCTTTAATTCCCGCTAAGAATGAACAAGTAACCGGTTACACTGAATGTTATAAGCTAATCACAGATAGATACCCTTTATACAACAGTCGCCAGTCTATAACTATTATTCAAGGCACTGACGCATCAGCTTGTTTAGAAAATACGTGGCAAGGTGTCGGTGCGTATGCTGGTATTTCCTATACGTTTGATACACAGAACGTAACAAGGAATGATGCAAATTATCAGTATGTTGACTTTAATTTTAAAGCAGATGAAAACCAATCAACTGCTTGGAAAAACAATGTCGTTGCAATGGGTGCGCGTGTTTACAAGACTCAATCGTCTGACTTTTATTCGTGTCCACCTGACGGTAATCCACTTCATACTATTGCTGTTGGTTCTGGCTCTTCAATGATGTGTGGTAAACCAATTGGCACACCAGAGCCAGACCCAAGTGATTGTGATGAATTTGGTAATAACAGTTTTTTACCACCAAATGATAGTTTAAACGTACCAGCTGGAGGTTCAGTTTGTTACACAACAGCAAGTGGTTCACAATGCAAATTTAAGCAAAACCCTTTCGGCTCAGGCTTTGAACAAACTGGTGAACAATGCACTGGTGAAGAACCTACCTACCCTAAGCCCGACATAACACCACCGGATAACGCTGATAACCCTAATGCATGTGCAACTGTTGGTTCAACAGACCCTTATGCTATATGCCCTGTAAATCCGAATGATGTGTGCAATCGAATTATTGTCGCGGGTGATGGTGGCGACAAAATTATGAACCAATGCCCTGCTGGTTGTGGCTCTGTAGATGGTCAGTATGTATGTGCTTATCCTGATTCAAATGGTGACGGTATTCCAGACCAAAACCAAGACCCCGAAAAAGGTTCTGATACAAAAGACCCAAACGACCCGAATGATGAAACACCCGATTCAACTAAAACGAATAACCTTCTTTATGGCTTGGATAAAAAGTTAGGCGTTGGCAACTCTCGATTAACGGGGATTAAAACGGGTATCGAGGGCATGACTAAAGAGCAAATTAAAGGGAATGGCTCATTGGCTGCCATTGCATCCAATACCGCTAAGACAGCAAATAACACATTAGGCGCATCTGAAAACACAGCTGAAATCCTTAAATCCATTTCTGAAACTGAGATTGGTGATTCCTTTAACCCTGAGAATGCATCGAGTTTTTATGAATCAGAATATGAAGAAGGTTTTGCGGGTGTATGGCAAGAAAAGTCAGGTGAATTTCAGCAAACAGAAGCCTATCAATTTTTACAGCAATTTAAGTTCAATGGCGGCGGCGCTGCACCTGATACCAGTATTTGTTTTAACTTAGGTCAATTTATGGATTTTGGTTGTTCTGAACTTCCCGTTCCTGATGCTGGCCTATTAGCAATTCTTAAAGTGTTTATTTTAATTTCANNNTTATGCCTCATCGTTAGGACTGTCTCAAGCAATGAGCATGATAATAATTTCATTAGGTATTCGGTTCTTATTGCAGTTAATTCCATTTGTTAGATTAGGGAGTTAATCATGATTCATGGTATCTCTGGTAAAACAGGCGGCGGCAAAAGCTATGAAGCAGTTGTCCGCCATATCATCCCGACAGTAACAGAACACAAACGAAAAGTAGTAACAAACTTACCGCTTGATGTTGAACATTTTTGTTCTATTTATGGTGAGTATTGCCGTGACTTAATTGAAGTCATTGACGGTGAGTTTCACAACTACGGTGGGCAACGCCCGTTCTCTAAAAAAGAGCATTACCTCCAATATGAAGATTGGCAAAACGAAGAAGGTAATCGTGTTTACTTCTTTGTTGATGAATGTCACTTAGCACTTCCCCAGCAAGGCACAGATAAGGAAGTAAAACAGTTTTACGATATGCATCGTCACTACGGTTTCGACATAATGCTGATTACTCAAAACTTTAGAAAAGTAGACAGGGATATACGCGACTTAGTGGCTAACCATTATCGTGCTATCAAAAAATCAATGATGGGTCAGGATGATAAATACATTCTAAAGGTGCATGATGGGTCTTCGGCAACAAACGCAACTGTTGTTGCTACTCACGAACGTGAGTATGAAGCTAAGTATTTTAAGTTTTATAAGTCTCATACGAAAAGTGACCAAAGCGTAAAAGAAGCTGCACCAAGTGATATTAAAAAATGGTATGACAACTGGTTCATAAAAGGATCTATTGTTTTCTTTATCGTTGCCCTATTCCTTCTTTACTTAGGTTTTAAGAAACAAAGTAAGATTGACGAAACTAATACAAAGTTAGTTTCTGATAGTCCGGTTGCAACTCAAACCTCTATGCCAGGGCAAACTCCAGTACCTGCAACAAATCAAATATTGGCACAACAAGCTGAGATAAAAGAGCTGTTGGCCAAACAGAAAAAAGAGCAAGAAGCCGAAGAAAAGAAACACCCCTTTTACAAAGTCGGCTTACACATAGCAGGATGGGCTGAGTATACCGAGCTTGGAAAGATAACAAAGAATTACTATCTAAGCGCCAGCCAAAATGGACAGCATATATTTGAGTTATCGCTACGTGATTTAGTGCTTGCAGGATATACCGTTGCAGTACGTTCTAGTTGTGTAATCGAAATTCAATACCGTAAATACCATGATTTCATTACGTGTGACTCTCCAAAAGTTGGTGTGTTCGATGAAGCACCATCAGAGCTAACAGAATAGCTGGGAGGGACCCGCAAC
>NZ_PQBX01000049.1:0-2549 GCF_002964625.1 Pseudoalteromonas sp. T1lg21
ATGTCATGAATGTGGCGAATCACACATTCTTGATTGGGAAAATGTGAGCTGGATTGAAAAAGAAGATGGCCCGGTTCATCCCATCTTTGGGCGCCACATACCAGAGTCAGCATTATATGCGTGTCCTCATTGTGGGTCGGCCTGGTCTGATTGGCAGCGTCAGCAGAATATATTTAACACCTGCAAAAATGCAAAAGAGGCGGGTGATGAGTTTTGTGGCTGGATAGCCACTGTTGAAAATGATGGTGTAGTTGAAACCTTTAAGGATTTGTCTGAGCTGTACGTATGTATTCCAGGCTCATCAATAGCCAGTATTGTTCGTGATTACTTAGAAGCTGAGTACGAAGCGAGGTTAGGGGATGAGAATGGCCGTATTGTTTTTCAAAACTCAAAGCTTGGTAAGCCTTATGAGTACAAGGATAAAGACTCACTTAACCATGAAGAGTTGCAAGAAAAGGCGGAAGACTACCCTGAGTTAGTTTGCCCAAGAGGTGGGCTGATTGTTACTGCTGGTATCGATGTTCAGCATGACAGACTTGCTATTATCATCAGGGCATTTGGCAGGAATGAAGAAAGCTGGCTAATGCTTTGGCGAGAAATAGCCGGCGATACTGCAGATAAGAATGACCCTGTTTGGAAAGAATTGGACGGGATCTTATTTAGTGGTTTTCAGCATGAGTCATTTGCAAACTTACATTTAAGCGCAGTAACTATCGATTCATCAGACGGCTCTACGAACCACTCTGTCTATCATTGGGTAAGAACCCGTAGCGCTAAACATCGCCGCATCTTAATTATGGCAGGTAAGGGCGATAGTCATGATAACGGCAAGCGAGAAATTTTTCGTTTGCCACAAAAGCTAGACCATAACAATGCGCGTAAGGCTACTAAAGCTGATAAACATGGCGTGCAGGTTTATATGGTTGGGACGCACAAAGCAAAAGACCTGATCTCTAAACGGCTAAATGGGACAAGTGCTTATATGCACAGCTATTCAGATGCCCGAGTCGATTATTGGGAGCAGGTTACATCGGAAATAAAAGCGCCATCAAGAAACTTACGTGGTGCTCGAATTTGGCAAGTAAAATCAGGCCGTCGAAATGAAGCGTTAGACTGTGAAGTTTATGCATTGCATGCGGCAATGGCCACAAAAGTTCACACTAAAAAACCTAAAGATTGGGACTTGCTAGAGCAACGCTTGTCTCAGATAGATTTATTTGCACCTCAGCAAGAAGAAACAGAAGTAGTTAAGAAACCAACGAAGCCCAAGCGTTCTAGTCAGCGCGCTGGGCGTGGTTCAGGATTCATTTCAGGTCATTAATTATGTCAGAACCAAAGAGCATCATTGCTGGTACCAAAGTTATATGGACAGCTCAATTTACTGGCGATGAAGGCGATGTGTCTCAATTTCAGTATGTTCTCTTATCAGAACAAAACCGAGTATCAATTGATGCAACCTTTGCCGCAGGCGAAGTAATTGTAAGCATGAGCTCAGCTGATAGCGCAGCTATTCAAGCAGGGCATTACACCTGGCATTTAATCCAAACGTTACATGGTGAGAACTATCAGTTAAATGAAGGACGCATAGAAGTTAAAGCTGATCCAACAGCAGCTCAGACAAGCACTGTATTAACTCATAACGAAAAAATGTTAGTTGCAATACGTAAGCGCTTAGAAGGGCGAGTTTTAACTGATCATGAAAACTACAGTATTGACGGTCGTAGCTTGTCGCGCATTCCATTTGAGAGTCTAAAGAAGTTTGAAAATGACTACGCCTGGAAAGTTCATAACGAAAAAGTAGCACGCGGTGAAATCACTCGCCGACGTTCAATTAGGTTTCGGTAAAGATTATGGGTTTATTGGATAAGATACTGGGGCGTGGTGATAACACTCAGCAACAAGCGGCTGAAGTTCGTGACTACGAACAACCAGAGCAAGTTGCACGTAAGTTATCACCTCAACAAATTGCGGCACAAAAACGCTATGCCGCATCTAAATCTGATCGTTTGTTTAAAAACCCAATCGGTTATGGGTTAAGTGTTGATGAAACCTTGCGAAGAGATGTGGAGCGCTTACGAGCTGCAAGTCGATCTGCAGGTGAGGACGTTGGATATATCAAGAAGTACTTTGGCATGGTGCAAACGCATATTGTCGGGGATAAGGGCTTTCGTCTTCAATCGCAGATACGAAATGCGCAAGGAGAGCTTGATAAGGATGCGAATAAATCTGTCGAGTTAGCTTATAAAGAGTTTTGTCGTAAAGGTTTTTGCGAAATATCTGGTCGTATGAATATGACCGAAGCTGACCAATTGATAGCGAAGACCGTCAGCCAAGACGGTGATATGTTGATCAGGCATATAGACAACGCACCTAATAAGTTTGGTTATGCTTTTCAGCTTATAGAAGCTGATTTGCTCGATGTGAATCTTTATAAAGTCCTGTCTAATGGCCACGTTATCAAAATGGGGGTTGAGCAGGACGGTTTTGGTCGTCACCTTGCGTACCATATTCTTACCAATCATCCAGGTGAATATACGTGGTCTACGGGC
>NZ_PQBX01000050.1:0-475 GCF_002964625.1 Pseudoalteromonas sp. T1lg21
ATGTCATGAATGTGGCGAATCACACATTCTTGATTGGGAAAATGTGAGCTGGATTGAAAAAGAAGATGGCCCGGTTCATCCCATCTTTGGACGTCACTTACCAGAATCAGCTTTATATGCGTGTCCTCATTGTGGGTCGGCCTGGTCTGATTGGCAGCGTCAGCAGAATATATTTAACACCTGCAAAAATGCAAAAGAGGCGGGTGATGAGTTTTGTGGCTGGGTAGCCACTGTTGAAAATGACGGTGTAGTTGAAACCTTTAAGGATTTGTCCGAGCTGTACGTATGTATTCCAGGCTCAACAATAGCCAGTATTGTTCGTGATTACTTAGAAGCTGAGTACGAAGCAAGGTTAGGGGATGAAAATGGCCGTATTGTTTTTCAGAACTCAAAGCTTGGTAAGCCTTATGAGTACAAGGATAAAGACTCACTTAACCATGAAGAGTTGCAAGAAAAGGCGGAAGACTACCCTGAG
>NZ_PQBX01000050.1:485-1376 GCF_002964625.1 Pseudoalteromonas sp. T1lg21
ATTTCGTTTGCCACAAAAGCTAGACCATAACAATGCGCGTAAAGCCACTAAAGCTGATAAACATGGCGTGCAGGTTTATATGGTTGGGACGCACAAAGCAAAAGACCTGATCTCTAAACGGCTAAATGGGACAAGTGCTTATATGCACAGCTATTCAGATGCCCGAGTCGATTATTGGGAGCAGGTTACATCGGAAATAAAAGCGCCATCAAGAAACTTACGTGGTGCTCGAATTTGGCAAGTAAAATCAGGCCGTCGAAATGAAGCGTTAGACTGTGAAGTTTATGCATTGCATGCGGCAATGGCCACAAAAGTTCACACTAAAAAACCTAAAGATTGGGACTTGCTAGAGCAACGCTTGTCTCAGATAGATTTATTTGCACCTCAGCAAGAAGAAACAGAAGTAGTTAAGAAACCAACGAAGCCCAAGCGTTCTAGTCAGCGCGCTGGGCGTGGTTCAGGATTCATTTCAGGTCATTAATTATGTCAGAACCAAAGAGCATCATTGCTGGTACCAAAGTTGTTTGGACAGCTCAATTTACTGGCGATGAAGGCGATGTGTCTCAATTTCAGTATGTTCTCTTGTCAGAACAAAACCGAGTATCAATTGATGCAACCTTTGCCGCAGGCGAAGTAATTGTAAGCATGAGCTCAGCTGATAGCGCAGCTATTCAAGTAGGGCATTACACCTGGCATTTAATCCAAACGTTACATGGTGAGAACTATCAGTTAAATGAAGGACGCATAGAAGTTAAAGCTGATCCAACGGCAGCTCAGACAAGCAGTGTATTAACTCATAATGAAAAAATGTTAGTTGCAATACGTAAGCGCTTAGAAGGGCGAGTTTTAACTGATCATGAAAACTACAGTATTGACGGTCGTAGCTTGTCG
>NZ_PQBX01000050.1:1386-2120 GCF_002964625.1 Pseudoalteromonas sp. T1lg21
TCTCGCCGACGTTCAATTAGGTTTCGGTAAAGATTATGGGTTTATTGGATAAGATACTGGGGCGTGGTGATAACACTCAGCAACAAGCGCCTGAAGTTCGTGACTACGAACAACCAGAGCAAGTTGCACGTAAGTTATCACCTCAACAAATTGCGGCACAAAAACGCTATGCTGCATCTAAGTCTGATCGTTTGTTTAAAAACCCTATCGGTTATGGTTTAAGTGTTGATGAAACTTTACGAAGAGATGTGGAGCGCTTACGAGCTGCAAGTCGATCTGCAGGTGAGGACGTTGGATATATCAAGAAGTACTTTGGCATGGTGCAAACGCATATTGTCGGGGATAAGGGTTTTCGTCTTCAATCGCAGATACGAAATGCGCAAGGAGAGCTTGATAAAGATGCGAATAAATCTGTCGAGTTAGCTTATAAAGAGTTTTGTCGTAAAGGTTTTTGCGAAATATCTGGTCGTATGAATATGACCGAAGCTGACCAATTGATAGCGAAGACCGTCAGCCAAGACGGTGATATGTTGATCAGGCATATAGACAACGCACCTAATAAGTTTGGTTATGCTTTTCAGCTTATAGAAGCTGATTTGCTCGATGTTAATCTTTATAAAGTCCTGTCTAATGGCCACGTAATTAAAATGGGGGTTGAGCAGGACGGTTTTGGTCGTCACCTTGCGTACCATATTCTTACCAATCATCCAGGTGAATATACGTGGTCTACGGGC
>NZ_PQBX01000051.1:0-238 GCF_002964625.1 Pseudoalteromonas sp. T1lg21
TGCTTGAGAATAGAGTGTGTTTAATTTTGAGAAGTTTATTCTCTTGCTCTTTAAAAATTTGGAAAGCTGATATTAAAATTCTTATAGATACTTGTATCTATAAAGAGTTTTCAAAAGTAAAAATATGCCATTAATCGAAAGATTAATTGGTATCTACTTTAGTATTCTCATCATTATTTGATGAATTAACTTCTGGCGAAGTTAACAGCTGTCACTAACAAAGACCCGTTTGGGTTGT
>NZ_PQBX01000052.1:0-359 GCF_002964625.1 Pseudoalteromonas sp. T1lg21
CCCGGGGCCGGACTTGAACCGGCACGCTGTTACCAGCGAGGGATTTTAAATCCCTTGTGTCTACCAATTCCACCACCCGGGCATCGGGTTTGCTATTTAAAGCAAGTGGATAAAGCTAATATGGAGCGGCACACGAGGCTCGAACTCGTGACCTCAACCTTGGCAAGGTTGCGCTCTACCAACTGAGCTAGTGCCGCATCATATTAACTCTAGAGTTAAATAATAATTTTAAAACTACATTTGGTATTGTAGTTAACCACAAAATGGTGCCCGGGGCCGGACTTGAACCGGCACGCTGTTACCAGCGAGGGATTTTAAATCCCTTGTGTCTACCAATTCCACCACCCGGGCATCGGGTT
>NZ_PQBX01000053.1:0-305 GCF_002964625.1 Pseudoalteromonas sp. T1lg21
CAATGTTGATGACATGCTTTTTAATATGTCATCAACTCAATTTATAGAGTGGCAGCAATTTGCTCAGCTTGAGCCTTTTGGTGCACAAGTGGATGAATTTCAGTTAGCGGCGCTTAGAGCGCTAGTCACAAACTATCTCAGCTCCAATAAACAAAATATAAAATCCGTAAATGATTTCATGCTTAGCGCTGTTGAACGGCCAAAAGAGCGTGAGAAAACGGTGGAAGAAATTTACCAATTGTTTGGATAAATATCATGGCCAATGAACACAAAGTCATTTTAAGTGCTGATACCCGATCGCACCG
>NZ_PQBX01000054.1:0-260 GCF_002964625.1 Pseudoalteromonas sp. T1lg21
GCCTCACCACTTCCCGTTGCTGCAACTTGCCCTATACGTCTGGTCATTCGCTGTAACCCCATATTGAGGCTTTCTGTGCTCGCACCGGTTTGATTTGCAGCATGCTGCAAACCAATTAAGGCTTCTGTTGATATACCTAAGCGGTCTGCCGTTTTTGCTTGTTGATCAATAAACTCAGCTTGTTTCTTATAAATCGCCGCATATGCAGCAATACTTACTGTTGCAAATCCAGCAATCGCTTTACCTGCCATATTTGAATA
>NZ_PQBX01000055.1:0-222 GCF_002964625.1 Pseudoalteromonas sp. T1lg21
AAATAATGGTGGAGAGATAGGGATTTGAACCCTAGAGGGGCTACAAACCCCTGCCGGTTTTCAAGACCGGTGCATTCGACCACTCTGCCATCTCTCCGAATGCGAAAACCTACCCGCTTACGCCAGTAGTAAAAATAATGGTGGAGAGATAGGGATTTGAACCCTAGAGGGGCTACAAACCCCTGCCGGTTTTCAAGACCGGTGCATTCGACCACTCTGCCA
>NZ_PQBX01000056.1:0-8051 GCF_002964625.1 Pseudoalteromonas sp. T1lg21
ACCTAACTATCTAATATCAATGAAAAACCGGAACCCCCTTATAGGAAGTTCTAGCTGTTAAAAATTCGCGAGTTTTGCTTCGTATACAGGATATTGCTCAAAGGACCCGTGAATATATTTTTCAATTGAGCAGAGAAATTAATTACCATCTGAATCAGGCTGGCATAACAGCTGTGCATGGTCGCTTTGTTGTAGCGCTTCCATTCTTGCTCGATGGAACTCTCTATCATCTTCATGCTTACGCGCTTCACGTTCGTCACGCTTATGTTGAAACCACGCATTAACTAAGAATGTTAATGCTGCGAATATAATCCCCAGTAATATAGCCCACTCATTCAAGCTAAATATCCCTCCAGCTGCAGTGCCTAAGCTTGCGCTGTAGGTCGTTACACTGACGGCCTTTTGCACAGCTATATCACTTGTTTCTATTCGCATTGTTCCACTCTCGCGCTCTTAATAGCTGCTCATTGCAGGCATCAATAACGGTCTCTAAATACACTGTGTACTGACTGTGGGATGTATTGTCTCCAACAGCTTGAATACTAACCTCACAGGGTTTAATGAATTCATTAGGCATCTGCACAAACTCATACTCAGTTTGTACGACTGTTTTGATTACAGGCTCTAGCGTTGGCGTACTTGAACACGCTGATAACAGCGCTAGGCACACAGTCATTAGCCCAGTTCTTAGTTGTTTCATTAGTCGATAGCCTTAATGCATCAAGTTGTGAGTTAGTTGTTTGAAGCTTATTTTCGATAGAGGTAAGTTGTGCTTGGTGCTTTGCACGAATTTGTTCCAGTAAAGTGCGCTCTTTTAGCAATCGCTTATTTTGCTTCTCAGCATTCACTAAGTTGTTAGCCAGCATCTCAACCTGATTCTTATAGCTCTGAATAGTGCCGAGTAGCTGTTCGTTACTTTCACGCGCTTCATCAAGCTCAGCGCTAACGCCCAAATATCGAAACACTGATATCGCAAGCATCACTCCCAAGCCTGAAAACAATACTTTGTTTAAACTAAACATCGCTAAGCTCGCTTAAGCACAACTGGCGCTCTGCTTCACGGCGCTTAATTAAGCCTGGTAACTTCTGGCCATCAGCGTAAACCCAACGCGATAACTCATTACACGCTTTCACTCGTTGGTCATTGTTCAAAAGTTTTAATAACGTGCTGCTACGAAAGTTCCCAGCACCCACGTTGTAATGAAATGACAAGTAAGCAGCATGTTCGCTTGCTGACATTGATACGCTAACAGCTCTTAGCAGCTGCTTGTTATGTTCGCCTAAGTCTTTAGCAAACAAACTTAAACATTCATTCTCTGTGTAGTTTTTGCCAAGCTCAGCTGTCGCTGTGTGACCAAAGCAAGCGGTAACCACACCAACAGGATCGACGTAGCCCGTTCTTACCTCACCTTCAAACTGTGCAATCGTAACGCCTGCAAGCGCAAGTACACCGGTAACACCAGCGGCTAATAGCTTGTTTACTTTCATAAGGGCCTCTAACGAAAAAACCCGCTCAGGCAAAGCCAAAGCGGGTCAACAACAGGAACGTGAGCTAAAAAGCAGAAACAAAAAAGCCCGAGGCGTTAACCTCGGGCTTTATGTTGTAGCTTTGCTAAGCTTACCTGAATTAGTATAGTTTCTGTCCGGACAAAAGCAATAGTTTTTGAAAAAAAGATCTAGGCAGCTTTGATAAGATCGCTAGCAACCCAGCTAACTATCTCACCCACTATCGAAGATACCTTTGTTTTATTAATTTTAGTGCTCTGTGCGATCACTCTACAGCTTAAACCTAAGCTAAAGTACTGGCGAGCAATAAGCGGGTAAGTAGGATCTAAATGCCGCATTCTCGCAATACTGGCATCAAGCACCTGCGCATAGTCATCTTTAATCACTAAAGGACAACCGTTGATGTCTAGCTTAACAGAACGTGATGTAACGAGGTTCTGAGACTTGAGCGTTGGTAAGTTCTTCTCTCTCGCCCACAGGCCCCATTGTGCTAAATCGTTTTCTGCCTGTTCTCTTAGATCTAATTGCATCCTACATCCCCGCCGCAAAATAGTTTAAAACATTGGTGTCATACTCACTTTTACCGTGACACACAACCATGACAGCTACAACCCTTGTATTTACTGGTATTGTCATACTGTCATACTGTGTCATAGTGTTTTTACATACATTAGTAAGTAACATTATTAAATAGAATATAGATATCAAATGCGTCCGCTCGCACGCGCGCGCGTATGTGTGCGTGAAAACACCGTGACACACTGTGACACTATGACAAAGCCTTATATGGCAAGGGCTGCAGGTGGTCATGGTAAATGTCACTGTCACACTAAAATAATTATCTAGCATCCCAAAACCCCTTTGGCGGAAAATAAAACGCAGGTCGCTTACCTTTTATAAGCTTTTTCTTTTTCTCAAAACCAAGTCGATGCATAATTTGGCCAACACGTTTTTGTTCAGGTGGGCGCATGGCGTGAGCATCCATACCTAGAGCTTCTTCCATAATTTCGGCACAGGAATAATCCGAACGCATATTTTTAATAAGCCATTTGTAGATAAGCTCCTCCCATACATCGGAGTCGAACCTATCCTCTTGCTGCTCTTCAAACAGGTGTTTGTATTCATCAGTAGGCCACCAAGGTGTCCCCTCATTTAATAAGTGAACCGCCTCTGCCCATAACTGATCTCTATCTCGCTTTATGGCCTCTTGGCATATCTTCGTACACATCACAGGCCAATAGCGCCGGTTACCCGTTGAGTCTTTTAAATACCTATCTTGATTTGTGGTACCAATAAAAACACATTGCCGCGGGAATTCTTGAACCATTCGCCCATAACTGGGGCGGTACCTATCAACTTGCGAACCAAAGAACTGTTTAGCTTTGGTGTTTTCAGCCTTATTAAAGGCATCAAGCTCTGCAAGTTCAATTCCCCACATCCCCTGCATTTGTTGAAACGTATCTTTTTCGCCTAAAGCCATCGGAGTATCAGTGAACCAATCACCAAATAGGTTGTGGCACATCGTGGATTTACCTAACCCTTGCAAGCCCTCTAAAATCAAAACCGAGTCAACTTTTACAGGTGGCCGCATTACCCGAACTACAGCAGAAACCAAAAAGAATGTGCCAACCATAGCCGCATAATCTGAGTCTTCTACACCTAAGTAATCATGCAACCACATAGCCACTCGCGGCTTACCATCCCACTTTATTGACGTTAAATAGTCCTGAACGGGATGAAAGGCATGCTCTTCTGAATGAACCAAAATAGCACCAAGTACATCACTGGGTTTAGGTGTAAAACCATAGCTTTCAGATAAGTAAATACGTAAGCGCTCGGTATCGGCATCAGTCCATTCCCCAAGCTTTGCCATTTTAAACGGTGGTAACTTACGCTTAATGATCCGATAGCTAAAATTGCAATAACCTAAAACACCATCAAAAGAAGGATCATGTTCTAAAACCAGCTTCGTATTACTAATATTCGCTTGCGGATTGCCAGCATTCGTTCTTTGGAAAAGCCGTTGCCACGGCTCATCCCCCAGTGAACGCTCCCGCGCGTCAGCGTTTTTCGGTGGCGGGTTATCACCATCATTAGCGCTAGGCTTATCAACAACAGCAGATAGCTGCTTTTTAACCTCAGCTAAACCAGCACTTACATGTAAGTCATTCCAATCTGTTAAAGAACTAGAGGCCATCAAGCAGCCTCCTTATTTAAAATACCAGAAAAATCTGGTGCAGCAACAAGGCCATTAACCGCAGCTGCTGCTTCATTCGCTTTTGTTATACCAGGATTACCCTTTGTATTAACGTCGTTATCTGCACAAAACAAAAAGGTCTTATCTTTTAGCTTTTCTGCAAATGCCAAAGCCACAGGTAACAAATTACCCGCATCAAGCGCCACCGCACACGGCCAACCAGTCGCCATATGAATGCTCGCGCCCGTTGCATACCCTTCACAAACAGCCAAAATATTACAGCTACTTGCTTTACCAATAAAATGAAACAGCCCTGATTTACGGCCATGCTTTAAAAATAACTTGGTACCAGTATTGTTGATTACTTGGATGTTCCAAATCTGCTTATTAATATCAATGAGGGGAATGGCCAGACTGCCACGCTTGATATGTAAAAACGAAAAGTCCCTACCTTCATCTTCGCTAGGTAAAGTATCAAAGAAGGCTTTTATCTCTTTACCACCTTCAACTAACTCAGTAGTAAAGTTATCGCGAATAATCAAAATAAACGACTTTTTAAAACCTAACACCCCATAGGCATTTACTTTTTTATCGCTTAAGTACTTATTTGATTTTATCGGTATAGTGAAGTTTTCAATGATGTATTTGGAAAAGTCACTAATTACCCCATGCCAACGCTGGCGCGCAGCTTCATCCTCTGCTTCTTTCGCTTCGCGCTCTTTTGCTCGTTTAACGTAATCAGCTTTGAGTTTGGCTTGTTGCTCAGCCGTCATAGGTTCACGGCTAAACGTAAAGCCCTTCTCTTTAGCCATGCCAATTACAGTACCAATCGTAACACCGCCGCCCGCTTTTACGCTGCGCCACATGCTTTTAACATCGCTTGGCTTATAACGTTCACCGCCAGCGCTCCATGAATCAAAAATATCAAAGCCCGCATCAGCAAACTCATTTTTAATGCCCATAGCAATTCTAACCCAGGTATCACGATCTAAATTTGGGTCAAGATACTGCATAGCATCTTGTACATCTTGTAGCGTTGCCTGCTGCATAATTAAAATTCCTATTAAAAAACGCTTCCCTAAATTAGTATGTTTAGTGACCAAACCAACAAACTAAAATAAGGAAGCAAGTCTATGAAACCTGATAACCCGTTTGATAAACACCTAGCAGTAGCTCAATCTAAAATGCCTGAACATCTAAAAAATGTTGCTTGCGACTTAGTTGACCAAATGGACCTAGCCAAAAAAATTACAGATACCGTTTTCGAAGATGCATCAACACCCGAGTTAACCATTCAAGTTTATGATCGACTAATCAAAGAGCTTGCGCGCGATACTGATTAAATAGCTCATCACAGCTAATTAATTCGGATGTATATGGGGGTCTCAAAATAACCCCCTTGTAATTTGCTTCACATTCTTTAGCGCCTTGCTCAGCTGATTCTTTTAAGTGAATTAGCAACTGATCTTTATTTGAAATCACATCTAAAGCTGTCTTATTTGTTTTCTTTGTTTTCATCTTATTAGCTCCTTGGGTTCCTGCTTATTCTATTTCAGGTGGTGAAAGGCTTTGAGGTAAAAGCGCTTCATAATTTTTAGAAAACACAGCTTGCGCCATGCGTAGAAAGCTCTCTGTAGGGTAAGAAAATACTTGGATATGCATGTCAGATTTATGGAAATCTGTAATATGAAAGATCAAGTCGTTAGCTTGGTGTAGTTCCTCTATGCGTGTACTAACCAAGTTAGCAACATGCTTATCGAGTTTACTTAACGAACCTTGCAAGCGTTCAATAAGTGGAATAACAGCATCGTTATCAACACTAAAATCTATTTTTACGTCTGAGACCTGGGCCATAAATTACCTGTATAAAAAAACATATATTCGTTTAGCTAAATTCCCACTTATTGATTGGCTAATCTAAAAGCTCAACAACACAGGAACAAAAAAATGAAAACAATCCAATCAAGCAGCTTGCTTTTCATCTTCTGGCGGATAAATGTCAGGTCTCAACTCATGACGAGAAACACCCGTCACTCTCTCAATCAAAATAACTTTATTCGGGGCAATATTTCCCGTACGAAGCCAATTAGAAATATTTTGCTGAGAAGTATTAATGGCCTGAGCTAATTTTACTTGTCCACCGATGGTAGAAATGGCTTTTTGTAACCCGAGATGAATACTCATTTTAATACCTATTTTTGCATAACCTCCAAATAGGATACAACTTAAATTGTATTAATCAACAATTTATATTGTTTTTTATTGTACAAATTATTTTGTAAACTAAACAAAACTAATAAAGTACCTTCTTATGAATACATTAGCTCAACGTTTAAACTATGTTTTAAAAGATAAAGGGGTCACCCAAGAGCAAGTTGCCTCAGCTGTAGGTTCCAGCCAGCAATCAATCCAAGCTATCTGTGCAGGAAGAACTCTAAAGCCAAGAAATCTAGTGGCAATAGCTAGGTTTTTAAATGTTTCAGCTAACTGGCTTGAATCTGGGCATGGTTATATGGAACTTTCCGAGGGTAATACACAAACACTTCCTCAGAACAAATCTAACGTACCTCTAATAAGCTGGGTACAAGCTGGCGCTTGGACAGAAATCAGTGAAGCATTCCAAATCTCTGAAGTTGATGAATTTTACCCATGCCCTGAAAAACATAGCATTCATACTTTTGCTTTAAAAGTTCTCGGTGAATCAATGTCTCCTGATTTCATAAATGGCGAAATAATTTTCGTTGATCCTGAAGTTGAAGCAAGAAATGGTTCCTGTGTTGTTGTTAGACAAAACGGTAATTTAGAAGCTACATTTAAACAACTTATCATTGACGGAAGTCAAAAATACTTAAAGGCGCTTAATCCAAACTGGCCTTCACCTATTATAGAAATGCTGCCTGATGCAACTATTTGCGGTGTTGTTATTGGTAGTTATAGAAAAAGAAATTAATTTAAAAATAAATAAAACATACAAAGGAAATGATATGGCACTAATAAAATGTAAGGAATGTGGTCACCAAATAAGTAAAAAGGCAGAAAGTTGCCCTAATTGTGGTGCTGTACTTAAGAAAAAAAGAGGTAATATTGGCTGTGGTGGTTTAATCGTTGTATTAATCGTATTGTTTTATTTCTACTCTACTATCCAAGACTCACGTGAAGAGTCAGCCAAGCAGCAAGTTCGTTCTTCCCAACTAGCTCAATACAATCAAAATAAGGCTCAACTACTCGAGCAAATGAAACAGCTAATTGATCAAGGTGAATACCTAAAAGCAAAACGATTAGCTGGCGCATATAACACCGTTACAGACCCCGAATTAGTCAAACTCAAAAATAAAGCTACTGAACTCGAATTGGTAGAAAAAGTTGCGAAAATACCAACCGCTGAAACAAAAAAGAACTTTGAAATTTATGAAAAGCTTATAAAGTTAGCGCCAGAAAATAAGACATATAAAGACAAGTACTCGTTTTACAATGAAAAAATGAATCGAGTTCGCTCTATAGAAAAGCAATTTAGTCAATTTGATGGCTCACATACTTTGCTAGAAAAAATGATCAAGAGAAGTTTAAAGAACCCCGATAGTTATGAGCACGTTGAAACAGTTTACTGGGACAAGGGTAATTACATATTAGTAAAAACGACATATAGAGGGACTAATAGCTTTAACGCGGTTGTAACAGATTCAGTAGAGCAAGCTTTTACAATCGAAGGTGATGTATATAATAAATAAATAGATAACTTAACAACCCTCTTAAACCGCCTCCTGGCGGTTTTTTTATGCCTATCACAAACCCTGAAATACAATTTAAATTGTTTTTTGCGTTGACATTTACAATTTATATTGTAGATTTAAAAAACAAATTAAATTGTTATTGAAGCCATGAACCCATTACGCACAGAAACTGGATACCAGCTTGACGATATGCACGTAAGTGCAAAGCCATATTCTCGCTTACCTGCACAGCAAGCACGTACGCTGCTGCTCGTAGCAAAAGGCCTAACACAGAAGTCTATTGCTGAATCATTGGGTGTAAAACCCACCACAGTTCGCCAAGCCTGTAATGAGCTCAGCTTCAAATTTAACACCCATTCAATGCGCCAAACGGTACACCAAGCAATTAAGCAAGGTGTGTTGCGTTACACCATGTGCCTAGTGCTTGTGTTGTTAAGTGCAACTAACAGTGACGTTGAGCGCAGTTTTAGAACGATTCGAGTAACCCGAACTGTTCGCACCACCCGTTTACGCCGACTGCGTGAACTGCAAAACGACTTACTAGCAGCCTAAGGCCAAGGAGAGTGAATATGACCAAAGTATTTATATTCCCAACAGCACGCAATAACGCAGCAACA
>NZ_PQBX01000056.1:8101-344719 GCF_002964625.1 Pseudoalteromonas sp. T1lg21
AAAACAACGCATCAATTTCATGAACCAACGTATGCAAGGGGAAGAGCTACGCATTTACGAGTCAGGTACCAAATACTGCTTAATCATTTTATTTGATATCAACAATCAAGTAGTGCTTGGCTCAATCGCCTTAAATGCTAGCGCCCGCCGTGATTTATGCATGACTAAAGCCTTTTTAAGCCTGATTGAAAACACACGTATCCCAAAAGCAGTTTTGGCAGCATGAAACCCCTTAAGAAAGCCCTATCAGCAATGCTATTCATCACGTTATTAATCGCATTGCTGATTTTTGAACAGAACCTAGAAAGCTGGGTTTAACACCAGGATAAACACCATGAGTAATCAACTTTTATCAGTCGTAGATGCAATCGATACTTTAGTTGCGGCTTATAACCAAGAAGTTGCTGAGTTTGACCAAATGGTTGAAAACGAACAGCAGCTACAAATACAAAATGACAAGCTTACTGCTTTGGTAAAAGACTATGAGCAAGGTGCTGCAGTTGTACTTAAAAATGCAAAAAGTGCCGATCAACAGCTTGCGCAAGCACAAAGAGAACGTGATCAAGCATTAGCTAAAGTAAAAGACTTAACAATTACGTTAGCTGCGTATAAAGAAATTGCCGGCACACCTAAAAAGCTACGCGACAAAATAAAAAGCTACAAAGACAAGCTAGAAAGCCAGCGCTTAGCGACTGAGCAACAAAAACGCCTTTATCAAAGCGAACGCAAAACAACAGCCCAGCTTAAAACCGAAATAAGCGAACTTAAAAATCGTTTAGCAGCCGCTGACATAGTGCAAATCTACCGTGGCGATACCGACATTGTACAAACCTACCCGTATCACATTGGTGGAATGGTCGAAGGCCACGACGCAAAGCAAACCCCACTACTCTACCTACACCAAAGTGGCCGTGGTGGTTTAATCATCCTCAACAAAGATGATGAAGCCGAATTAGTCGAAGCCCCTAAAGGTGGCTTGCGCCCTAAAAAAGACACCTTAGAGCTCTGTGGTAACTGGTTACGCCGTGTTAAAGCCAATAACTGGGAACTAACAGCTACAGACCTACTTACTTTAAGCAATGAAGATGAACAGCTTTGAGCAAGCCACGCTTGAAACCCTGGTCAGCTTTAAAGCTAAAGACCAAAAAGAGATCAGCCGCTTACTAACTAGCAAAAAGCTTCAAAAAGAAGCCTGCCAACTGGTTAAAAAGTGGAACGATAAACGTAAACAACTGGGCTTAGTCCCTTGGACATAACAGGAAACACCATGAATACAGAACTCAACGATGTCATGATCGACCTAGAAACTATTGGCCAACATTCGAATGCGGTGATCGTATCAATAGGTGCCGTATTCTTTAACCCACTTACAGGCAATATTGGTGCAGAATTTTACCAAGTCATCGACATAGAGGATGCCATGAAATACGGCGAGGTAGATGGCTCAACACTTAAATGGTGGATGAAAAAAAGCGATGATGCACGTTCGATTTTTAACACCAACGACACCATGCCGCTTAAAGATGCCCTGCTCGAATTCAGCGACTGGATGTACCAAATAGAGGGCTACAAAAAGCGCATTGTGTGGGGTAATGGTGCCACATTCGACAACACCATTCTAACTAACGCCTACAAAGCCACCAATATGACTAAACCATGGCATTTTAGCAATGACCGTGATGTTCGCACCATGGTTGATATTGGCCGTCGAGTACTTGGTATTGATCCTAAAAAATCAAATGCATTTAAAGGTAACCCACACAACGCATTAGATGATGCAAAACACCAGGCTAAATACATTAGCGATATCTACAAACAGATATCACATTGCCATTCAATCTATTTGAAACAGTAAGTTATGCACAAATTTAAACGCAACTGTGTGGCCCAGCAAAGGGCCCGCATACGTCAATACTATCAACGTAAAAACCAGACTGAGCAGGTAAAAAAGCCTAAACACACTAAGGAAGCAGCATGACATTACTTTATAAAACAAATGAAGATACTCCGCCACCGTTCAGCGGTGTTGCTTATTTTGAAAGGTCTTGTGATCCATTTCATCCTAAAAAAATACAAGAGGCGCTTGGAGCTAAAGTAGATAGCTCAGACGTTAAAGAGTCTGGTTGGATGGCAATTGATTGGTATGAAAACCCTATCGGGTTTATTCCCGATGGTACGGGGATCAAATTTCCAAAACCAGAGTTTGAACTGGCTCAAGGTTATTTTAACGATGGTCGCATGTTTGCTTACCCAAAAAATGAGCATCTAAGTGAACTTAAAGCTCGCCACGAAAAGGAAAGAATAAAGCGAGAGGAGCAATAAAATGGCTACAGGAAAAATAACAGCCGGCGATGTATTCAACAATTGGACAGTGGTATGTGAGGAAGCATGTGGACAATACTTTTTATGTCGCTGTATTTGTGGCACTGAGCGTTCAGTTAAAAAAGGTAATTTAGGCAGAGTCCTTGGTTGTGGCTGTGTTCGAAAGCCTTATAAAAAACGAAGCGCTACACCTAAAACCAAAAATAAACCAATCACGGTGAGTATCGCAAAGCAAACTTCACCTAAGAAAGACGCTCCGCGAGCAGTTCCTTATAGCGAGCGTCAAAAATCAGCACGAGAAAAGTTAGAAGAACGTTTAGATGATTACCGACTAGAGCGGGAGCTTAGTGAGCTTTGGGCTGCATAATGGGTAATTTAATCACCATGCCAAAGGCCTGTATTAGCTGTCAGGCCTATAAGCACATTGGTAAGGCAGAAGATAAACACTGCCCTCACATAGATAGATACGGCCAGCAGCAAACTAAAACGCGCTATGGCCAATGCCAAGTACACAAAACCCAAGTGTTCATCACAGAGCTTTGTAACCAATATCAGCAAGAGCCATTTATAGAAGTGGTTGATGCTGATAATAGGCCTGAGGCTAAACAGCCAAGGCAAGAACGACTCTTATTTTGAGGTAAAACTATGGCTAAGAAAGTAATCACTATTTTAGAAGAGGCCGATGGCGTAGTTATTGAAATTCGCACCAATGGCCGTCGCGTTAAATATGAGTGTGAAGACCTAGACGAAGCACTAGAAATACTTCCCCACTTAGACGAACTGCAGGCTGGAGAATAACTATGACCGTAACATATGTAAAACTTGGTTGGGTGAAAGCCAAGATCATCGAGCAGCACAAAGGCTTTACCGATGATGCACTCAATAGAATGCGCCAAACAGGTAAAATCATAGAGGGTGTACACTGGAAAAAAGTACGCGGTGTTGTTGTATATAACTATGAAAAATTAGACGAGTATTTTGATAATGACGGCATCGCTGCTTGAGTTTTGTAAAAAGTATGAGGGTGTCACTATCCACGGTAAAAACATACGTATTATGTTCAGTTACCGTGGTGTGCGTTGCATAGAGCCCCTTAAAGGCATTTTGATATCTAAATCAAATATCAAGTTTGCGTCGAATAAACGCACCGCCATACTGCATGAAATTGCAACCAACCAATTTAACTACGCTAAGCATTTTCCTGATTCAGCAAAGGTAAGATTGTTTGAGGGAAAAGGTGCAGTACCAACAGTGAACACAGCTTTAGACAAATGGCTTGAAAGAAACAAAGCCAACACCCGGGCAGATAACTACAAGCACAATTTAGCCAGGTGTAAGTTATACATCCGCCCGCAATTTGGCGAGTTAAAGTTAGACAAAGTTACCTTAACCATGATCCGAGACTGGCGCGACTTAACACTCACCACGTTTTTATCGAATAAAACAATTAACGATGTGTTTATTCCCCTACGTGGCATATTCAAAGATGCAATGGCAGATAGGTTAATAGACTTCAATCCACTCGACCATTTACCAAATTTAAAAAGAAGTCGCTCAGAAAATTGTGATCCGTTCACTTTAGACGAGCTGCAGTTAATAGAGTCGCAGCCAACCGCTGATCAAAGTGAGCTTAACGGGTTTTTATTTGCTTGTTGGACAGGCTTACGCGCATCTGAGTGCTACGCGCTTGCATGGGAAGACATTGATTTTGTAAAACGACAAATAAAAATCAGGCGTGGTGTTACTAAAGGCGATTATGCCTACACGAAAAATGACGGCAGTTATAGAACCATCGACCTACTAGACCAAGCATACGAAATATTAATTCGTCAAAAGGCACTTTCATTTGCAATGCCGGCAATCAACGTCGACGTGTTAAAAGATGACAACCGCAGCTATGAAAAAACTGAGCTAAGATTTGTGTTTATTAACACCCTAAACCAAAAGCCACATACCGATGGCCAAAATGTTAATAAACGATTTTTACAAAAGCATTTAAAAAAGTGTGGTATTCGCTACCGCGCTATAAACCAAGCTCGCCACACATTTGCAAGCCAGCTGCTAACCAAAGGCGTAGCCGAACGTTGGATAGCTCGCCAAATGGGCCATACATCCATCACCATGCTAGAAAAGCATTACGGCAAATGGATGAACGAAGAAATACCAGACATGGCCGCGAGAGTATCGAAAATTTTCTCTAGTAAACTTACTGATGTAGTGAATCACAAAACAAAAACCCGCTAAATCGCGGGTTTTTAAATGCTTACTTATCGACTCATTGCCTCTGTAATTTTCTGGTTAATTACACTTTCAGCAATATTAGGCAATTCATTTTTCAGCTCTTCGATTGTCTTTTCTAATAATTCAACTTTTTTCTCTAACTGCTCAATACGTTCTTGTTCTGTCATTATTCAAATCTCCATATTTAGGGGTAATTATTAAAGTTTGCTAATAAAGCAGGTTTAGTTATTATTCACTTTTCAAAGCATTTGAAGCTAGTGTACCTACCACTGTGTTTACAAGCTTATTATCCATTAGCTGCCATAATAGCCCCTTTGCTTCTTCTTTTTCCTGAGTAGTGGCTTCCAATTTATCGATCTTACTTTCTAGCTCTTTAATTATGTTTATAAAATTTTGAGTATTGTTATTTCCAACTTGAACATTACTGCCAGAAAGGTTTCCAATATTAAATGTTTGGCTTGCTGGAGAAGATTGGTGTGGCTTTGAAGTTTGATTTTCGACAACCATGCGAAGTAAGTGAGGATGTTCAGTGCCTATTCCCATAGTTTGGTCTTCACCGAAATGACAGTCCATTACTTTAAATTCAATTTCATTTGCCCCTGCACTTTGAAATAAAACATCACCAATTTTAACATTAGGCTCATTAGTGTACGGGATCATCACTTCACTGCCATTTCTGTTTCCTTTTAAAGTATCTCCATCATTTAGTTTAAATGTATCAGGGTAGGCGTGCTTGTCCATAAAACTGCTTTTTCTCATAATTATTCTCCATTAATTAAGTTTGATACTAGTTGTACTACTAAATCATCATAACTGATTATAGCTATTTATGAAGGGAAACTATGAAATTGATCCAATACAGATCCATTTGAAAGAGAAAACCCTCGTAACTCATTGAATTACAAGGGTTTTTAATGGTGGAGCTGGGGGGATTTGAACCCCCGTCCGAAAAGCCTCGACCTTTGGTACTACATGCTTAGTATCGTCTTTTAGTTAACCTTATACAGCTCGGACGAACACGATCTGCAAAGGCGAGGCCGCTTAGTTTTAGCCCTTCAACCCCGGCCAGGGTTTCCGTAGCGAGTCCGTGTAGGGTGACACTTCAGAACCGGGTCCACAGACATACACCGGAGAAGTGCTAGCGGGCTATTATGCCGCTAGAGCGTAGTTATCGTCGTTTGCGATTACTTTAAATTGCGGCTTTTTTACGAGGCCAACCGCACCTCGACATGCACCTCGGGCGTCTTGAATTCCGTCGAATCCTAATCAGCCCCTGAATTTGGTATCTCATCCAGAGTGTTCATGCAGTATAACTGAGTAGCCTATTCAGACTCAAGGCATTAATCAGGAAATTTTTGCTAAGTGCCTTTGAATGCTGAATTTTCAGGCAGGAAAAATCAGTTTTTATACATATTTTCACATTTTAATCATACAAATTCTTAACATAGTACAAAAGTTGTGCTGAAATAGGAAACGTTGTTACCCTTCTTCAAAATAACCTGTAACAACACATAACTATAACAACAGGCAGTTTTTTACAGGGCTTTTCAGATGTCGATGTTTTCATTCGATGAACAAAGTGGCTATGTCTCTTTGTGTGAGCATCCTCGAGATGCGGGTTTTCCTACTACGAGTTCTCAATTAATTGAATTACTTGAGCAGTCGCCTTACGCAAATTACGAATATATTGATGCCAATATAGGCAAGTTGTTTATACCTAGCAGCCAATATCAAAACCAATCGTTAGTGGTTGCTAAAGCCGTTGACGCTCACCTTGAAGTGAAAGTTGATGCTAAAAACATGGTGGTTGAAGCAAGCCTAACAACAGCCCGTGGCGGTAAAATTGTCAGCATGGATATGGCGCAAGAGGTACTTGCAGAGGCGGGCGTGATTAAAGGCATTAGTTTACGTGCTCTCGATACCTTCTTAGGCCAACAATTTAAGCAACCACCTGGCGCCCATTACACCGCGATTGTTGCCCATGGCCGAATGCCTAAAGAAGGCACCGATGCTAAATTCGTGCGCTTATGCTCAACAGCACAAGACCGCGTTCTTAGCCCGCAAGCGACCTCTGGCGGTAAAGTCGACATGCGTAATTTAGGTGCCATTATTACCGTTAAACCTGGCACGCCATTAATGCAACGAGTCCCTGCAACCCCCGGTGAAGATGGCTTTACAGTGTTTGGGGATGTGATGCCTGCAAAACCTGGTAAAGACTTACCCCTTGAGCCATTCGAAGGAACGCGCATCGATCCAAAAAATAGTGATATGTTGATTGCCGATGCGAAGGGCGTGCCTGTTGCCCTACCCCGCGGTATGCGCGTAGACGACGTATTGTGCTTTCATCATGTTGATGTAAGTACGGGCCATGTCGAATTTGATGGCAGTGTTATTATTAGTGGTGATGTAAAAGATGGTATGCGCGTCAAAGCCACGGGTGATATCACTGTATTAGGCTTTGTTGAATCAGCCACAATTGAAAGTAAAAGTGAAGTCACCGTCATGCTTGGGGCTGTTGGCAGAAAACGTGAAAACGTCGAAAACTTTACCTGTAACATCACGGCTTCGCGCACTATCTCAGTGGGTTATGCTCAGTACTGCCATATAAAAACAGAGCAAGATTTATTCATTGAACGCCAAGCTTTACATTGTGATTTAAGCGCTCGCCGCCTTATTCGAGTCGGCAAAGCCAATAATCCGCGAGGCAAAATTATTGGTGGCAATATTTTAGATGCGATGCGAATAGAAACCGGCGAGCTTGGTGCGCCATCAGGCACTAAAACACGGGTTTTCATTGCTCAGTACTGGCATGATTTACGCCAAAAGCAGCAACAAATTAATGACTTTGAAAAGTTATTAGCGACAAAAGCAGCTGCCTTACAGCAAGCACGCAAAAAGGCTAATAAAATACCCGACCCAGCTCAACGTGCGCATTATATTAAAAAGATCACTGCCAGTGAGCAGCAGATCAAAATTAAAACAGCCAGCACGAAGAAAAAGAAACACTTAGTGAAAATTAAGATTGCGCGCTTATTAGCAACAAGCCGCTTAAAAGTGAATGAATTAATGCATCCAGGGGTGGAGCTTAAGATAGCGCAAGAGAGTAAACAGTTTTCACGTATTTACCCTCCTAACATGGTGCGTTTTTTTGAAGGTAAGATCACTCAGTCGTTTTAGTGGCTGAGTCTTGCTCTTCTTCACTTGCTTCAGTTTCAGGCAATGGCCAACCGCCAAGTTGTTGCCAGCGATTAACGATTAAACAGAACAATTCTGCAGTACGCTCGGTATCATATAATGCTGAGTGAGCCTGCTTATTGTCAAACTCAATACCGGCTGTTCTACATGCTTTCGCTAGCACTGTTTGTCCTAGTGCAAGACCCGCTAGTGATGTGGTATCAAAGCTAACAAATGGATGAAATGGCGTGCGTTTAATTTTACAACGCTCAATGGCGGCATTTAAAAAGCCGTGATCAAACGCGGCGTTATGTGCTACAACCACTGCACGCTGACAACCTGCTGCTTTTTGTGCCTTGCGCACGACTTTACAGATTTCTTTAATCGCTTCTTCCTCAGGCACTGCACCACGCAGCGCAGAAAAAGGATCAATACCATTAAACTCAATGGCCGCTTGTTCGATATTCGCGCCTTCAAATGGCTCAACATGAAAATGCACTGTATGATCAATACTTAACACGCCGTCGTCATCCATTTTAAGGACAGATGCAGCAATTTCTAATAACGCATCGGTCTCTTTATTAAAACCTGCGGTTTCAACATCAATCACAACAGGAAAAAAGCCACGAAAGCGTTTTGCGAAAAGAGTTTGTTCAGTATTTTCCATAGTCTTCTTGGTTTGCCAGTGTAAGCTGGCTATTATGTCAAAAACCACGGCTACTCTGCTAGAGTAAATAGTGTGAAATCGCAGATTCTTACTGAGTTTTTAGGCACATTACTTGCTTTATATTAATCAGCTAGCCCTGTGTTTAGTGTGCTAATGCAATTAAACACAAAAA
Source organism: Pseudoalteromonas sp. T1lg21 (assembly GCF_002964625.1). Classification (NCBI taxonomy): domain Bacteria; kingdom Pseudomonadati; phylum Pseudomonadota; class Gammaproteobacteria; order Alteromonadales; family Pseudoalteromonadaceae; genus Pseudoalteromonas; species Pseudoalteromonas sp. T1lg21. The sequence continues at coordinate 16,678 of NZ_PQBX01000056.1, forward strand.
TTGCCAATTATTTGGCATTGATGATTTGTTGGAGAATTACCGTGATGAAGCTTTCATTACTTCCTTTAAGCCTAGGCCTATTAACCTCAGTTGCAAGTATAAATGCGCATGCTGCCATGCGTGAGTATACCGCTAATGCTGATATGTCGAACTGGCAAATGGTTAAAACATCTCGCTTAGAATGCCAATTAAATCATGAAGTTCCTTACTATGGTGAAGCAATTTTCAGTACCACTGCCAGTAAAAATAAAGACGTAAACTTTAACCTTGATATGGTTGTACGCCCAGACAACTACAGTATTGCTGGTCTAAAAGCCGTACCACCTAGTTGGCGTGCTGGTATGCCCGCTCGCGACTTAGCGAATATGAAGCTATTACGTAAGTTTGACGGCGAGCTTGGCAACAAAACCGCTTGGGAAATGCTCACCGAACTTGAAAAAGGTTACCAACCGACATTTTATTACCAAGACTGGCAAAACAGTGCCGATAAAATTGCCGTTGGTTTATCGAGTGTCAACTTTAAGCAAGCCTATTGGGCGTTTTTACAGTGCCGAGATGCAATGCTGCCTTACAGCTTTGAAGATATTTCGTTCACAGTGATGAACTATGAGCCTAATACCAGCAAACTGACTAAATCATCACAAAAACGCTTAGATAAAATTGGCGAATACTTAAAGTACGACACCAACATCGAATCTATTTCAATATCTTCTTACACCGACAGTTACGGTGGTCGCTGGAACAACCTCGAATTATCAAAAAAACGTGCTAAAGCGATTAAAGATTACATTGTTAGCTTAGGGGTTGATGAAAGCAAAGTAGATACCGATGGTTACGGTGAAAAGCGCCATGTTGCCAGCAATGACAACATTTTAGACAGAAACAAAAACCGTCGTTTAGTCATTCAAATTGCAAAAATGTAGCCGCCGAAGCGGCTACTAGCTTTAACTCATTTCTACCGACTTCACACGCTTAAAGCGCTTTAGCCACTTATCACCAAACTGAAAAAACGCGAGGCTAATCATAATGATGGTCGCGCCAACAATCAGAGCTTGGTCAATGGGCTCATCATTAAGCAAACCACCTAAAGCAATTGCAAAACTTGGTGTTATCAAGGTTGTTAATGCGACCGTGCTCGCGTTCAATTTCTGCAATACATGAAAATACGCCAGCGCACCAATTAATGAACCAAACACGCCTAAGTAAACAATTGAGTACAGTGATTTTGCACTCCATATCTGGCTATTAAGTCGGCCATCTACCAGCAACCAAGTAATAAAAAACAGAGGCGTTACAAAAACCAACGCACCAAATGTGGTGGCCATTGGATGAATAGCAATTCTTACCCGTTTGATCATCACACCGCTCAAACTAAAAAAGCACACTGCCATAAATACATATAACAGGCCACTAAGCTGCTCTACTCCCCCTTGAATATGGCGCTGGCTTACTAAAAATAAACCAATTAAGGCACAGCCAAGTGCGGCAAGCTTAATGGCGCTAAACTTAGGTTCGTTCAAGATCTTTTGCGCAAGTAAGCCCGATAAAATTGGCGCAAGACCAAACATCAATGATATTAACCCAGAAGGCACTGTTTTAGCGGCCATGTAGCTTAATAACATGCCGCCAAAAATACCTATGCTTGAATAGCCATAAAGGAATAAAGCACGGCGATGCCAGGGCACTCGGATATTGGCAACAGCAACGACAAACGAAGCCAACACCAGTCCCACCAGCATCCGTAAAAACACAGCTAGGGTTGGTGCTACCGTTTCACTACTCCAAACAATACCCAGTGGTGTTGTTGACCAAATCACCACCATTAAAAAATATGAGGCTTTAACAGGCACAAGCTTATTCCTTTAAAAAGGCGAAAAAAGCGGAAGAAAATTTAAAAGGGAAATAACCAACCGCTTAGAACGCGGTTAGTAAAACTTACTTAATTAACCGCAGCAAATAACAGACCATACGACTGATGAGGTCAGGCGCATACAATTGTTTGTTGGTCGTTGGTTTAGCTGCATCATGGTATTTAATAAAGTAAGTTGAAGAAGCTTAAGAATCCGCCTAAATGGTGATTTTGTCAACACGAATACTCATGCTATTTGGCAAAAAGTTTTTTGCTGATTTCAACAGCCTGTTTGCACATGTAAATCATAGGTTACATTTAATTTCTTTGATTTATAACAAAACTATTTAAGTTTTGTTAAACAAGTTATATCTTGCTTGCCTCTCACGAAGTTTAAGGGGCAAAAAGTGCTTAAAAATAAAACAATAGGTAGCATGTTAATTGTTGCTGGCACCACCATAGGTGCAGGGATGCTGGCATTGCCTATCGCCTCCGCAGGGCTTGGTTTCACAACAGCGTTATCACTAATCTTTTTAACTTGGGTTTTAATGACCTACACAGCATTGCTGATGCTAGAGCTGCATCAATATGCCGACAGAGATGCAACCCTCAATACGTTAGCTAAGTCATGGTTGGGTAAACGTGGGCAATGGGTCGCTAACTTTTCAGTGATGTTTTTGTTTTACGCATTATGCGCTGCGTATATCGCAGGTGGTGGTGCGCAATTACAAGAAAAGCTCAACAATGGTTTATCGCTTTCTTTAGCGCCGCAAGTTGGCTCAGTTATTCTGGCTATTGTGATTGGTACTGTGGTGACACTCGGTACCAGCAAAGTCGATAAGCTTAACCGCGTACTGTTCACTATTAAAGTATGCGTACTAGCCAGCTTATTTTATATGCTGACACCTTATGTTCATGGCCAACACTTACTTGAAATGCCTATTGAACAAGGTCTGATTTTATCTGCAATCCCGGTGGTGTTTACCTCGTTTGGCTTTCATGGCTCTATTCCATCGATTGTGAAATACGTGGGTTTAGATATCAAAACACTTCGTAAAGTAATGGTGGCAGGTGCCGCATTGCCTTTAGTCATTTACATTTTTTGGCAATTACTTAGCCAAGGTATGATGAGTCAAAGTGACTTACTACAAAGCCAAGGGTTACCCGGTTTTGTAAGCAGTGTTGCTAGCATTGCTCACAGCCCACACGTTGCCACCGCTGTGAACATCTTTGCTGATTTAGCATTAGCCACGTCTTTCTTGGGGGTGAGTTTAGGTTTGTTCGACTTTTTTGCTGATGCATTTAAAAAAGGTGATGGTAGTAAAGATCGCATCAAAACAGCCTTGATCACCTTTATTCCACCGCTAGGCTTTGCGCTATTCTATCCACAAGGGTTTATTATGGCACTTGGCTACGCCGCCATTGCGCTGGTTATTTTAGCGGTGTTTTTACCGGTTGCTATGGTCTATAAGCAACGAAGCAGCAAACCTGATGCGGGTTATCAAGTTAAAGGCGGTAATATTGGCTTAGCACTGGCCGCCCTGTTTGGTGTGCTTATTATTAGTGCTCAAGGTTTACAAATGGCGGGGCTTATTCCAGCGATTGGTTAAACAGCTCATCAAAAAAAGCACCCGAGGGTGCTTTTTTTGTGTCTGATTTAAGATTTAATTAAAATACCATCGCCTTACCACGGCCAGATGCTTCAGATGCCGCATCTAATTTACCGTCTTTATTGATGATCACATGCATATCACCAAAATGGCGTTCATCGAGTGTATAACCCATTTTCTCAAGCGCTTTAACAACCTTTGGTTCAAGACCAGTGTGGTATCTAATCACATTTTTAGGCCATAACTGGTGATGAAAGCGTGGGCTGTCTACCACTTGCTCTGCTGTCATATCAAATTCAACCGCATTTAAAATTGACTCATACACAGAGCTAATAATCGTGGTACCACCCGGAGAGCCAGTTACCATTTTAACTTTGTTATCCTGAAGCAGAATGGTCGGTGTCATTGAGCTCAACATGCGTTTATGGGGTTGGATTTCATTAGCTTTACCACCAATAGCACCAAATACATTCATCACACCTGGCTTGGCACTAAAGTCATCCATTTCATCATTCAAAATAAATCCTGCGCCCGATACAACCACGCCACTGCCAAAGCTTAAGTTGATGGTCGTGGTATTAGCAACGGCATTACCCCACTTATCTAGGATAGAAAAATGCGTTGTTTGCTCACTTTCGTGTAAACCCGGTTTGATGTTCTCAGTTGTCGAAATGGCATCTGGGCGAATTGTACTTGCACGATTGCTAAGATAATCATCTGCAAGTAGAGCTGTTTTTGGCACCTCATAAAAATCTGGGTCACCTAAATATTCTGCTCTGTCGGCAAATACGCGTTTACCTACTTCAGCCAAAATATGGACATAGGTGGTCGAGTTGTGCTCAAGCTTTCCTTCTGGCTTTGCCAAGTCGTACATTTTTAGCCACTGCAAAATAGCAATACCACCTGAACTTGGCGGTGGCGATGTGAGCACTTCGTAACCGCGCCAGTTACCCTTAATTGGTGTACGTGACTTAGCTTGATAAGCTTTTAAGTCTTGCTCAGTAATAATGCCGCCGTGCTGCTTCATAAATGACGCTATGATCTTTGCTGTCTCACCTTCGTAGAAACCAGCTTTACCTTGATCACGAATACGTTTTAGTGTGGCGGCAAGTTCCGGCTGTTTAAATAGCTTATTTGCTTTAGCATCGGCAAAGTAATCAGCAAAGTTAATGTTTACCGACTTTTTGGCCATTCGCGCACTATAACGCTCGATACTCGCAGCTAGCTTAGGATGCACAATAAAGCCCTGCTCTGCTAATTTAACCGCAGGCTCTAGCAGAGTTTTCCACTCTAAGCTGCCGTGCTTTTGATGGGCAAGCCACATTCCAGCAACACTGCCCGGAACACCACTTGCGTGAATACCGTACACTGACATGTTATCAATAACATCGCCTTTATCATCAAGGTACATATCGCGATGAGCTGCTGTTGGCGCCGTTTCGCGGTAATCTATAAAATCACCTTTGCCATCTTTTTGGATCAGCATAAAGCCACCACCACCGATGTTTCCGGCTTCTGGTAAAGTAACCGCTAATACAAACTGTGCTGCAATTGCCGCATCAACGGCGTTACCGCCTTGCTCTAAAATAGCCCGTGCCGTATCACTGCTGTAACTATCTGGCATAGCGACGGCCGCTTGTTTTGCAAAGCTTGCCGGATGAAAGAATATTGCGGTTACGATCAACAGATGTGCCGCGTATTTGACTAAATTTGCCATGGTACTTCCTTTTTCTTGATGTTATTTTGACCATTTAGACATGTGAAACCCTTAAGGTCAATTAGTTACGATTAACTTAGCTGAGCTGCTCTTTAGGACATGTATAAAGTACTGCAGGTAATTCACCATGTTCATCTTTATGGTTGTAGTTTTTTACAAACTTGAGGCCTAGTTTTTCCATCACCTTTATTGAGCCCAGGTTATCTTTTAGTGCTGTGGCACTGAGCGACTTTACTTCCTCTGGCTCGCTAACTGCTTTGGCAATGGCAAGTGCGGCCTCTGACGCATAACCTTTACCCCAGCTCATTTGTTTAAAGCGCCAGCCAATTTCTAAATCACTAAAATCAGGCTGTTCAAAAAAGCCCATGGGCCTGACTAATACCCAGCCTATAAAAGTATTACTCTCGATGATATTTACTTGCCAAAGCCCCCAGCCTTTTTGCTCATTTCGATACGCATTCAAGCGTGGAATAAACACCTCTTTAATGCTCTGCATACTGGATACTTTGCCGCGAGTGAGATGTTTCATTACCTTTGGGTCGTTATCGAGCTCATAAAGTAGCTCGGCATCATTTTCATCCATTAACCGAAAACTTAATCGTGCTGTTCTAGCTATATTCATTTTTTATTGCTTATACTGCTTAATAGTTGATTAACCATTAGAGAAAAATATGAACAAATTAGCAAGCTTAGTTTTATTAGGCTGTATTGCCTTAACAGGTTGTGAAGATGCAGAGCAAGCCAAGAAAGATGCCAGCGAAGCAAAAGAGGAAGTAAAGCAAGCGCTAAGTGATGCTTGGAGCGACGTAAAAGACGCCACCAATGAGTTTAACGACGACTCACTGCAAGAGTTACTCGAAGAGAGTAAGAAAATGGGCTTGAGCATGTATGACGACGGTAAAGAAATTGCCTTAGATGCATGGATTGAGAGTAAAGAAGCGGCTGGTGAGCTTTCTGAAAAAACCAAACAAAAAGCAAAAGAACTGGCTGAAGAATTAAGAGAAGCGCGCGAAAAACGCGAGCAAGAGAAAAATAATTAAAAAGAAAGGGCAAGTATTTACTTGCCCTTTTTTGTTAGTAATTAAAGCTCAAATTCTTTTTTGAATTTTAAGCCAAATTCACTGCGGTCGTTGCTGCGCATTACACCAACAAAACCAGATTGTTGTAAACGACCCACATCGTATACTTCGTTTAACACGTTCTCACCGTAAAGAGTCACTTCAAAGTCACCGTTCGGGTTTAAGTAAGAAATGTTGAAACCCACTAATTCACGAGAATCAATGTGTTCACTTTGGTTGTAAACTGATTGACCTTGCATATCGCTACGGTATGAATAGTTAGCGTTTACTGCCACTGTGCCACCGTTACTTAAATCAATGAAATAAGAAGGTGCGACCATCACAGTCCAACGTGGTGTTAGTGCTGGTGAGTCACCTTTACCAATACCTAATACACCGTCATCAACTTCTGTGATTTCTGAATCTAAATAACCAATTGCGCTACGTAGCGTAAAGTCATCTGTAAACGCAATCGTTGTCTCAAGCTCGATACCTTGTGCTTTAGACTCACCTGCATTTTCTACGATAGTAACGAAACCACCACCTGCAGTTGGATCTGAGAATGGTAATGCAAGGTCTGTGTAGTCAGTAACAAACACCGCAAGCATCATAGATACATCTTCATGTACCTGACCTTTTAGGCCAAGCTCATAGTTAATAGCTTTTGTTTCATCGAAAGAAACAAATTGATCAGGACCACCAAATGGACGCGGTGGGAAACCACCTGTTTGATAACCTTTTTGGATTTGGCCATACACGTTCATGTTATTGCTTAGCTGGTACGACGCATTTAAATCCCATGTTACTGCATCAAAATCAGCACTTACGTATTTGCGTGTTGCAAACGTTGGGAATAAGGCATCGGCTTCTTTTTTATCTTTCGAATAACGCAGACCACCGCCCACTGTTAAATCGTCGCTTAGGTCATAGCTTGCATTGATATAAGCTGCGTATGAGTTAGTCTCTTGGTTGATATCAAAGTAACCGTAATCACCAAATGACGCAGTAGTACCGTCATTCAAAAGGCCATCTGGTGTGTTGAATGGGCTAAATACAAACGGACCTGAACTTGTGAAGCCATCTTCATTAAAGAAGTATAAGCCAGACACAAAGTCCATGTTATCGAAGCTACCATTTAACTGGATTTCGAATGAATATTGATCTGCACCACCTTCTTCTGGGAATTCAGATAAGTTAAGGGCAACAGCGTCATCATCAAGACCCCCTTCGTATTCTGAGCTACGGTAGCTTGTGATGAACTTAGCTGTATAGGTGTTATTAATATCCCAATCAGCGGTTAAAGACGTGCCCCAGCCTGAGTAAGCCGTCGATTCAATACCCTCTACTGTTGATGCTAAATCATCAGGATCGCTTGGTAACATGTCTTCTGTAAGTAATGGGAAATCACCATTGAATGGGTCATTTGGGTCAAGTGGCGTTGTTAGTTCAATTGTGTAGGGTGATTGGCCTGATTCGTTATCAACACCATCAATTGAAAACACAAAAGATAAATCGCTACTTGCTTGCCATTTAAGCGCCATACGACCGCTTAACTCTTGCTCTTCACCAATTTCTTTTTCTGGATTAGCAAGGTTAATCGCTTCACCTACACCATCGCGTTGCTTATAAGACACGCTTGCAGACATGCTTACAGTGTCGGTAAGGCTGTTATTAAAGTAAACGTCACTAGCTAAACGACCACGGCTACCTACTTTTGCCGTTGTCGTTACAATGCCTTCGTCACCAGGTTGCTTAGTAATAATATTTACTGCACCACCTAACGTGTTACGACCATACAAGGTACCTTGTGGACCACGTAATACCTCTACACGCTCAACATTTGGTAATGATAAGTTTGAGCCCATTTGACGACCAAGGTAAACACCATCTAAGTAAACACCTACTCCCGGATCAGTTGTGATCACGTGGTCTTGTAAACCAATACCACGAATAAACACAGATGCATGTGCTGCATTACCTACACCGTAACGAGTGATGTTTAGGTTAGGTACGTATTTACCGATGTCTTCTAGGTTGCTCATGTTCGCTTTATCAATCAGGTTTTCACCGATTGATGTCACTGCTGTTGGCGACTCAAAAATGCTTTCTGTACGCTTACGCGCTGTTACTTCGATTTTTTCGAAAGCATCTTGTTTAGCAGTGGTTTTTTCTTGCTCAGCTAAGGCTGAAGTAGATAATGCAGCAACAATAGCTACAGTTAACTGTGAGAGGTGACGTAATTTCAATTAAAACTCCAAAGGATACCGTGTGTGTGTATTTTTACCCGTAAATTTCAGGCATAAAAAAAGACGCTTAGGTATAAGCATCTTTCCTCTGGAGGGGTATTATATGTCAGTTTTGTGAAAATATGTATAATTATTTTAATTTTTATCAAAAACTGTATAAATAAACCGCATTACCTCCATGTTTTCGAATTATAAACCACTAGATTCTTTACAAAAAAGCAAATAAAAATAAATGTTTAGTTTTGTATTATCGCAGTAAACTTTCTGGGTAACACAATTAAAATGAACGAAAAATGAACGTTATTTTTATTGCTTTTCAATCAAGTAGAAATAAATTTCAGAAATTTCTCACCTTCAAAAGAGTACCTAGCTCAGGTAATGTTTAATAAAGTGCAGCCAAGTTAGCAAAAGCTAACTAAACAAAAATGTGCGCAAGATTTTCCTCTGTTGGAATTTCATTTTTTACACGTAATAATCAGCAACACAATTTACTTGTTATCATTTACCGATAGTTTTTGGCGTGAATATGGATTTTCTTTTTAATAAAAACGCGGCTGATTCTGTGTCACCTGCTTCGACTCTTCCTTACTGTATTGCGAACGATGATAAAACTCTGTTGCTTAATTACGACTCTTTAGACACCTTGACAAACCGTGAATTAATAAGTGAGTTCATGAAAACTCATGGTTATCATCATCTGGTAATTTTTAATATGCCTCATAGAGCGGATGTGCTGCCATTAAAAGACTGGCCAAAACTAAAAGGGTTATTTTTTAAAAACACTAAGACAGATATTTTTGAACAGGGACTGCAAGAAATTAAAAAGGGATCCTTGTGGTTTCCCAGAACGGTGAGCGATAAATGGATGAGAGTGATGCTCGAAACTGAGCAAAAAAATCAAATTCAATCAAATAACTTAACGTTTAAAGAATCTAAAGTACTGCACTTGCTTTCTTCTGGCGCAACATGCCCCCAAATTGCCGATGCTTTATTTATTAGCGAAGCGACAGTGCGAGTTCATTTGCACAAGATTTACCAGAAGATTAATGTTAAAAACAAACAAAAAGCCTTACAGTGGTGCGAAAGGAACATAAATAAAATCAATAAGCTTGCGGGCTAACTTGGAAGCGAATGGTATCTTGATACTGACCTGCAGCTTGGTTACTAAATGCAGCTAACTTTATTTTTAAAGGAATTAAAAAATCTGTCTGCTTGGTAAACAAGAACCTTCTTTTCATTGCGTGATTTAGCTCGACATAGTCCCCAGTAAGCGCCAGTGAATAGTTAATTGCATAGCTGCTTTGGTAAAGCTCATGAATCAGTTTACCATTATGCTCTGACCAAATAGTCATTGTGATATCTGTATTTGCAACAACCTGTAAACTAGGCAGCAAGCTATATTCTTTTTGAGGTATAAGCTCCCCTAAATCAATACTTGTGTTAGCACTGTTATAACCTAAAAAAGACAGTGCAACATGAGTAGGGATTGATACATCTAAATCATAATCTAACTCATCAACCACTTCATGAAATTGACTTTTAAGTACGAGTTTAACGGTATCTTGATACTGACCTGCACGTGCAATGCTACCTTTTGCAACCACAAACCGTAAATCTGTTGTATTGTCAGAAATAGCAAGGTTATTGACCGATGAATTATTAAAAATCGAACTTGAGTTTCCAATGAAATAAGGGATGTGTTGATACTGACCACGCAATTGTTGGTTATTTTCACTCGAGACTTGCAAATAGTATGAACAACTTGTGTCGCCCTCTATGATTACTTTAATCTGCTTTTCAGCATCTTGATTTTGTAGTGTTCGGTAATCCTGTAAGTTATCGAATAGATGCTCAATTCTTTGTATTTTTGCAGAACACTGGCCAAAACACGCCGATGTATAAAATAGAGCATTAATTAAAAGTGCTGAAAATAGAAACCGCTTAATGTACATAAATCACTCCTTTATTATGCAGCTGTTGCTGTGTATCTATATCGATAATTAAGGGCTCATGGATGACATTTTTTAGCACAATTTGATATTGGCATGGTTTTAGACCAGTCAGTGCAAAGCGCCCTGTTTTACTTGTAAAAAATAAGTAAGGCTCTGCTGCTTGCTCCTCAATGCAACGCGCCTCACCAACTTGAAGTGCTAACGGGTCGTTTTCGCTATTTTTTAACGTTCCCAGCATGGAAATATTGTTCTGTGAACCAATTACAACATCATGGCCACTTTTATAAGAAGGATAAAAACTGATGCTACCAGCTCCTAAGTCATATCCAGGCGCTAAGTTTTCAACATCAACCGCAACGGTGGTTCTGTCATAGGCATTTATATTAGCGAGTAAGAGGGTTGGTAGGTCTGAATTAGTGGCTAAAAAATCAGCCCCTTGTGATCCTAGGTTAATTGTTTTCTCAGCTAAACTTGGGTGCGCGCTGATCAAAGCAAAGCTATTTTGGATAGGCTTACCCACCCCCCATTGAGAGTCAGCGAATGCAATACTTGCGGCAGCACTAACACGGCTTTGATGATGCAGCACATTGCCGTTTAAATGCTGATAGTAAGTGCCGTGGTCAAAACTCATCGATAATCGATTTGTATTGTATTGGCTGTTGAGATCAAACACGGCTTCGTTATTGTTATTTTTTTCTAACCCTGCACGTAAATTTAGTGCACCAACAAAGCGCTGATCTTCATTTTGAGCAAACTCCAATCTGGATTTATCGTATTTAGATTGGTGCGATAACTTTAATCTTTGCCTGTGCGAAAACTGATAACTCAGCGAGAAATTAAAACTCCACTGTTGTTGATGCTCTGTTTCTTGCCACTGCCCACCAAGTGAATAATACCACTGGTGAGTGTTTATATTGCCTGAAACAGTCACCCCCGTTGATTTTTCAACCCCCGTTTGCTCATGACGTCTAGAAACATTTGCAAAAAGCGACGTTTGCACTGATGAGTCACTCATAAAGTTGAGATTTGCTTGTATAAAGTGCTGCCTAGAATTAGCAAGCGAGCTCAATTCATTATTAAAAGCTATCTGATAAAAGTCAGGGCTACTGTATTCGTAGCCAATGCTGAAATCGGTTCCAGTCTGAGATGGTTGTCTAAATGAGCTATAGGCAAATCGATATGCATAGCCATTCGCTTCATCAAGATTAATTGCATTTTCAAATGATAACTGCCCTATTGGGGTCGCAAATATTTGCTTAAAGCCGAGTTGCTGTGTTTCTTCATTCCCTTGGGCTGAAAAACCAGCAGTCCAACTTGTTGAGATACCGTAGTCAATAAAGCCTGAAAATAAAGGCTGATCATAATCGTAGGCTAATTTATCTGCTAATTGTGCTGGGTAACCAAAGTGAAGTTCGTATTCAAGCTGCCCTTCAGAGAACAAATCGAGGCCTGTGGTAAGTGTAAAGTTGACCTCTTTTGTAACACCCGCATTATCCGTGATCTTTAAAACAATATGATTATTGCCCTCTATTAACGGAATATCGTCCAGTGAATAAATACCGGCAGGCAAGTTCAGGCGTCTAAATAAGCGATCATCAATATATACTTCAACAGAAGATGGGCTATCTAGCGTAAAGCGCTGCGATGCACTTGGTCGAATTGTTCTGTCAGAAACAAGAGTAAAATCATAGGCAAGCGACAGCCCAAGGATGCGAGTTGTTGATTGAAAATAACTACCCGCACTGTAATTATCGCCCAATGAAAAACGCATGCCATGAATGGGTAAATCATGGATTACTCTCGTGCCTAAACGCTTAAAGTCATGGTTACTTGGTGTATTTACAAACTGGGCTTCGTTTTCAATCACCCAATTTTTTAGATTTAAAACCGCTTCAGGCCTTACTGTTAGCTGCTTTTGTTCATAATCTTGTGCTTGATTTGATTGATACACATAGCTCGAATACACATTAATGTAGCCACTGTAGTTTGCGCTTTTTATTGCTTGTTGTTGGTTTCGCTTTGACACTGCGGTAATACTTTTCTCTTTGATCATGCTCATTGGCAAGGTTATCTTTAAGCTAAAATCAAGCAGTTCGAACACAGTACCAATGCCCAATGTTTGAAGCTCTTCTATATTTACTAAGCCTCTTTCATCAACAAGCATTTCTATGTGTTCAAGCGTTTGGGTATTTGCTATTGGTCTTAAAAACTCCATCAATTCTGAATGCTTTAATAGCAATGAATCATCCAGAGTTACTAGTAATGAAATGTTTGCATGAGGTTGCTTGTTTAAGTAGCAGCTAACAGTGAGTTCAAGCTCTTTTAATGTGGTATTTATTTTTGCATAGGCTAAACCTGCATTAAACAAAGACATACACACAAAGCAAAAAAGCAGACTACTGAGATAGCGCAACGTCTGGCGAGATAACTTCTGCATTAACACTATCCTTCAACGGAATAAGCACTTGCTGTTTGCTTTGTGGCGCAAAGAACACGTCATAACCCGATGCTTTTAGTTGTTGTTTTTTAAATGAAGCGATTTGTTGATGAGACAAATGTATAGCAAGATCATATTCGCTCAGGCGGGCAGCCCCCTTACCATTATTTGCTACCGTTATTTCACAGCTGTAATTACTACATAAGCTCTTTTCGACAACAAGTTCAGGTAAAAAGCTCTCTTGATGTACATGAACAATTAAATTCACATTAAGCAACATCGTCAGTTGTGGCCCAGACGCATTTGCAGAGTTTAAAAGTGGTTGCTCAACTAAACTAATTTGATAGGTTTTGTCTAGGCTCGGGGCTTCACTTACCCAGCGCATTTGGATTCGTTGACTTTCACCACGGTGCAAAAACAATGTTGGAGGAAACACCCAAACAGGGCTATTTTCTTGATAACGAAACATTGGCTCCGGGCCAGAAAAATCAACCTCAAATATTTCTATATCAAAAGCGACTTCACGGTTAAATACATTATGTATCGTACTGTAGGTTACTTGCTGTGGCTTGGTTGGATCCAAGCTTAGTACCATTGGGCTTACTTCCACAGCAGTGCAGAACAGCGAATTAAATAAAATTAATACTGCAAAGATACGCATTAAAATTGTACCTTTAACTGACTTTGCTCGGCTTTAAACTGCTTAGGTACTTTTAGTAAGACCTCACGAGAAGAGTGTGGCAATAAAAGCTTGCCTGATAATGCACGACTTAACTCATCGCCAGCTAAGTTCATAGTGTCATCATGCTGTTCAATAAACCAAGTTGATTTAGATAAACGCAGTAATTTATTGCCTTCATTTTTTAACCGTACTTTCCAAAGCCCTTCTTGCTGTTGCTGCTTTTGTTCAATTACAAGTTTTGCTGTAGCCCCTTCGGGTACCACAGTAAATAAGGTACGAAAGCTAGTCGCAATGCCAACACCCGATTGGTTCGATTCACCTGTATCAATCATTACTTGGTCAACGCCAACCCGGTATGATTTAGAGGCTGTTAAAATAGGATCGCCCACATAGCGAATTAAAATTGATTGAGACTTTCCAGGTGCAATAATGGTTGTCATTGGCAGTATGAAAAAATCTGCATCGTTTGTGGTCAGCTGCTCCTCACCCGAGGGTGTAATTTTTAAGTCAAATGCTGTTAATTCAATAGCGAGCGAAGCTGATGAATTGTTCATTACACGAATTGTTTGTTGTGCATTAGAGCCACTTGGCGCTAATTCAGCAACCATAGGCTGAACTTGAAATGCGACACTGTGAAATGAAAGAAGAAGTGAGAATAAATAGATAAGTCTGAGCATCATCTCTCCTTTGATGATAAGGCAGCCTAGGCTGCCTAAAATAACTTAATTAGCTGTAACAGTTAGCATTAAAGTGTCTGAGTACGTTCCAGAATATATTGGGTCTTCTGTAATAGTCAGTACAATCGTGCCAGGAATACCCCCTACTGCCAAAGCAGCAGAACCAGGTTGACTTTGTTCAGCGCTTTCATCGTTATCACCATCATCAGCAATAAGCGTAAAAGCAAATGGCGCTGCAGTTAACGCGGCGGTATAACCGACACCATCATCCTCGTCATCAGCGTTTTGTAAGTGCCCTTCAGACGTTGTTAATGTCAGTGTGGCACCATCTGAGTCATTGCATTGCAATTCAAAATCCAGTGTCGTCGTTTGATCTTTAGCAATACTTGGAAAGTAAGTCGATGTATCTAAATTACTTACCTCACAAACCGAAGCGACAGAACCGCTGATATTAATGTTTTCAGCAAGTGCAGCGCCTGACGAGAGCATTGCAATTGCAGATAGTGCTATTAGCTTTTTCATTCCACTATTCCTTATAAAATTATTAGCGACTACCAAACACCACCAGAGGCAATGGTTGGGGTCATTTCTATGCGCAAGATATCCTTGTATTCACCCGCATATATAAGTGGTTCGGTAAGCTGAAACTGAACATCCATCACCCGCTCAAACAAAATATCACTCACTGAGAATACTTGTTTGTTGTGAAGCTGCTCTGCCAAGTAGGACTTTTTCAGCGCTGTATTCACAATTGACAAGCTCATTCTGTAGTTGTTAATCACATTGCTTTGCTGATGACGTAATCCACCATTTTGAGAGTGTATAGACACCTTCATCGGTGTATTGCAATTAATTACCAAAACCGTGTTAACTATGCCACTCTCTGAAAACTGCAGTTCCGCCGATTGTGCTTCAAACCCACACTTTGCACTAACCTCTCCAGTTAGCGTCAAACTCACATCATCAAATGCAAAACAGGGATTTATCACACAACCTACTAATAAGACCGGGAATAACTTCATCGTTTAGCCACTTCACTTCCATATGAATCATCTCGTTAACGGTCTTAGATTATGTGAATTAAGATTTTAACATTGTTGAATTTTGCTTAGATGCGTTTAAGTCGTTGATTACACAGCGTGATTAAGTGAATGAAAATTAAACGCTATAATGTTTCTTTCACAAGGTTAATAATTAACTCATTGCTTTTAATACTAAAAATGACTTGGATTTGATGCTGAAAAGATTTATTTGATGATTTTTCGCTAATTAATTCAAAAGCAGTTGATAAACCTAATTAAACACCGATCAACTAAAACAGGCTCAATTATGGTTTTAGATCATTAAACAACCTCCTTTTGATTGAATAACAAACAAATAATAGTCTATGCTTTTATTTGACCCCATTTTGCAAGGAGCAAACTTTGAAATTACTCACCCCCTTACGTGCTGCAATTTTAATAGCAGTCACAGCGGTCTCAATGACTGGTTGCCAACTTACTTCAAGTGAACTACCTGCAATCAGTGATTCGGGAACAAAAAACTCAGGGCACGTTGTATGGCATGATTTGATCACACCTAATTTGGCACAATCTCAAGCATTTTATAGCAGCGTGTTTGGTTGGCAATTTCAAGCCGTTAACGACAGCTACACGCTGGCATCATTAGACGGAAAATTAATTGCTGGAATGGCAGAACTTGATAATAAGCAAAATGCCAGCCATTGGCTAAGCCTTATCAGTAGCAAAGATATCGCTGCCGTAAGCGAAAAAACGATCAAAGCCGGAGGTAAAGTCTTAGTAAGCAGTACCGAAATTAAAGGCCGTGGCACTATTGCTGTATTAGAAGATCCTCAGGGGCTGTGTTTTCGCTGATCAATACAGTAAATGGTGACCCTGAAGCTCAGCAAACTGATAACGGCTGGATTTGGCAAGAAGTATGGAGTGATAACCCAGAGCAGAGCAAAGCCTTTTACCAATCACTTGGTAATTATTCAGCACAAAATAAACCGCTTAATAATGGCAATTACAGTTACTTAGCCTTAAATGGCACACCTGCGATTGGCTTTGTAAAAAAACCAGATGCCGAGATAGGCAACACATGGGTGAATTACATTAAAGTAGCCGATCTTGACGCGACCCTATTAAAAGTAACCGCAGCAGGCGGCATAGTTCTAATGGCACCAAATGACAAAGTACGAAGTGGCAGCGTCGCAATTATTCGTGATCCAGCAGGCGCTGGTATTGTAATTCAGGAGCAAATGTAATGAATAAGAAAATGATTCGCTTAGCTGCTCTTGCGGCTGCAGTTTTAGTTTTAAATGCCTGCACCCCCTATGCAAGCCTAGATATTAATGCGCCGTTTAAAGTAGGCCCTGTGTACGTTAACCCAAGTATTGGCATTGGCGGCACACTTTAATCAATTTCAGGGCGCTGGGTTTTAAACAAAGCGCCCTAGTCATTAGTGTTTTACTTTTAAGCGCTGTACCTGAGTCAGCACATCTTCAGCCTTGGCACCTAAGTATACATAGATTGCAAGAGCAACTAATAAACCAACAACAGCAAACATCATAAGCACGGCAGGAATTACATACTCAGTTTGCCCGAGCGCTGCTTTAAACATGGTTAGTAAGGCTTCTATCGATACTGCTATCAAAATTGTTGAGATAAAGCGTGTGATCGTACGTCTCGTTGAGCTGTGGCGAAAAATATCCTTATGCATGAGAATTTCTTCTTCTAGAATAGTTTTGCCTAAATCGAAAATGGCCAACGCTAACGTAACAAAGATTATAATGGTAAATGGTTTGAGCGGGTCTGACTGGGTGTCTTCGCTTAAGACTAAGTCCACCATGCCGGCAAATACTTTATATAGCAGGTAGAACACCAAACAGAACAAGCAACCAACAATCAAGCCATAACCCACCTTAAAGTAGGGTGTCATTCGTGCTCGCTTTATATCCCCCATAATAAATTCAATCAGTTCAGTTAAACACACATCGATGACTAAGAACTGCTGCAAATTATTACCTGCAGGAATTGTTTTAATAACAGAAATACACAGGTGCTTTGTCGCCGTGGAAATATACGGCGATGTAAAGTGCGGTTCCGGCGTAGCAGAAGCGAGTAAAAAATAAGGTCGAGCGCTTAAGTCCTGCCCTGCACCAATATGACTGAGCTTCTTTTTATATTGACGTTTAAAGCAAACATTATCCCCTTGTTGAATACCTTGTTCGTTTAAACAATATTGTAATTCTAAAAATGGATATTGATTGACTAACTGTTGATATTCTTGCTTATTAGTTAAAGACGCTTGAACACTGGCGAGTATAGAAAGCAGTAAATTATGAATAAGCACTTGTTGCTCTTCATAGCGTTCTATAGCACTTAAATAACTCATTCTGGCCATTTTGCTTCCTTAAATTAATGGGATACCAACTCAAGTTAAGCAAGGAAGACTCCAAGTTTGATTTTCAATATAAATCAACAACTTGAATTCAGGCAGGCAAATAAAATTAGAATAAAAGCACTATAAAGGTGCGTATTGCATTTTATATGTCACTAAAACGAAAAAAGCCGTAACTCACTGAGTTACGGCTTTTTAATTTTGGTGCGGATGGGGGGACTTGAACCCCCACGGCCGAAGCCACCACCCCCTCAAGATGGCGTGTCTACCAATTCCACCACATCCGCATACAATTCTGTATGTTGTTAAGCTTATCGTTTACCTGAGGAGTGAAAACTGCTTAACAGTAATTAGCAAAGCTAATTAGTTAGGTACGTCAGACGCTTTTTCTTCTGTTGCAGGCACATCAGTTTGTGCTGGCGTTACAGATTCAACAGCTGGCGCAGCTTCTAGGTTTTCCCACTCATCAGTCTTTTTAATTTGACCTGCTGTAAGGTTACCTAGAACAATACTTAGTACGAAGAAGATCGTTGCTAAGATTGTTGTTGTTTTAGTCATGAAGTTACCAGCACCCGATGAGCCAAACACTGTTGCAGAAGCACCTGCACCAAATGATGAACCCATATCTGCGCCTTTACCTTGTTGGATTAAAACCATACCAACTAATGCTAAAGCAACGATTAAATAAACTACTAATAAAATTTCGTACATCTTATACGGTCCCTTTTGCACTTTCACAGATAGCAGTAAATGAATCTGCTTTAAGACTTGCGCCACCAATAAGGCCGCCGTCTATATCTGGTTGTGCAAATAATAATTCGCTATTTTTTTCATTCACGCTACCACCATATAAGATGGTTAGTTGCTGTGCTATATCGCTATCCACAGAAGCAATTTTCTCACGGATAAACTTATGTACAGCTTGCGCTTGCTCAGGAGAGGCAGTCTTACCTGTGCCAATGGCCCAAACGGGCTCGTATGCTACCACAGAATTCTTCAGTGCTGCTACACCTAATTTGCTAATTACAGCATCAATTTGTGCTGCAACCACTAATTCAGTTTCATTTGCTTCACGTTGCTGTTCACTTTCACCCACACAAAGAATAGGAGTTAAGCCAACTTGCTGCGCTCGAGCAAATTTATCTGCAACAACCTCATCTGATTCACCGTAAATGCTACGACGTTCAGAATGTCCCACTAACGTATAAGTTGCGCCTAAGTCTTTTACTAACTGAGCATCTACTTCACCCGTAAATGCACCTGCTTGGTTTTCAGAGACTGTTTGCGAACCAAACGTAACGTTTTGCTGCTGCAAAGAACTCAACAATGGGAATGGTGGGAACACCACTATATCCAGTTCATCCGATTGAACATTTTTGATAGCAGTTGATAACTGTTCAACAAGCTCTAGAGAGCCGTTCATTTTCCAATTACCTGCGACCATCGGCTTACGTGTTGCCATTATTCCACTCCACATTAGAAAGCGGGCAAGATACTAACTCGACTTGCCCAAAGTTACAAGAGGTTATTGTTATACCACGGTTTGTTTGCTCACAGTTTCGACAACTGCGGCTATTTTACGTGCGCTATCAAGAACAACTTTTTCCTGTTCAGCTTCTACCATTACTCGCACAACAGGTTCCGTTCCTGATTTTCGAAGTAATACACGCCCTGTATCACCTAATTTTTCTTCGACTTGTGCAACCATATCGATTACAGATTGATCTTGTGTCGGATCAGTCCCTTGAGGGTAGCGCACATTAATCATTTTCATTGGGTACTTTGTAAAACCAGCCCCGAGGTCTTGCAACGTTTTATTTTGTGCAACCATCGCAGCTAACACTTGTAAGCTTGAGATAATGCCATCACCGGTGCTGATCAAATCAAGGTTTAACACGTGACCTGAGCTCTCACCACCGATTTTCCAGCCTTTTTCTTGCAGTAGCTCCATCACGTAGCGGTCACCGACCTTACTACGAGCAAATTCAATTCCTCGGGCTTTTAAGGCATTTTCAAGGCCCATGTTTGACATTACCGTACCAACGACACCACCCCCTAACATATCGTCATTTGCAGCTTGGCAAGCAATGATATAAACAATGTCATCACCATCAAATACACGGCCATTATGGTCAACCATCATTACGCGGTCACCATCACCGTCATAAGCAATACCGACATCCGCATTGTGTTCTAATACCTTACGCTTAAGGGTTTCAACGTGGGTTGCGCCACACTCAAGGTTAATATTTACCCCGTTTGGCTCACAGGCATGACAGATAACATCTGCGCCAAGCTCACGCATTACAGAAGGTGCGATGTTATAAGTGGCACCATTTGCGCAATCGAGCACAATTTTTAAGCCCTCAAGCGATAAGCCTTGTGGGAACTGGCTTTTACAAAACTCAATGTAGCGGCCATCTGCTGTCTCTAATCGACGAGCTTTACCAAGCTTATCAGAAGCCACACAAGTCATCGGTTCATCCATCATGGCTTCAATTTCAAGCTCGACTTCATCTGCAAGCTTTAAACCTCGACCACTAAAAAACTTGATGCCATTATCATGATAAGGATTATGAGATGCACTGATAACAATGCCAGCTTCAGCACGGAACGTTTGCGTAAGGTAAGCCACTGCCGGTGTCGGCATAGGGCCTAATAATACAACATCAATACCCGCAGCGATTAAACCGGCTTCAAGTGATGTTTCGAGCATATAGCCAGAGATACGAGTATCTTTACCAATAATGACTTTTTTGGTACCAATTTTTGATAAAACGCGGCCTGCAGCCCAACCTAGCTTTAGCGCAAATTCAGGAGTGATTGGAAACTCACCCACCATGCCACGCACACCATCTGTGCCAAAATACTTTCTTGTGTTACTCATTTGAAATTCCTCGTTCACATGCTTGCCAAACCGCTAGCACGTCAGCTGTTTCTTGTACGTCATGAACACGAATGATTTTTGCACCATTTTGTGCTGCAATCAGTGCACCAGCAAGGCTTCCTGCTAAGCGTTCATTCGTGTCTCTATTTAATAAATTACCGATCATTGATTTACGAGAAAGACCTGCTAAAACTGGTAAGTTGAACTTATTAAATAGATTAAATTCTTTAAGTATTTGATAATTATGAGCCAAAGTTTTACCAAAACCAAAACCTGGATCTAAAATAATACGTTGTTGCTGAATACCCGCTTGCTCACACGCGGCTAAACGCTCGGTGAAGAACTCATTAATATCAGCAAACAAATCATCATAGTGTGGGTTACTTTGCATCGTTCGGGGCTGACCTTGCATATGCATTAAGCAAATTGCTACCCCTGGGTATTGGGCCAATACCTCAATCGCCCCTGGTTCTTGCAATGCTCTGACATCATTGATGATATCAGCTCCTGCAATAATCGCTTGGCGCATCACTTCGCTTTTGCTGGTATCAATAGAAATAATACAATCGCTGGTTGCTCTTAGGGCTTTAACTAATGGAATAACGCGTTCGAGCTCATCTTCAAGAGATACATCAGGTGCTCCAGGGCGGGTTGACTCACCACCTATATCAATTATTTTTGCGCCTTGATTTAATAACGTTTGAGCTTGTTTGACAGCGCTGTCTAGCTGACAGTAACTACCACCATCAGAAAAAGAGTCTGGAGTGACATTTAAAATCCCCATCACGACTGGGGAGTCGAGGTGTAATGTACGACCTCGAGGTAAGTTAAGAACGGTCATTGAACACCTATGCTATTAATTAGCGTCAATTGCGCATTTATTATTCTAGATAACAGTTTGAAAATTGCGCATTTTTTTGTAATAAAAAAGCCCCGACTAGCGGGGCCTTTCTGTGTCTAATTGTACCGACTATTCGGCTTTGTCATCAACATTTGTTTTTGTTTCTGACGTTTGTTCTGACTCTTTTGCCTCACTTTCCACTACTTTAGAAGTAGATGTGGTTGGCTTTTTATCATCAGAGCGACGATCATGAACATCACGCGGCTCGCGTACAGGCTGACGTGCCATTAAGTCATCAATTTGACCCGCATCAATCGTCTCGTACTTCATTAGTGCATCTTTCATCGCATGTAAGATATCAATGTTATCTTTAAGGATTTGCTCTGCACGTTGATAGTTACGGTCTGAGAATAAGCGAACTTCACTATCGATTACTTTTGCTGTTTCATCAGACATGCTCATAGCACGACTGCCGCCGCCACCCATGTACATTTCGTTTTGATCTTCAGCGTAAAGTAATGGACCTAGTTTTTCACTTAGACCCCACTGAGTAACCATTTTACGAGCAATATCTGTTGCACGTTCAATATCATTACTTGCACCTGTGGTAACTTTATCATCACCGTAGATAAGTGCTTCAGCAATACGACCACCGTAAAGGCTAGAAATCATTGACTCTAAAAGCTCTTTAGAGTGGCTCACACGGTCTTGCTCAGGCAAGTACATAGTTACACCAAGTGCACGACCACGAGGAATGATAGACACTTTATACACTGGATCATGTTCAGGCACCATGCGACCAACAATCGCGTGACCTGCTTCATGGTAAGCAGTCATTTCTTTTTCTTGCTCACTCATCACCATGGTCTTGCGCTCTGCGCCCATCATGATTTTATCTTTTGCAGCATCAAACTCAGCCATGCTTACAACACGTTTGTTACCACGTGCTGCGTACAAAGCGGCTTCGTTTACTAAGTTTGCAAGATCAGCACCAGAGAATCCTGGCGTACCACGTGCAATTACCGCAGCTTCTACATTGTCGCCTAACGGCACTTTACGCATGTGAACTTTAAGAATTTGTTCACGACCACGGATATCAGGAAGACCAACAACAACTTGACGGTCAAAACGACCTGGTCGTAATAACGCAGGGTCCAATACATCTGGGCGGTTCGTTGCAGCAATTACGATAATACCTTCATTACCTTCAAAACCGTCCATTTCAACAAGCATTTGATTAAGTGTTTGCTCACGCTCATCATGACCACCACCCATGCCTGCGCCACGTTTGCGGCCTACGGCATCAATTTCATCAATAAAGATGATACAAGGTGCTGCTTTTTTTGCTTGCTCGAACATGTCACGTACGCGTGATGCGCCGACACCAACGAACATTTCTACGAAATCTGAACCAGAGATTGTGAAAAACGGCACTTTTGCTTCACCAGCTACCGCTTTAGCAAGCAAGGTTTTACCGGTACCAGGAGGACCTACCATTAACACGCCTTTCGGAATGCTACCACCCAGTTTCTGGAACTTAGATGGGTCACGTAAGAAGTCAACCAGTTCAGTTACATCTTCTTTCGCTTCATCACAACCCGCTACATCAGCAAACGTTGTTTTAACTTGGTCTTCGCTCATCAGGCGCGCTTTACTCTTACCGAAAGACATCGCACCTTTACCACCACCACCTTGCATTTGACGCATGAAGAAAATCCATACACCAATAAGCAGTAACATTGGGAACCAAGAGATTAAAATGCTGGCAAGGAAAGACTGCTCTTCAGGCTTAACACCTTTAACATTTACATTGCTTTTTAAAAGATCATTCAAGATGTCTTTGTCATACATTGGCATGATAGTTTGAAAGCGCTCACCATTTGTTTTGGTACCCGTAATTGTACCTGTGGTGCTCTCAATAGAAACTTCTTGAATAGCGCCACTACGAGCGTCGCTAACAAATTGAGTGTAACTTGTTTGGCGATCAGCTTGATCACCACCGTTAAAGCTCTGAAACACTGACATTAGCACTACTGCAATGACCAGCCAGAGTATTAGATTTTTCGCCATATCGCTCAAGGAGTTAACCTCTTGTATCCAATTAATTTAAATTCTACTTAACGCAGCACAACTGTACTACAGTTTGTAGCCTGTCGCCACTATATAAACTTCGCGAGAACGGGCACGCGATGCGTCAGGCTTTCTAATTTTGACCGCTTTAAAGCTATTACGTACTTCTTGTAAGTATTGATCAAATCCTTCGCCTTGGAAGACTTTGACACAAAATGCACCATTTTTCTTTAAAACTTGGTGGCACATGTCTAATGCCAATTCAACTAAATACATGCTACCCGCTTGGTCTACCGATGTATTACCGCTCATATTCGGTGCCATATCAGAAAAAACTACATCAACATTTTTCCCATCGATGCGAGTTAAAAGTGCATCAAGCACTGCTTCTTCACGAAAGTCACCTTGTAGGAAATCAACACCTGCGAGTGAATCCATTGGTAAAATATCACAAGCAATAACTTGGCCTTTATCACCAACCTTTTCGGCTAAATACTGTGACCAACTTCCCGGCGCAGCACCTAAATCAACCACTGTCATCGATGGTTTGATTAATTTATCTTTGTTTTGAATTTCGTCTAATTTGAATACCGCACGAGAACGCCAACCTCTCTTTTGCGCTTCGTGAACATAAGGATCGTCGAAATGTTCCTTCAGCCAACGCTTAGAACTGGCCGAATGTTTTTTATTTGCCATAAAATTAATACGTAACTAATTAGTAATATTCTCTAGATGGCGTTAGAATACCCTTAATTCAAGCCATATTCAGCAAAATTTGTAACATCATGAAATTATCGAACAAACAAAAGCAGTTTTTAAAAGGTCAAGCACACAGTTTAAAACCTGTTGTTTTACTTGGTGCAAACGGTTTAACAGAAGGCGTTTTAGTTGAAATTGAAAACGCGTTAAATATCCACGAACTAATCAAAGTAAAAGTACCTACTGACGAGCGCGAAACTAAAGCATTGATTTTTGATGCGATTGTTCGCGAAACTGGCGCAACTAAATTACAAACAATTGGTCACACAATTGTATTGTATCGCCAAAGCGAAGAGAAAAAGATTCAATTACCACGCGGTTAACTTTCGCCTGAGTAATCTCTAATCATAAAAAAGCCAGCTAAAATGCTGGCTTTTTTATTGGCAAAAATAATTTTGCACGAATTTGTAACTAAACGTTTTGACTCGCACTATTTTTGTTCTCGGGTGTACTTAAGTACCCGGTTGATAAACTCGGTAGTTAATTCATTGATCAAACCCGTTTCTGCATTTAGCACTAAGCTAAAACCTATATTCAGATGCGGAAATACCACAATATCGCTGCGATACCCCTGTACCCAACCACTATGGTAATACAGCACTTCATCATCATAGTTATATACACGCCAGCCTAGCCCGTAATAAGCATCTTTAACATGTTCGCGCCAAACTCTACGACGAGTCTCTTTTTTGGTGTGAGTATAAGGACGTGTTTGTTTTATTAATGCTTCTAGCGGTAATACATCTGGGTACTGCCCTAGCTGCGCATTCAACCAGATAGCCATATCATTTGCGCTGGCATTCACTCCCGCAGCTGCGGGGACCTTGTAATAGTTCTTCTTTAATCGTGATGTATACCAACGTTTTCGGCCGCGTACATGAGGATGTGCATAGTTATCGTCTTTCACCATCTCATCAAAGCCTACACTGGCATCGACCATTTTCAATGGCGCAAAAATATATTCAGAAATCCAATGTGAGTAATCCATCTGAGTTGATTGAAAAATGACAGAGTCAATCAAACTGAACATCACATTTTGATACCCATAGCATTCGCTCGGTTTACAGATAGGCTCAACGGTTAATAGTTGCGCAACGATATCGGGGTAACTCATCCGCGATTCGATTAAGTTATCGTACGCATTAGGGACCAAGCCACTAGAATGACTGAGTATATGGTAAATTTTTAAATCATCTTTATAAGCAGTGTTAGCAAAAGCGGGAATAAACTTACTAATAGGATCATCAATATTAAATTCCCCTTGTGCAGCCAGCTTTGCAGTTAAAGAACCCGCAAAGGTTTTTGAAACTGACGCTAAACGAAACCGGGTATGCTTATCAACATTACGACCATTTTCAATTTTTGTTCGCCCGATGCCACGAATAAAATCATCCTGACCAATATTAACAATTGCCAGAGATCCGCCCGGAATTCCTTTACTGCGTAGTTTACGGGTAAGGTGTTTATTGTAATCAGCAACGAAAGTTTGCCATTGTTTATCACTCGAAGCAGCTTCACTACTCATTGAGAGCAGTAATAAAGAACAAAGGAAAAAAGGTATTAAGGATAAGCTGTACTTCATTATTTATTTTTTTAAGTCTGATTAGGAAGTTTCTGATCACATATTATCATGAACTTTTGTCTCGACTAACGTACAATACGCTTAATCTTAAATATTTATGGGTAGATTAATCTTTATGCGCTTACTTGTAGTTTTGTTTTTTACTTTAATTTCAGCCGGTTGCGCTTTAAAACCTGAACCTGCACCATTACTTGCTATGCCAAAAAAACCTAGCTTACAGAGCCAACGTTTTCAAGTTGAGTATCAAACAGAGCATGCGGCGCCTAAAGTAAAATCAGTACAATTACCTGCACATGCTGTAAGTAAAAACCAAACGGTGAGCATCGTTGCTGATAAAACCAGTGTCACAGATACACTTTATTCGCAAATCACTGAAGCACTGACAGCAAAGCAATTAAAGGTTGTCGCTGAAGGCGCACAAGCTGACTATACCCTATCAATTCATCAGTTAGACCTTGAGCTCATTGAAGACACAGAATACAAATTGGTGAAACCCGAAAAACCATTGCCTTTATTCGAAGAAGTAGCAAAACAGTTCCCTGTTCAGCAATGTGCAACGATTTTAGGTCAGGTAAGTATGCGCCTTACCCACAAAAAAACCGGTGACGTTGTTTGGTTTGCAAAATCATCAATAGATAGCGCAAGCTTTCACCGTGAACCGCTAATTTATAGCTTTGAACAACAGCAACTAATAAAGAATGAATTAGAAGTTGCGAGTTTTGTGCACGAGCAAAACTCTGAACAAGCTCGTATGGCGCGTGTTAATCAAGACGTAACGATTCCAGCTTACCAAACGATTACACGAATGAACGCCTTTAAAAAAGAGCAAGGTCCCTGTAACCGAACAGAAATTAGTGCACTTACACCTATGATGCAGTATTACTTGAGCAGCATTTTAATCGATAAAATAAAAGTGCAGTAATTTGAATACGCTGTTTGTCTGCCCATAGGCAAGCAGCACCCCTCTTTGAATTCGTAACACTTTCTTACACTTCCAATTTCTGCTACTACATTTTTTTACAGATTACAGGAACTCCTTAACAATATACTATAAGCTATTACCCTTTCTCACAGACAAGGATGCAACGTTGCGAGTTTACAGTGCCCTATTATTGACGTGTTTAACCTTGCTTAGCGCTACAAGCCAAGCAAGTAACCGCTATTATGCAGACAATACTTTAGAACCAAGCCAAGGCTTTGCATGGGACTGGGGCATAGGTTTAGGGTACTACATTGAAGATTCTTACCTTGTAGGCATGGATTCTTACAATGATGGCATAGAGCCAGACGTTCACCTCGCCGTTTCTTACGACAGCTTTTACCTCGATTACGATCAAAGCCAACTCAGTGGTGGTTTAACCTTAGGTTACAGCGTTATCGATAAATTTGAATGGGGCTTAGATATTGTCGGTACTAATATTCAATCAGGCTTTGATGAAACAGGCTTAAACATTTACGGCAATGACGTCATTAAAGAGCTCGAAGGTATTAGAACGCGCGACTACGATTTTGATGTAGGTCTTCGTTTATCGCGCCGCTTTGAAAACTCGCAAATTTCATTTGAGTACTTACATGACGTGTCGGGAGCACACAATGGCTGGGTAATGAATTCGTTTTTTAGCCAGATTATCCCTTGGCGGAATTGGGAGTTTCGCTCTGGCGTTGGTTTAAGTGCCTACTCAGAAGACTTTACAAATTACTACTTTGGCATTTCAGACTCTGAAGCCTTGGCAACTCGCCCTGTATATAGCCCAGATACCTCTTACAGTCTTATTTTTGAATTTCATGCAGAATACCCAATTAACAGACATTGGGTGTTTTTAACTGGTTGGTTATCGACTTGGTTTTCAAACGATATTCACCAAAGCCCTATTATCTCTCAAGAGTATCAGCATAAAGCCAAGGTAGGCGTGCGTTATGTTTTCTAAGTATTACTTGTGCTTTACCTTATTACTGTCAGGGCCATTGCTAGCCGAGCAACAGCCAGAAGGTGAGAAAAAAGCTGAAAATGCACTCATTGCCCTGCCCGATACGTGCGTTGCACTACGAGAGGGCAGAAATTGCTATGCTGAGGTTGATATAACTTGGCATCAGCAACAAATTGGCAATTACTGCTTACGCAACGCACAGAGCAAGCACATAATGCAATGTTGGTTGATGCAACAAAAAGGCTTATTTAGATACCAATTTGATTCAGCAGAAACCATTGGTTTTGAACTTATAAGTAGTGATAACGGTAAGGTTGTCGCAAGCACTGAAATACAATTACAGTGGGTCTATAAAAATCGTCAGAAGAAACGTCGTTGGCGACTGTTCTAAGCAGGAGTAAATAATGGAACATTACGGAACTATCTTATTAGTTGAAGATGATATCTCCCTCGCCAATTGGGTTGCGGAATATTTAGTTGAACAAGGCTACAAAACGACACTATGCCAGCGTGGCGACCAAGTCGTTGAGCAAGTCCGCAAAACAAATCCAGATTTAGTGTTGTTAGATATTATGCTACCAGGCCAAGATGGTATTAGTGTATGCCGCGATTTACGACAGTTTTATCAGGCCCCGATTATCATGCTAACAGCGCGTGATGATGAAATGGATGAAGTGATTGGCCTTGAAGTAGGTGCAACTGATTACATGATGAAGCCCGTTCGCCCTCGCGCTTTACTAGCACGCATAAAAGCGGCTCTTCGCTCTAAGTCAGATACACACGAATCAAGCACAAACTCTGAGCTTATTAATGTAGGTAAGTTATCAATCAATACGGAGTCACGCACAGTTTACCTAGCAGACGAAGAGGTCCATATTTCAAGCGCTGAGTACCTTTTACTCCATTATTTAGCAAGTAATGCAGGCCAAGTGGTTTCTCGTGATGCGGTATTTAAGGCAACGAAAGGGCGTGAATATGATGGCTTGGACAGAAGTGTTGATGTGCTGATTTCATCATTACGAAAAAAGTTTAATGATGACCCACAGCACCCTGAAAAAATTAAAACTATTTGGGGCAAAGGCTATTTACTCGTTGCCACAGCTTGGCAATAACGACTCGCGCCTGTGAAAAAGTTTTATATTTCGCTACTCGGTAGCGCCCTGCTTTCAATCATTGTTTTGGGTTGGCTAATTGATGCTTTTAGCCAACAAACCCAAACACCTCAAGATGTGTTTTCTAGCGAAACACAAATGATTAAAGGGTTTGCAAAACAACTCGCTAAGCTTGACGCTAAACAGCGCGAGCAAGCTATCACGGATATTAATCAAGACTTTGCAGTGCAACTTGAATATCGTCCGACACAATCGCTTGCACTTCCCCATTCACTATTATCACAAATAACCCAACCGAGCGGCCTTATCCTCGAAGATCAACAAGGCTATTATTTACTTTACAGTGATGCAGCACTTAATACGCATCATCTAAAAATGCGTTTAGATAAAGATTTAACGCATGAGCAAGGCAACGATGTATTACTGACCTTGTTGTTCTATGCAGGGTTATGCATATTTATGGGGTTTATTATTGCGCCACTCGCCAAGCGTTTAACCGTTTTGAATGAAGCAGCAAAGCGCTTTGCTAAAGGTGACTTAAAAAGTCGTATTCACGTATCTCACTTTACCTATATCAAAGATGTTGAGCTGACATTTAACCGCATGGCGAGTCAAATTGAAAAACTTCTTGATGAGAATAAGTTGATGGCATCGAGTTTATCTCACGATATCCGCACACCTATCGCTTGTTTACGGTTTGGCCTAGAGGCAGCGCAAGATTGTAGCAATGACGAAAAGCGCCTTGAGTATCTTGCACGAATGGAAAACGACTTAGATCAAATGGAGTCAATGCTAAAAAGCTATCTAGCATTTGCAACCCTTGAGCAAAAAGCGAATCAACTGACCTTTAATCATTCTGATCTAGAAACCTATATTCTGACTTTAATCCATCAGATTGAGCCTAAGCTTGAACAACAGGGCTTGCGTATTAATCACCACGTTGAAGGCGGTGATATTTGTGCTGACTTACACTGGTTAGCTCGCGCCATTGTTAACTTATTAAGTAATGCTTGCGACTTTGCTGAATCAGAAATTTTACTCAGTGCTACGAGTACCAGTGGGTCCGTTATGATTAAAATTGAAGATGACGGCCCGGGTGTCAGCGAACAAAACTGGCAAAAAGTATTTAGCCCATTTTTCCAAGAACAAACGCATCGCAATCGAGATGGCGAAAGCTACGGGCTCGGCCTTGCTATCGTTGCAAAAGTTGTTGATTGGCATCATGGTACGGTCGAAGTATCAAAAAGTAAGCAGCTAGGTGGCGCGTGTTTTACTCTTTCAATTCAAAATAAAAGCCTTTAAACATGTTTCAATTACGTTAATTGTCTCGTATTGTAGAGAACAATTGCACGAAATGTACGCTGACTTCAAAGATAACAATATATAGAACGAATTTGACCTAGATTAACCCTTTTTATTTAGTGTTAATTCAAGTAGATTGTCAGCGCCGTCACAAATAGAGAAGTAACAATAATATGAGCGCATCACGTGGGGAGTTCAGCTCCCGCTTTGGATTTATTATGGCTGCAGCAGGCTCTGCTGTTGGCTTAGGAAATATTTGGGGTTTCCCAACGCAAACTGCAAGTAATGGCGGTGCCGCATTTTTAGTGGCTTATTTAATATTAGCATTTTGCCTTGCTTACCCTGCTTTAATGGCTGAGTTAGTGATTGGTCGTCATGGTCAAGCTAATGCCGTCACTTCACTTCGAAAAGTAACGAATCAAGCATGGCAAAAGAAGTTCGCCTTCATGGTGGGCTTTGGCGGTATTATTTGTGCCGGTCTCATCCTTAGCTTCTATGCTATCGTGGCAGGTTGGATGCTAAGTGCGACCCTAGAACCTGTTGCACAATTAGCGGGCCAAGATCACGCTGGCGCTTGGCTTAGTGAGCAATCACTATCAAGAAACCTAATATTTACTGCCGCATTTATTATTTTAACCGTTGCGATTATCTCTAAAGGCGTCGAAAACGGCATTGAAAAATGGTCTAAGCGCTTAATGCCTGCCCTGTTAGGTATTTTGTTTATGCTAATCATCTATGTAATGACTCAAGATGGCGCAATGGAAGGCTTAAAAGCGTATTTAGTGCCAGACTTTTCATCGATTTTAAACCCTGAGTTATTAGTGAATGCGTTAGGACAAGCATTTTTCTCATTATCGCTTGGTACTAGCGTAATGATCATCTACGGCTCATACATCAGCAAAAAAGAAAACCTAGTATCGTTAGGCGCTTATGTGACTTTAATCGATGTGTTTATTGCCTTTGTAGCCGGTTTACTTATTATCCCCGCAATGTATGTAGCACAGGCGCAGGGCGTTGAGATTTTCTCAGCAGAAGGTGCACTACTTTCTGAAGATACGCTTGTATTCCAAGTACTACCGGCACTTTTCACTAGTATGGGCAATGTGGGTATTTTTGTTGGTTTTGCTTTCTTTGCGTTAATGAGTATTGCAGCGTTAACCTCATCAATTTCGATGCTAGAAGCACCCGTTTCTTATGCTGTTGAGCGTTTTGCGCTAAAGCGTGTACAAGCAACTTGGATTATTGGCGGTATTATTGCCCTGATTAGTTTTACAATTGTCTTTAACTTAGGAACGCTATTTGGTTTTGTGATCACCTTAACCACTAAGATTGGACAACCTGTTCTTGGCTTAATGTGCTGTATTTTCGTTGGTTGGATTTGGCATCGCGCATCGTTACTAAAAGAAATTCAACAAGGATGCCCGGAAGCTGCCAATAGTTTCTTCTGGAAAGTATGGCCATGGTACATCAAGTTTATTTGCCCACTTGCCATCGCACTGGTATTTGCTAACTCACTGTTGAACTAATCAATGTTTATGTTTGAAGTGGCCATTAGGCTACTTCAAACACATATCTTGATGTGGAATACCATCTTCTAAGTAATCATCCCCCACATTCTCAAAACCAAATTGCTGATAAAACGCTGTTAAGTAACACTGAGCACCAATCATAATCGCTTTATCAGGCCAATGCTCTTTACATGTATCTATCGCGGTTTGCACCAGCTTGGTTGCGAGTCCTTCACCACGAAATTGCTCTGCAACCAGCACTCGACCAAATGCGCTAAATTGCTCATTCTTTTTATAACATCGTGCATAGGCTGCCACCTGCTGACCTTTAATCAAGAACACGTGTTGGGTCTGCGCATTGTTATCCACTTCGTCAATTTCTGGGTAAGGGCAAGTTTGCTCTACCACAAATACATCAACCCGCACTCGTAAAATGGCAAATAACTCATCTTTACTGAGTTCGTTATAACTTTTAATAGAAAACATAATGCTCCTTTATGAAGACAAAAAACCCAGCCGTAGCTGGGTTTTAACTCGCTATTCAGTCGTTAGTCTTTAAGCAAATAATCGTTCTAGCTGATCACACAGCTGCGATAGATTTACATGATCATGCTCAATCGTTAAATCGACATAACCATCCCCTCTAAAGGCACGATCAAGCTCGATGAGCACATGGGTTTTATGTGCTTCAGGCACAAACGACAACTCAATCTCTTGCAAGCCAAACAGGCTTCGGCTATTTGGACGATACTCTAGCTCTTGATAACAACCCGAATGTGACTGGAATGTCGGCGCTCTTAAGAAGCCTTTTTCAACATCCGCTTTGACTAAACTAAAGCCAAGTCTATCCATCGCTTCCATTAACGTGCTCACCGCATCATTAGGATAAATGTGAAGTGCATCACGATCAGTGGGATCAAGGGCTAAATCAATATCTAGGCCTGTTTCAAGCCACACATGTGATTGGTTATAACCAGCGTTAATTTCGGTGATCGGTGTTTCTGAATGCAGGCGTGCTTCAAATGGAATATGTTTTTCAGCACCTGCTGCTATCGTGCCGATATCTGTAATTCGCCACTTTTCAATCACATGGTTTGTAAAGTACTCACCATCTTCACCTTCGACTTTAACACGCGTCATCAGAGCTAAGTCTAAACCCGATATGTCTTGATCAACATCGCCGCCTTTAATAACAATAACGGCATTAAATTTTTGACCCGGTTGTAAATGCTCTGTCTCAAGTACAGTGTCAACTTTTGCTGCACCAATACCTACTGATGCAAGGATTTTCTTAAACATCTTTTCTCCTTAAGCCAGCTTCTAACCTATGGCTTAAATTCCTTTGTTAATGCATCTTAACCACAATTAAAAGCTAATGTCAGCGAAAAAATGATGCTTTTGGCGGATTAATCAATAAATCATGTATAAGTGCTTATTTTTTGAACTCTTACTGTCTGATATTGTTTTCCAACAACAAATATTTCGCTACACTTCTAACAAATGAAGTCAAAAGAAAAACTATGGAACTAATTTACTTTGCTACCGCGTTCGTTTGTGGCTTTGCTGTTTACCAGCTAAAGCTGCCTCCTCTTATCGGCTTTTTATTAGCGGGTTTTGCACTCAACCTATATGGATATAAGACAACCGAGCTGCTGAATACATTGGCAAGCTTGGGTGTTACTTTGTTATTGTTTAGCATCGGTCTTAAGCTCAAAGTATCAAACTTAATGAAACCACAAGTTTGGGCGCCCGCCTCAATGCATATTGTTTTAAGCAGTACGCTCTTCAGTGGTTTTATGTTGTTGCTAGGAGCCCTTGCCCTGCCTTTATTTAACGAACTTACTTGGCAAAGTGCATTGTTAGTCGGTTTTGCTTTTAGCTTCTCAAGCACCGTTTTTGCTGTAAAAGTACTTGAAGAACGCGGTGAAATGGCAAGCCTCCATGGTAAAATCGCCATTGGTATCTTAGTTATGCAAGATATCTTTGCCGTCATATTCTTAGCCATCAGTACTGGTAAGGCCCCGAACATTTGGGCTTTGGCATTATTGGTTGGTTTACCTATTTTACGCCCTGTGATGTTCTGGGTATTAAATCGCTCAAAACACGGTGAGTTATTGCCCCTGTTTGGCTTTTTCTTTGCGCTGATTATTGGTTATCAAGCCTTCGAGTTTGCAGGCCTTAAAGGTGATTTAGGTGCGTTGATCATCGGTATGATGTTCGCGTCTCATAAAAAAGCTGGCGAGCTATCAAAATCACTGCTTAATTTAAAAGACGTATTACTGGTTGGTTTTTTCTTAAATATTGGTTTGAATGCAGAGCTGACCAGCAACGCAGTGATTGTTGCACTCATCGTAATTTTAGTCTTGCCATTAAAAGTTGCACTTTATTATGTGCTGACAAACGCTTTCAAATTACGTGCCCGTACTTCACTATTAAGCGCGTTTAGCTTAGCTAATTACAGTGAATTTGGCTTGATTGTCTGCGCTGTTGCAGCCACTAGCAATCTAATCACGTCTGAATGGCTCGCCGTTATGGCTATCGCTGTGTCAATCACCTTTATACTCGCATCGCCTTTAAATAAACGCTCGAATGAAGTGTATGTAAAAATTGAACATTGGTTGCTTAAATTTGAAAGTAACAGCCGCCTTGCAGAAGAGCTGCCGGTAAATCTAAATGACACTAAAATCGTTATATTTGGAATGGGCCGCATTGGTACGGGTGCCTATGAAACAATCAGTCAAACACACCCAAATCTCGTTGCGGGCATTGATATCAAGCCTGATGTGGTTGAAAAACACATTAAACGTGGCCGCCGAGTGTTACTAGCCGATGCAACTGACCCAGACTTTTGGCAGCGAGTGAATCACTCCCATGTGGGTATGGTGATGCTTGCAATGCCAAAGCATATGCAAAATATATTTGCGTTGGAACAACTTCGAGCTTCAGGCTATCAAGGTCAGGTGACAGCCATTGCAAACTACCCAGATCAGCAAAAAGAACTAGAAGATATGGGGGTTGATTCCACATATAACTTCTATTTAGAAGCTGGTAGCGGCTTCGCTGAGCATGTAAAACAAAAACTTTTCTCTTAATGTAAAAAAATATTCTCGGTACCTTTTCATGGTACTGAGAATTATTTTCACTGTATTCAGTTAGTTGGCTAACTAGTTTTCTTAGCAAATCAAATCAGTCCCCCTATTGGGTCAAGCTTATTTACAAAGCTTTACATCCAGATTAGCAATCAGGCTAAAAAAAAGAGTAGAATTAATTTCAAGATGCTTAGCTAAGTATCTATTTTTAACACAAAAAAGTTTAACAGTGTTGTTGTACCGCTGTTTATTTCACAGCACTTGTTAGATGGATTGAGGTTGTTTAAATGAAAAATAAGTTTACCAACGAGTTTTTAGCAAACACGGATGATGCACGTACCGGGAAACTTTCAGATATTCAGCAGCAACTTGATGAGTTACAAAAGAATGGCATGACTGCAATGGATATCAGAACGGTGCTGTTCAACAAGATGCTCGATGTATATCAAGTACCAAGTGATCATTTTCTTCGTGACAGTGAAACACCTGAGCGAATTGACGACCCGACTATCGTCGTTAAGCTAAAACAGCTTGGCTTTACGAAAAAGCGTCGTTACCAACTACACTAAACTGCTGTAATCGATTTAGTGGTTGTAATTTAGAGGGCCTACATCCCTCACTAAATAGGCTGTTTCTTGCCCGTCACAGCCTATTTTCTCTCCCCTTTTTACCGTATTATCTGACTTTAAAATTTCTTTGAGATAAAGATGGATACAGCTCAACTCAAACGCGCCATAAATACCAAGATGCCATTTGGAAAATATGCTGGTCGCCCTTTATTGTTGCTCCCTGAACCGTATTTAGTGTGGTTTAAACAACAAGGATTTCCAGACTCTCAGTTAGGTGCACAA
The DNA here is from genome assembly GCF_002964625.1 of Pseudoalteromonas sp. T1lg21. Taxonomy (NCBI): domain Bacteria; kingdom Pseudomonadati; phylum Pseudomonadota; class Gammaproteobacteria; order Alteromonadales; family Pseudoalteromonadaceae; genus Pseudoalteromonas; species Pseudoalteromonas sp. T1lg21. The sequence continues at coordinate 52,237 of NZ_PQBX01000056.1, forward strand.
CTGGCGATGATGTATGAAGTGAAGCTCAATGGCCTCGAAAAAATGCTAATGCCATTATTAGATGAAAAATAATTAAATATTTTTTCGAACTTTTATAAATAGCCGCGGTCTATTACTTTGCTACTTGTTTATTTTTGGTTTTAATCTTTAAAAAGCGCCCTAGGCGCTTTTTTTATGCCTGTAATTTAAAGCGAGTTACTTTTAAACAAATGAATCGTAAATTTAGCTCCACCTAATGGTGAATCACACACCTCAGACTGCCCTTGATGCCAACTAACAATTTTAGCGACAATGGCAAGCCCTAATCCAAAGCCGCCGGTTTTCTTATCACGACTTTTATCTAAACGAGTAAATGGCTTAAAAATACTTTGCCATTCAGATTTAGCGATCCCAGGACCATCGTCTTCAACACTTATTTGTATCGAATCCCCCAACTCTTCAAGGCTGACATGAATTTTATGATTTGCGTATTTTTGTGCATTACCTAATAGGTTTTGAATACAACGCGCCATAAAATGCTCGTCACACTCGTAGTAGAGCAGCTTAGGAGCACTCACTGCGACCTCTATATCAGTAGCAAACTCAAGCTTATTCACCACACTGTTAATAAGCGCTGTCAGGTCACAGGAACGGGGCTTTAAGCTTGGTTGGTGTGAATCAAGTCGCGCGTATTCAAGCATTTCTGACACCAGTGCTTCAAGCTCTGCAATATCTGCCTGCATGTTATCAATGTAAGTGTAGGATTTTTCATTCTCGATTTGCTCTTCAAGCATCGCAACAGCGAACTTTAACCGCGCAAGGGGGGTTCTAAATTCATGCGAAACGGAAGAAGTCAGCTCTTGCTGCGCTGCCAGAAGGTATTGAATGCGCTCTTGCATCGCGTTGAGTGTATCCGTAATCGGCAGAAAAAATGATTTAGAGGCATCGTGAAGTTCAAAGTCTTGTGCCCCTCCTACTGCCTCACAAGCAAGAGTAAGTTTATTAAAATCGCGCCACAGCAATAGGCTCCATAGCCCTATTGGCACGCCAATCACGGTCAATAATAAAAAGTAGGGCCAAACAGAGCTAAAATTAGGATTGGATACAGACAAAGGGCCTACATGTAAAAGCTGTGTGTCATTAAGGGCTATATACCAAACCACTTTTTGTTCTTGATTAAACAAATACAGGTAATGGTCATTGTTGAGCTGTTTTTTTAGGTCATCAGGGAGTGCTAGATCAGTGAGATTTATGACCTCACTTGCAAATTCTTGCTGAAGTTTTGCTAAGCCATTATCAGTTTGGCTTAATAACCAAAGGGATTTACCAAACTCTTGGTCAAGGGCAATTTGTTGTTGAGTTTCTTCGTAGGGCCATAACTGTTCTATGACCCCACTAACGAGAAACAGAGAAACTATTATATAAAGATATAAGCTAGCAAATAGTTTCCCCATTAATGATTACATATCCCATGCATCAGATACGAAGAGGTAACCTTGCCCCCAAACTGTTTTAATTCGGTATGGTTTATCACTATTATCACCTAGTTTCTTACGGATACGTTACACGCGTACGTCAACTGTACGGTCTAAACCATCATATTGACGACCAATCATATGTTGATGCACGTGTTCACGACTTAACACTTCACCTGCGTTTGACGCCAGTAACCAAAGCAACTCAAACTCATGAGATGTAAGTGTAATTTCATTGCCTTTAAGTGTAACAATGCGGCTGGTTTTATCAATGCTTAAATCACCAAAGCTCAGCTCTTCAGGTGCTTTAGTGCTAGCTTGTCCACGGCGTAACAGCGCATTAATGCGCGCTAATAAAACGCGTGGTTCAGCAGGCTTAATAACATAATCATCTGCGCCGAGTTCTAGGCCAATCACTTGGTCAAAGTCCTCACCTTTTGCAGTCAGCATTAAGATAGGTAAGCTAAATTTATCACGTACCTGGCGGCACACACTAAACCCGTCTTTACCCGGTAACATCACATCTAAAATCATTAAATCAACGGGGTTGTTTTCTAGGTATTCAAATACTTCGTCGCCGCGTTCAAGGACCGCAACATCCAACCCATTATGCTGAAGGTAATCACGTGTTAACTGCTGTAAGCCGAGATCATCTTCAACAAGTAAAATCTTTGCCATTGGTTGCTCCTGAATTAAAAAAAGCTCCACGGTGAGCGTAATCTACGCCTCGTTGTTTTTGCTTCGGTGCTTTGCACTTCGACTTTTGCGGTCGCTATTTTGCTCCCCGTGTGCGGATTGACTAAGGAGTATATTGTTTCAACCTGAACCCGCGCTTTATGGCTGTACAGCCCTTTTTTACTGTCGTTCCAGCATTGAATTTGCTGATTATTTTGAAACAGACACAGATCTTGAGGTTGTGCTGTTTGCCAGCTAACTTTTAACTCAAGATCACAAAATTCGTGCTGTTGTAATACAACACACACTTTTGGCGTGATATCAAACTGAGTCGCTTGCGCATGGCTTGGGGTAGCCCAAATAACAGCAGCAAACACACACAGACTAAAAACAAAATACTTCATATTAAAAAATATGATTGAATCCTATAAATGCAGTCATCGAGTACGTGTGTTCAAAAAGCGGACTGTCATCCACGGCTGAGTAGTCATAATATGCTAAATGAAAACGAAGAGAGTTGGCCTCACTCAGGGGCCAACGGGCGTCGATTTTAGCATAAGGTTGCCAGCTACTGCCAACATCTATTTCCCCATATGAGGACTCTTTAGCCGATAAACCATAAAAATAATCATTTAGTCTGGCTGATTTGTACCAAACGCCCAGGCTAGGTGCGACTGATAAATTCCCTATCCGGTGATGTGATTGCCATTGCAAGGCACTACGCAGACCTTTATAAACACCAGAGACATCAGCAAGTGCTTGTAAAGAAATCACATGATTACTGTGTATATAGTGATAACTAATACCGGCATCTAAGGCCCAACGTCTTTTTTTAATATCGTTCGTCGATACCGACTTTTCTGCCAGTTCATTACTGGTGGTCGATTCAACAATAAAGCTATTCGATGTTTGCAGTGCAAAAACATTGCTTGGATGAAAATCAATAAAGAAACGAGTCTCAGGGTTGAACTCAGTAACGAAATTAACAACATGAGTATCGCTTTCTTGGAATGAATAACCTAAACGGCCATTATCAAAGAACCATTTTTCACCATAAAAAGCGATTTCAGGCAACACGATTAAAGGTAAGTTATCACCACCATGAAGGGGATTCGTGATCACCCCTGCTCCGGTATTAATACTTAGGTGCCACTGCTGGGTATCAATCTGTTGATTTGCCACACGGCTTTCACGTTCAGTGCGCGTTGAATCATCAGCGCTTGCTTGACTCAATAGCATGCCAAACAAGGCATACACCACTGCGCACATCCTGATCGTTTGAGATTTCATTGTTATTGTACGACCAAAGAGATTTCTGCAATAAGAACATAATACCAAGATGTGAACAAACTGTCGTTGCAAGGTTACAACTATTCACAAATTTGATACATATATCGGTTAAGTTTGTTACTCTTCGACGATTTCGATGCGATTTCGGCCATGCTCTTTGGCTAAATAGAGCGCTTTATCAGCTTTTGCTATAAGTTGTTCTGGGTTACTATTTTTAGCTTTTATCGCAATACCAAAACTAGCGGTTACTTGGCTTAACACCTTGTTAGAGTTAGGGTCTTTGATTTGTAATTTGGTTACAGCTTGACGTAGTTGTTGAGTGAAGTTGGTCATATCACTGATGCTTGCAAACTGCGCGGTGAAGCAAAACTCTTCCCCCCCATAACGATAAGCTTGACCGACACTTGAGACATGCTTAAGGAGTTTTGCAGACACTGCACGCAAAACTTGGTCTCCTTTTTGATGGCCAAATGTATCGTTAAATTGTTTAAAATGATCGATATCAACCATAGTAAGGACAGCGACTTCTGCTAAGTCATTGGTTTGGCAAAACCGCGCGATATCTTCATCAAATTTACCGCGGTTATAAAGCCCAGTCAGAGGGTCTTTTTCTGCCTTACTTCGTGACCTAACAAGCTCTTGTTTTAGTTCTGTAATTTCAGAGTAAGCCATCGCAAGCTGATTTTGAAAATCTTGAGCTCGGCTTTGCAGTGCCGCTGATTCATCGCTTAAGCGTTCAACACAATCCAGCACATCATCAAAACCACTCTCTTGGCTGATGTCTGCTTTATTTAACGTTTCACGGCACTCTTGTAGAGCCAGATTAAATTCAGCGGAATAAGTCAATGCCTCATTGATGTCTTGGTGCACTTTGCCAACGACATTATTAAAACCAGTGGAGAGCTGATAAAACAGACTTAGATCGTCTTTAGAAAGGTATTTATTGAAGAGTCGCTTCGCTTGCTCATGATCACAGGTTTTATATTTTTTAATAATACTATCAAGTTCTTTGTTTAAATCTTGATTCTTTTCACTCACGTAGCAATACCAAAGCGCGTAATTGAGTGGCGTAATTGGCATTTTATATTTCACCATAAACGGGATAGCTAACTTCAAACAGTGGCTAGAGTAGCTTAAAGAATGGTCGGCTTGCGCTGTGAGTATCATGAGTCTACGCCATGAAAATTTTATTATTTTAAAATACGGTATCAACCCCTTTAAAAAAATCAATGAAAAAGGATTTTGCAAACGCAAAACCAGCAAAAACCACGAACTTTTTTTACAAAAACCAATACTAAATACCTAAGCATAATTAGGATATTTGTATCAATATAATATTGTTCACAATAAAGTAGTAGTTGCGAGAAAGTAAGTTAAATCGCTTGCTGAGTAAGCGATTGAGCAATACTCCAAATTGCATTGAGTGCGGGATCGTGGCGCTCTTTATTCAAAACAGCGAGGCCAATTTCAAAACCCGTAATTGTCTGCTCTGCATCACTCACTATTTGTACTTTATCTTTTAGCGGGCTGTTATCCAGTACAATTTTTGGCACCATGGCTATACCTAATCCCAAACTCACCATAGAAACCATGGCTTCATGGCCTGCAACCTGCGCGTAAATTCGACCGTGAATATTTTTTTTACGCCACCATTGCTCAAGCCGCTGCCTTGATAAACCTTGCTCTGCAACAATAAATTCTAAATCTGACCAATCAATTGGCTCACTTGCTGAAAGCTTATCGCTAATTGGACAAGCAATTTTGGGTGCAATCAAAACCAAAGGCGAATAGCCAATACTGGTGAACGCTATTTGCCCTGGCAACTTTGTTGGTTTAGCGGCAATCGCCATCGCTTCATGACCATCTAATACGCGGTTTATGGCAAGAGCGGGATCACCGGTATTGAGAGTAATCTCTATATATGGGTGCTGCATTCGCAGTTGCTCGAGTATTTGATGCAAAAAGCTATATGAGGCTGTCACGGAACAATAAATACTGACATTGCCATAAATATGTTGTTGTGGCTCTTGTACATTTGCTTTGAAACGATGCCAGTTAGCGAGCGTCGCATTGGCGTATTCAATAAATGACTCTCCCTCGCGGGTTAATTTAACCGTACGATTATCCCGATTGAACAATACCACCCCAACCTCTTCTTCGAGTTGTTTGATGTTACGGCTCAAGGTTGGCGCACTGATATGGCAAAGCTCACTCGCTCTGGCAAAGTGCAGCGTCTTAGCTAAAGCTAAAAAATAATTAAGATGTTTATGATCCATACGGTCACCATTTCATTTTATGAAATACTTTAATTCAAATATATCATTTTACGCAAGGTTAAAAATTGCATAGTGTTAACACATACAAAGAACACTACGTCGGTTCTTTGATTTTCTAACAAACTTGTATTTATAGGACACTAACAATGGCGAATTATTTTAATACTCTTCCTTTAAGAGAGCAGTTAGCGCAATTAGCGCAATGTGAATTCATGGACCCATCAGAATTTGCTGATGGCGTAGATGCTTTAAAAGGGAAAAAACTCGTTATTGTCGGTTGTGGCGCACAAGGCCTTAACCAAGGTTTAAATTTACGTGACTCGGGCTTAGATGTTTCTTACACATTACGTGAATCAGCGATTGCTGAGCGTCGTCAATCTTTCTTAAACGCATCTGAAAATGGTTTTACCGTAGGTACTTATGAAGAGCTTATCCCAACAGCAGATGTAGTATTAAACCTAACACCTGATAAACAACATACGGCTGTTGTTAATGCCATCATGCCGTTAATGAAACAAGGCGCAACACTTGCTTATTCACACGGTTTCAACATTGTTGAAGAAGGCATGCAAATCCGTGAAGACTTAACAGTGATCATGGTTGCACCTAAGTGCCCTGGTTCAGAAGTACGTGAAGAATACAAACGTGGCTTTGGTGTACCAACATTAATTGCAGTTCACCCAGAAAACGACCCTCAAGGTCATGGTTTAGCGCAAGCGAAAGCATATGCAGCAGGTACCGGAGGTCATCGTGCGGGTGTACTAAAATCATCATTTATTGCAGAAGTTAAGTCTGACTTAATGGGTGAGCAAACGATTCTATGTGGCATGTTACAAACAGGTTCACTACTTTGCTTCGATAAAATGGTCGAAAAAGGCATTGATGCAAGTTACGCATCAAAACTAATCCAATATGGTTGGGAAGTGATCACTGAAGCACTTAAGTATGGTGGTGTGACTAACATGCTTGACCGTTTATCAAACCCAGCAAAAGTGAAAGCATTTGAATTAAGTGAAGAGCTTAAAACAATAATGCGCCCACTTTATAACAAGCATATGGACGATATCATCAGCGGCGAATTCTCACGCGGTATGATGGCTGACTGGGCTGAAGATGACGCAAAATTACTAGCATGGCGCGCAGAAACAGCTGAAACTGCATTCGAAAAGCAACAAAATACTGACCAAGAAATCAGCGAGCAAGCATTCTTCGACCAAGGTATTTTAATGGTTGCCATGGTTAAAGCAGGTGTTGAACTTGCCTTCGAAACCATGACTGCAGCAGGTATCATCGCTGAATCTGCTTACTATGAATCACTACACGAAACGCCGCTTATCGCAAACACTATTGCGCGTAAGAAGCTTTTCGAAATGAACCGAACTATTTCAGATACTGCAGAGTATGGCTGTTACTTATACAACCACGCGTGTTTACCGCTTCTACAAGACTTTATGAAAGACATCGACACTGATGTGATTGGTAAAGGTCTTGATAGTGCTAGCAACCAAGTTGATAACCAAACCTTGATTGCCGTGAATAAAGCACTACGCGAGCACCCGGTTGAAATCATTGGTAGCAAGCTACGTGGTTACATGTCAGCAATGAAGAAAATTGTTTAACCCTGGAAAGTAAGTTTCGCTTGTTAGAAACCAAGCCCAATTGCTTATATGCTTTGGGCTTTTTTTTTGTCCCTACATTGATTCGTCATCTATAAAGTGTATGCTAAAATTACTGACTTAAATGTTGTAAACTAAGACACTTTCATGGCGTTAAATCAACTCACCATTACTAAAAAAATTACACTGCTTGGCAGTTCAATTGCGCTCATTGTTGCTGCGTTAATCGGCGCAACAGCGATATACAGTGCAAAACAAATCATCGAACAACGAATGATTGAATCTGAGCTACCTAGCAAACTTCAAGCAATTGATAACTATATTACTCACGATATAAATCAAATGATCAGTGCCGCTGAGCAACTCTCTAGTAACGAATTTGTATTAGAGTGGGCGCGTTCAGGCAATACTGATGATAAAACACTGCTAAAAGAGCTTAACCGACTTGTTAAGCAATACGATTTAGCAACTGCTTCGTGGGCTAATCGTGAAACGGCACAATATTGGAACCAAGACGGCTTCTTACGTGTTTTAACGCAAGAGCAAGATGGCTGGTTTTTTGCGTTTACCAAAACTGCGCAGCCTTTTTCTATCAGTATTTATCAAGAATCACCCACTGATGTAAAAATGTTTGTTAACCACCAGCAAACTAATGGCATTGGTTTAGCAGGTCTTGCTAAAAGCATTGACGATATGCAGGCCATGCTAAAACGCTTCCAAATTGAAAAAACAGGCTTTGTATTTGTTGCAGACAAAAACGGGCTAATTCAACTTCATAAAGACGAGAACAAAGTCGCTAAAGCTAAATTGGATGACGTTTATAAAACGGGCATCACGCGTACACTGCTAACGCAAAGCGACTTCAATTTACAAGAAATTGACCTTAATGGTGAAGCAACCTTAGTGGCGGCAAGCCCAATTCAAAACACTGATTTATTTGTTATTGCCCAAGTACCTAAGCATGAAGTGTTTTCGAGTATCCAAGTGTTACAATGGCAAATTATTAGCTTTGCAATCGTCATTGCGCTGATCGCAAGCTTTGCCGGTTTAGTGCTTGCTCGTACGCTTTCATCGCCACTGTCGAAAATGGCTGAGTTATTTACGCGTTTAGGTTCAGGTGATGCAAACTTAGCTTATCGTTTACCTGCTTCCGAGCAGCCAGAACTTGCTAACTTATCTGCAGGCTTTAACCAATTTATCTCTAAGATTGAAACTGCAATCAGCCAAGTTGCCCAAGAAAGTAGTGAAATCCGACAAAGTGCTGCGCATGTATTTAAACAAGCACAGAAGAACTCTGAAGCGCTTGATAATCAAAAAGAGCAAACTATCTCGGTTGCTGCAGCGATTAATGAAATGGGGGCGACAGTGCAAGAAATTGCCTCAAGCGCAGCGAACACGGCTAAACTCACTGAGAATAGTAAGCAGAACACTGAACAAAGCCATACTCAGGTAACGCAAAGTAAAGAAGCAATTATTGAGCTGGCATGTGATATCGATAATATCACCGAGCAAGTAAACGAGCTGGCAAACAAAACGCAAGCTATTGCTAGTATCGTTGACTCTATCAGAGGGATTTCTGAGCAAACTAATCTATTAGCACTTAATGCGGCGATTGAGTCTGCTCGTGCCGGTGAGCATGGTCGAGGCTTTGCTGTTGTCGCAGATGAAGTAAGAGCACTTGCAAATCGCACGTCACAGTCAACAACTGAAATTCAAACCATGATCAGTGAGCTAACGAACACGTCTGATTTAGTGGTTAATCACATCAACCACTCGAAATCGCAAGCTCAATTGAGTGTTGATGCAATGCAAAGTTCAGTTGAATTGCTCAATGCCATCAACGATGCTGCTAATGAAATAAACGATATGGCGACATTAATAGCAACTGCGACCGAAGAGCAAAGTAACGTAGTGGCAGATGTGGGCCGTAACATTGAGCAAATAAGTGATATTAGTGACAATGTTATGCGTGAACAAATCGACAGTGAGCAAGCAATCAAAGACTTAGCGAACAGTGCGCAAACCCTTGACGACCTTGTTGCTACCTTCGATAAACGCTGACACGTTTTGTAACAGTTAACACAGACCCTTTTTCATTCACGGCCTATACTTAAATGGTATTAGGCCAAGAATTAAGAGGGTCAGATGAAATCATTTACCATCGTTTTAGTATCAAGCTTTTGCTTATTAACCGCGTGTAGTAGCACAGAAAATAAATCAGCACCTCCCCCACTAGCTTTAACGCAAAGTACTGAATTCAGTCCAATTGAGGTTGAAACTCAGGAAGAGATCTTTGCTCTGAGCGAACATGTTCGGACACAACTTGATAGTGCCTTTCCAAAAGACAGTCGGTCATTGCAAAGCACTAAGCGTTTACTCAAATTTTTGTTGCAAAATGGTGATGCTTCGTTGTCCTATCAATCTGGCGCTACCTTAACGGCCACTCAAGCCTATTCAAATTTAAACGCCAACTGTTTATCGTTATCGATTTTAGCGTATAGCCTTGCGGAATACCTTGGCCTTGATGGGCAATTTCAAAAAGTACACATTCCAGAGTATTGGGCACTTGATAATGGCTTTAATTTACTTACCGGTCATATCAACTTAAAAGTAAGAGAGTCTGAAAAACAAGTGGTGAATCGTAAAGTCATTTATCCAGAAGAACGCTCTTTAATCATAGATTTTGACCCAAATAGCCGCCAAGAAGCATTTAAAACCAGTAACATTAATAAAGCCCGCATCACAGCAATGTTTTATAACAATAAAGGCGCAGCAGCGATGTTAAAGCATGATTATGATATTGCTTTTAGCTATTACAAAGCGGCTGTGGATATTGATAGCAACTATTCAGGCGCTTGGGGCAACCTCGGGGTGTTATTCAGATTAACAAGTGACTATGAAAATGCTGAAACAGCCTATCAATACGCGATTAGTTTAGATCCAGATAACAACACCGCATTGGGTAATTTAGCAAGGCTCTATAACCTCACTGATCGCCAAGACCTCGGCCAAGCAATATTAGCCAAGCTTGATAAAAAGCGCCAAGCCAACCCCTATTATCATATTTCTTTAGGTAATGACGCCTATACAACGGCCCGTTATCAAGATGCCATTAAGCACTACAAAAAAGCCCGTGACTTAAACCCCACTCTGCATGATACTGATTTTGGTTTAGCACGTACCTATTACCAATTAGGTGACCTAAAGCTTGCTAAAAAGCACTTAACATTAGCAAACGACAAAGCAGACTTTGATCATGATAAACAGCGTTATGAAGGTAAATTACAAGCGCTTCACTCGCATACAGCTAAGCTTACTCATTACCAGTAGTGCCCTGCTGCTTCACTGCGGGCAAGCTTTTGCCAATACAAACTTAGAGCAAGACGTCGTCACGCTAACATCAGCTCAATTTACAGGGCGAAAAACGGCGACTCAAGGCGCTCAGTTAGCCGCTGAGTTTATTTCTGAGCGTTTTATTTCACTTGGTTACACTGTTGATGAGCAAACATTTGCTTATCAGTCAGGGCTCTTTGGCAAGGCTTTTGGGCGGAACGTTGTTGCGACCAAAAGTAGTCATTGCGAGAAGTGTGAAAAAATCATTTTTACAGCCCATTATGATCACTTAGGGCAAAAAGGAAGTCGGCTTTACCCGGGCGCCAATGACAATGCCAGCGGTGTTGCTGCTTTATTGTATTTAGCCAGTTACTTTGTAGAAAAGCCTAAACAATATCAGTTAGTTTTTGTAGCAACCGACGCAGAAGAAAATGGCCTGCACGGTAGCGAATATTTAGTATCAACGCTTAATAAAGACGAGATAAAACTTAATATCAATTTAGATATGCTCGTTGTGAACCCAAGAAAGCCACGTATCTATGCGTTTTTAGATAATCAATCATTAGCACAATATCAAACTGACATTAAAACCCTATCGGATAAACAAATAACCTTTATGGCAACAAGTTCATCTGCAAGACTAAATCGGTTATTTGACCTCAATGTCGATTGGCGCAGAGCAAGCGATCATTATTCATTCGCTAAGGCGGGGATCCCTTACATTTACTTTGGCATAGGGCATGACAAACACCACCACCAAAGTACCGACACTACGGCGCACATCGACTTTACTTTATTTGAATCTGCGATGAAAAAAATAGCTGAATTTGTCGAAAAGCTACCTAGCTAGTTACTTCGGTAGTTCAGATGTTAAGACGAACTGCTTCTTTTGCGCTTTATTGAGTTTTTTTACGTTAATTTCTAATCTAGTAGCTTCACTTCGGTTGCCCACTTGTTGTTGATAGACAAGTGTTAAAGGCCCTTTTCCCTTTAGATTTTTAGCTCCTTTCCCTGCTTGATGCTGCATAAAACGCTTTTCAACATTGGTGCTGATCCCAGTATACCAATGACCTAAACGTGTTTGCACTATATACAAATGCCACAGAGTCTCTGAATTATCGTTGTTTTTTATAGGCTGCTGTAAACTTTCTGGGTTTGCTGTGGTCAAATCTGTGCCTCGTGATTGTTAATCGCATTTCAGTAAAAACAATTACTGAAAAGGGTTTTACCTTCTGTGACTAATCGGTATCATGCAGTGTATAAAAAATAAGGATTCAAACAAATAATGCAGTCGTTTAAAACTTTTTCTTTTTGGTTAGTACTTACCCTTACTTTAAGTGCTACAGCAGGGTGTTCAAGCTGGGTTTACCGTATCAATATTCCACAAGGTAACTTCTTAGAGCAATCAGATGTAGATAAGCTACGTGTTAATATGACTCGCGAGCAAGTTCTTTACGTACTAGGAAAGCCTGTCGCTGAAGACTCTTTCGATAACAATACTTGGCATTACCTGTATGTATTTAATATCGACCGTAGTAACGAACAGCGTAAATCGCTCGTTATTAACTTTGAAAATGATAAGCTTGTTTCATTATCGGGTGATTATGAGCAACCTAGCGAATTTAATACACCGTTAGAACAAGAGTAATATTAATTCGGATTAATTAAGGGTAGCCTAAGCTACCCTTTTTTATGCCTTATTAAGTGGGCGCCCGCCTGTAATTTTATTAGCTCGGCCTTCTTCTTTTGCTTTTTCTGCTCGGCGTCTACGTGCATCCTTCGGATCCGCAATAAGAGGTCGATAAATCTCAATACGATCCCCTTGCTTCACTTCTTGATTAAGCTTACATGTGCGATTCCAAATACCCAGAGTTAAATCATTTGCATCAATTTCAGGGCACTTCTCGATAATACCAGATTTAATAACCGCCTGCTCAGCAGTAGTACCTACTGGCACTTCTACTAATAAACTGGTTGCTGTTGTTGGTAAAGCAAACACCACTTCTACCGTTATCATGGGCGAACTCCGTATACCGTTTTAGCGCGTTGTGTAAATGCATTAACCATGTTCTTAGCCACTTCGTTAAACACTTTGCCAAACGCAAGCTCAATGAGTTTACTGGCAAATTCAAACTCTAGGTGAAGCTGCACTTTACATGCTTTATCGTCCAGGGGTAAAAAGTGCCATTTACCCTGCAACTTTTTAAAAGGGCCATCAACTAAGCGAAGGGCAACCGTTTGTTCGTCAATAAAAGTATTTTCAGTCGTGAACCACTTTTTTAAACCCGCTTTTGAGATCTCCAAACTGGCCGTCATGCCACTGGCTTGCTGAGTAATGATTTTTGCATCTGAACAATGTGGTAAAAACTCAGGATAAGCATCAACATCATTCACTAAATCAAACATTTCTTTGCTGCTATACATTACCAGCGCACTTTTTTCTATCTGCGGCATATTCACTCCCAACTTTGTCGGCGAATTTTAGCAAGCTTTAGCTATTTCCCCAAATTTTAGTGACGCGAAAATTTCTGCAAAGCCTTAAAAAAGCGATGTAAAAACGCTGTTTTTACGTATAATATGAGCCACTATGGCTAAGAAAAAATCATCTAAATCGACAAGTAATACCATCGCGCTTAACAAAAAGCGCGTCATGAGTATTTTTTACACGATAAGTTCGAAGCAGGGGTTGAACTACAGGGCTGGGAAGTAAAAAGTATCCGAGCTGGTAAAGTAAACATCTCTGAGACTTATATTCACATTAAAAACGGCGAAGCATTTTTACTTGGCAGTCAAATTCAGCCTCTCAACAGTGCTTCTACTCATGTAATCTGCGATCCACTTCGTTATCGTAAGTTACTTTTAAATAAGCGTGAAATCGATCGTCTAATCGGTGCAACAGAACGCGACGGATTTTCATTAATCGCGACTGCAATGTACTGGAAAAAATGCTGGGTGAAGTTGGAGTTCCACCTTGCTAAAGGTAAAAAGATGCACGACAAACGTGAAGACGGAAAAAATAAAGATTGGGCACGTGAAAAAGAACGCCTAATGAAGCATAAAGCTTAATTTATGAAATGAGCCTAACCTTTTTGGTAGGCTCGTACCCCTTACTAGCCCTGACTTTCCCTACTTAAGAACCCTACCCCTTTAATAAACCCATACTTTTTTGCTATTTCAATCACCTACGTTTACATGATATCAATCTTTGCTGTGATCAATTCACAATACTTTCACAATTATACAAGGATTGAAATATATGAAGAACACTCATCGCTTTATACAACGACCTCTCTATGCATTTACAGTTGCAGCATTAGCAGGCACAAGTTTTATGTCTGCTGCTGCAGAGTCAGACGGAGCTGAAAAGGTCGAACGTATTGAAGTTACAGGTTCTCGCATTAAGCGCTCTGATATTGAAGGGCCATCACCGGTTCAATCAATCAGTCGTGCAGACATCGATAACATGGGCTACGACAACCTACAACAACTATTAGAGCGTATGCCTGTTGCCGGTAATGGTACTTTCTCTACTCGCGGTAATAACCAAGACTCTACAGCTAATGGTGCTGCTGCTGTCAGCCTTCGGGGCTTAGGCTCAGACGCAACATTGGTACTTATTAATGGCCGTCGTGTATCTATTAGCGCTTTTGCTGAAAGCATTACTAATTCATTTGTTGATATCAACTCAATCCCTGTCTCTGCGATTGAGCGTATCGATATTTTAAAGGATGGCGCATCAGCTATTTATGGTTCTGATGCAGTTGCAGGTGTAGTTAATATTATCTTAAAGAAAGATATTAACGGTCTAGAGGTTAACCTTGGATATGGTGGCACTGATGGACCGAGTTATGAAGAAAAAACAGCAAGCCTAGTTTGGGGTACCAGTACAGAGAAAAGCAGCGCATCAATTATTATTGATTACTTCAACAACACCGCACTCTCTTCTGATGAAATGGGTCGTCTGGGCACAGCAAATCAAGAACCATACGGTGGTATGGATTTTCGCTCATCCCGTGGTTTCCCGGGCTACTTTTATGTAGATGGCGAAAAAACCATTGATCCGGCCTGTCCGGCAGAAAATGCAACTGCAAGTGGCAGCTGCTTATTTGACTACGGCCCGTATGGTTACGTAACCCCTGCATCTGAACGTGTTGGTGCTATTTCACAGTTTGAATATAACTTTGATAATGGCATATCGGCATTTTTAGAGGTTGCAGTACAACACAATAGTTCGCAAGCTGCAGGTGCACCGACGCCTCTTGATGAAGATGCCGGTTTAACCGTACCAGCAAGTCATCCAAATAACCCATTTGGCCAAGATATCGAAATTGGTCGTTATAGAACCGTAGACGCCGGCCCTCGTCAATGGGATATTGAATCAGATACGCTGCGTTTTGTTGCAGGCTTAAAAGGTGAGATCAGTGATTGGAGCTGGGAAGCTGCAGTTCAAAAAGGTCGCAGTAAATCAATGCAAACGGGTGACAGAAGCCAAGGTTGGGTGCGCACTGATTTCTTGCAACAAGAAATCGATGCAGGTAACTATAACCCATTTGGTGGCACCTATAATGACCAAGCAGTTATTGACCGTATTACTACAAGCTTAGTACGCCGTGGTGAGTCTCATATGACCTCATTTGATGCAAATATCAGTGGCGAAGCATTTAGCTTTGGCGATGATGTAGTAATGATGGCTGCTGGTATTGAATACCGTGAAGAAGATGTAAGCGATATTCCAGACGATCAATTCCAACGTGGTTTAATCTTTGGTACTGAGTCTGTATCAGCCGCTGCTGAACGCGACCAATACGCAGCTTATATTGAGTTTTCAATTCCGTTAGCTGATAACCTAGAGCTTCAATTAGCAGGTCGATACGATGACTACAGCGATTTTGGCTCAACAACAAACCCTAAAGTGGCTGTTCGTTGGGCACCAACAGATTCGATCACTGTTCGTGGTTCGTGGGCTCAAGGTTTCCGCGCGCCTTCACTGGCACAAATTGGTTTAGGTCCGTCGGAAGAAAGTCAGTTCTTTGTAGATACTTACCGCTGTCAGGCAACTGGACTTGACTGTAACGCCCTAGATTACAATATCCAATTTGCGGGTAACCCGAACCTTGAAGCTGAAGAATCAGAGTCTTGGAATGTGGGATTCATTTGGGCACCAACTGCTGAATTTGGCTTCGGTGTCGATGTATGGAGCATAACGCAAGACAACAAGATCGACGAACAAGAGTTTGGCCCAATCTATGATGAAAACTGTAACGATCAAAACAGCACTGTTTGTGTGCGTTTAGCGCCGCAAAATGGTTTAAGTTTAGGTGTAATTCAAAAGGTTTACAGTACCTTCGAGAACGTATCATCACAAGAAGTGTCTGGTGTCGATGTATCAGCAAACTATACACATGCAATGAGCGATTACGGCTTCTTAAAATTCAACTTAGAGTGGGCTTACCAAAACGAATTTAAGAAAGATGGCCGTGATTACACTGGCGAGTATCGTTATCCTGAAAACCGTTGGATTTTCTCAACAAACTGGGAAATGGGTGATTTCAATACAAACATTAATGTAAGTTACATTGGTGAGTTTGAAGACACTCCTGACATTGATTTCGATGGTAATCTAGATTTTGATAGCAATACATCTCGAACTGTCGACTCACAAACATTGGTGGACTTCCAAACTGCGTATAACTTTTCTGAGAAGTTAAAGTTATCTGTTGGTATTAACAACGTATTTGATGAAGATCCTCCGTTTGCAATCGGTGATGGTGATAGCGATTTATATGGCTATGTATCAAGCGTACATAACCCACGTGGTCGTTATTTCTATACTAAACTAACAATGCGTTTTAATTAACCTCGTTGAGCTTAAAACAAAAACCCGCCAATTGGCGGGTTTTTTAATTCTTTAACTTAGGCCTAAATTATAGGTCGCCTTCGTTTTCAGAAAGGAATTTAGCAACACCTGCAGGGCTTGCGTCCATACCTTTTTTACCTTCAGTCCAACCAGCTGGACATACTTCACCGTGCTCGCTGTGGAACGCTAGTGCGTCAACCATGCGAAGCATTTCGTCGATGTTACGGCCTAGAGGAAGGTCGTTAACTACTTGGTGACGTACGTTACCTTCTTCGTCGATTAGGAAAGAACCACGGAAAGCAACACCAGCTTCAGGGTGCTCAACGTCGTATGCTTGACAGATTTCGTGTTTAACGTCTGCAACTAGTGCATATTTAACTTGACCAATACCACCGTCAGCAACGGCAGTGTTACGCCATGCGTTGTGTGAGAATTGTGAATCGATAGAAACACCGATTACTTCAACGCCACGCTTTTGGAACTCTTCAAAACGTTTGTCGAAAGCGATTAGCTCAGAAGGACATACGAAAGTGAAGTCTAACGGGTAAAAGAAGATAACTGCTTTTTTACCTTTGATAGTTTCTTTTAGGTTGAAGTTTTCAACGATTTCACCGTTACCAAGAACAGCTGCTGCAGTAAAGTCTGGTGCCTGACGGCCAACTAATACACCCATTTTTATCTCCAAATATTTGAGTTTATTTCCAATTGCCTATGCAATACTCACTTAGATATGGTTACTAAATAGCAAAAACCAAGAGTAAGCATTGATAATTTGCAAGATAGTTTAATGAGGTTACAGACAAATGAACAATCGAAAAAAGCGATATGCTCAATCGGAAAAATTGATTCGTAACCATATTGAGCGATTCCCAAAATAGAACAGTAGCCAATAGCTGCAAAATCAGCGGCTAAAATCTGATAAAATATGCATGACGCGAATCACTTGGTAGAAAAATGAAAGTCCTGATCACAGGTTCAGCAGGTCGTGTTGGACGTGCAATCTATATTAAGTTAATGACAAATTATGATGTGGTTGGTTTAGATAAAACCCCCTGCTCCACTGCTGATTATGTGGGGGATATACGTGATCATGATTTAATTAAACAAGCGCTAGATGGCGTAGATATGATAATACACACAGCTGCTTTACATGCCCCACATGTTGGCCTGCACTCTGATGATAATTTTTACACTATAAATGTGGACGCGACCGAACAACTTGCACTGTTAGGTATAGAAGCTGGTGTAAAACAGTTTATTTTTACCAGCACCACAGCGCTTTATGGTTCAGCATCCACACCATTAGGTAAAACTGGCTGGATAACCGAACAGGTTATACCAAAACCAAAATCTATTTATCATAAAACTAAAATTGCCGCAGAAGCCAAACTTGAGGCGATTTCAATAAAGCACACATTGCCTATCACGGTTTTACAAATGTCTCGCTGCTTTCCTGAACCTGCTGATATTATGGCGCTATTTCGCAATAGTAGAGGTATAGACGCGCGTGATGTTGCTCATGCACATTTATGTGCGATTGAGAAAAAACTCAATGGTTTTAATCGCTTCATCATTTCCGGTGTTACGCCCTATTCAAAAGAAGATTGCCAGCAATTGTATAGGCAAGCAGATAAACTTATTGCAGAACGGATCCCTACTTTAGCAGGTGCGTTCAAGCAGCGAGGCTGGGCATTACCAACTAGTTTGGACCGAGTATACGATTCAACTAAAGCGCAGCAGCAACTAGGCTGGTACCCCAAACATAATTTTAACAGTGTTTTAGCGATGCTTGATGATGAAAGCGCTGAAGTGCTTCCGGTGCTTAGAAATAACTAAAACAAAAAACCCAGCTTTCGCTGGGTTCTTAAAATAATAGATCAATATTAGACACTTAGTCCATGATATCTTCCGGCATGTCACCACGGATCTGCTGCCAGATTTCACCTGTTTGATGACCGTATTTACGCATCATAGAAATCGCACCGTCATGTTCACGGCGCTCTGCCAATTCAGTTAAATCTTTATAAAACTGACGTGCTAATTCACGTGTACGTGAATCAGAGAAGTAATGGCAGCCAATTTTTGAATAGAAGCCTTTAAAGCCATTTAAGATAAGCACGTAAATGCGGTTATTACCTGCGACAGCCAATTCGTGATGAACTTTATAATCGTAATCAGCAAATGCTTGAGCACTGTCTTCAAGCTCTTCACTTTGCGATAAAATTTCAATAACGCGCTCTGGCGCTAGCTTGATTGCTGCACGAGTGTAAATCGCGCTGATATTCGTACGTGCCGAAAGTAATTGATCAGTTAGCTCTGGCATTTTGTCTTCATCTAGACGTGCTAGCGTTTCTAGAATATTAAGACCTGAAGTTTCCCAGAAGTTATTTACCCGAGTTGGTTTACCATGTTGGATTGTTAACCAACCGTCACGGGCTAGACGCTGAAGTACTTCACGTAACGTTGTACGTGTGACACCAATCAGTTCTGACAATTCACGTTCAGCAGGAAGAATTGAGCCAGGCGGAAAGTCACCATTCCAAATAGATTCAACAATGTATTCTTCAGCAAAACCTGCTGGGCTTTTCGCTTTAAAAATTCTCATTCAATTTCCACTTGAGTTAGCAACTACTTTTACCGCCTTTGGCGATCAACCCACTGATTGTACCAGATGATCAGCAACTAACAAGTAAACTAACTCTGGTGTGCATAAAAATCTAGAAGATCTAGGTAAATAAATGACCTTTTGGCTTAAAAGCGCACCAAACAACAATACTTTAGATATACTAAAATATTAAACAGTATCTATTTACAGCTAGAAACATCTGCATTAATTTAGCATTAATAATAAAGCTCAACCTTGGGGTACATCAATGCAACAAAGCATTTTGACAGCAATATTTAAGAATTTTTTGGGTACAGCGCCACAATGGTATAAATACACCATTGTTGCTTTTTTACTGATTAACCCTATTTTATTTCAACTTAATCCCTATGTTGCTGGCTGGGTGCTAGTTTTAGAGTTTATATTCACATTAGCAATGGCACTGAAATGCTACCCTCTGCAACCAGGAGGATTGTTAGCAATAGAGGCGTTGTTTATTGGGATGACGACCGCCGGCCAAGTTGAACATGAAATAGTTCAAAATATCGATGTAATTCTGCTACTTATCTTTATGGTTGCAGGCATTTACTTCATGAAAGATTTACTCTTGTATATCTTTACAAAGCTTGTTGTCTCGGTGCGTAGTAAAACCGTGTTATCACTGTCGTTCACCATTTCAGCCGCATTTTTATCTGCTTTCTTAGATGCGTTAACTGTAATGGCTGTGGTCATTGCGGTCGCAATGGGTTTTTACAGCATTTATCATAAGGTGGCATCTGGTAAAGACTCAAACAGTGAGCATGATATTAATGATGACAACCAAGTGCGCCCAGTAAACCGTCAAGAACTTGAAGAGTTCCGTGCTTTTCTACGTAACTTATTAATGCATGCATCAATCGGTACAGCTTTAGGTGGTGTATGTACTATGGTGGGTGAGCCACAAAATTTAATCATTGCTGAGCGTGCTGGCTGGTTATTCGGCGAATTTTTCTTCCGTATGCTGCCAATCACATTGCCTGTGATGTTTGCCGGTATTGCTACAACCTTTTTACTCGAAAAGACTAAAGCATTTGGTTATGGTGCAAAACTACCTGCACCAATTCACACGATTTTAGCTGATCACGCTAAAAAACTTGAGAAAAAACGCACTACACGCGATAAAGTGAACTTAGCTATTCAAGCTTTTATTGCTGTTTGGTTGATCATTGGTCTGGCCCTTCACTTGGCAACAGTTGGTTTAATTGGTTTATCTGTAATTATTTTTGCAACAGCCAGTGCCGGTATCATTGAAGAACATCAGCTTGGTAAAGCATTTGAAGAAGCCTTGCCATTCACAGCCTTACTGTGCGTATTCTTCTCGATTGTTGCGGTGATTATCGACCAACATTTATTCACGCCTGTAATATCTTGGGTTCTGACCTTTGAGGGTCAGCTACAACTGGTGATGTTCTTTATAGCCAACGGTATTCTGTCGATGGTCAGCGATAACGTTTTCGTCGGCACTGTGTATATCAATGAAGTGGCTGCTGCATTACAGGCAGGTCAAATTACTCGTGATCAGTTTGATTTGTTAGCTGTAGCAATCAATACCGGTACCAACCTGCCAAGTGTTGCCACCCCAAATGGACAAGCTGCGTTCTTATTCTTGCTTACATCGACGTTAGCCCCTGTGTTAAGGCTATCTTATGGCCGCATGGTTTACATGGCGCTACCTTATACCATCGTGTTGACGATTGTCGGTTTAAGTATGACTTTATTCAGCCTTTCAGACATGACGGACTTGCTGTATCAATGGGGCTTAATTAACCACCACACAGGTGCGTTACCCGGCTCAGTAAGTGGTCACTAGATTGGTGAGACTCAAGAGAATTTGAAATAATAAAAAGCCCGCTTAGTTGCGGGCTTTTTATCGATTAGCACAATTTAATCGAGTACCTTTGCGTCATTTGCTTTGTTGAGTAAGCTGCGGCTTTGCGTTAAGAAATGTGCTGTCGCATCTGAGAAGTATTCTTTCGCATCAGCAAAGGCTGCAATCAATGATGCTTTATCCCCTGCTTTAAGCTTTTCGAGCGTTTCAGCAAAGGTTTCTTGGTAATTAGCCAGTAGTGACTCTACATCATCGAATTGTGCCAGCATAATGTCAGAGTAAAGCTCAGGTGACTGGGCAAATAAGCGCCCTACCATCATTAACTCGAGCTGATATATAGGTGATGAACAGCTACGAAGCTCTGCGAGTGTATGACTTTGCTTTGCAAGAAACTGCCCGTATACAAAAGTCGTTAAGTGGCGCATTACCTGAATGATCTGCATTGCTTCATCATGTTTTTTAGCATCCATTTCAACAACTTGACAGCCCCACACCTGTAATTGTGCCAATAAACCTTGCGCTACTTCATGATTGCGTCCCTCACAGACAACGACCGTTTGCTTAACCCAATGCGAAATATCTGGACCAAACATGGGGTGTAATCCCACGACAGGACCGCTATGAGCTGCCATAAGTGCTTTTAAAGGCTTTTGTTTAACCGAGGTAATATCAACTAACAAACAATCATCATCAAGCGTCGGTAATGCGGCAACAACTTGCTCAAGCGCATTAATTGGCACACTAACAAGAACTAATTTAGCCCCTTTTAATATCGCTTCACTTTGTGCTTGTTGTGCTTTATCTAAAATACGAACTTCATAACCAGAACGCTTAAACTGCTGAGCAAATAACTGGCCCATTGCCCCTTCACCACCAACAATCACTATCGGCGATAACTGAGGTGCAGCACAAGCAAGGCTACCTTGCTGATTTTGATATGCTTCACGCATCATACGGCGAAGTATATCTTCCACTAACTCAGGATTAACCCCTTGAGCGACAGCTTCTTGTCGACGAGCAGCAAGTAAATCTGCCTCACGATCAGGTGCATGTAATGGTGCGCCAATTTGTTGTTTAATTGCCCCAATTTTTTCTGTTATACCATTACGTTTAGCCAGTAATGCCACCAATTGCGCATCACATTCATCTATTCCAGCTCTTAAATCAGCTAGATCATTCACTGTTACCACGTTATTACACCTCAAACCCTAAAAACGTAAATTTATATATACGAAAAAGTAAAGCTTTCAATACGAATTATAGTAACAGGATAAAGACTGAAGTACAAAGGGCTAGCAAGATACAACACTAATGTACCGGCTGCTAATCAATAACAAAATGATTCATACCAATTCGCTTAATAAAGTGGTCTATTTTGAGGCAATAAAACCTCGTTGATAACAAGGCAAAAATTTCGTTATTTAGTTGTTCTAAATCAGAAATTTTTAACGCAGTTAGCGACAGGTTTAATCCCTCAAAATGATTAAGTATTATTGCGGATTGGTATTATATAGAATGCTGCAAAAGACGAAGTGTTTACAGAGATGCTATAGAGAAGGGAGTGATGAGAAATTTTCGCTTTAAAAACCAAAACGGGTTGCAACCAGAGGCTGCAACCCGTTTTATTTTGCGTAGTAAAAACGCGCGTATTAGTTAAGTTTCTCTTTAATACGTGCAGATTTACCAGAACGCTCACGTAGATAGTAAAGTTTCGCACGGCGAACAGCACCGCGACGTTTAACTGAGATACTATCGATAAGAGGGCTGTGCGTTTGGAATACACGCTCAACACCTTCACCGCTCGAAATTTTACGAACTGTGAATGCTGAGTGAAGACCACGATTACGCTTAGCGATTACAACACCTTCAAAGGCCTGTAGACGCTCTTTCTCGCCTTCTTTAACACGTACCTGTACAACTACTGTATCACCAGCGCCGAATGCTGGTACGTCTGATTTAAGCTGCTCTTCTTCAAGCGCTTTAATAATGTTTTGGTTTACTTTTGCCATTATATTTCTCACTTTCCTAGGTGTAACTGTCTTCTAGCCACAAGCTTGTTGGTACTCTTGCTTGAATTCTGCAAGTAGTGCCGCTTGCTCCTCAGTCAGAGCTAGGTTATGCAACAAGTCAGGACGACGAAGCCAAGTTCGACCAAGTGATTGCTTTAAGCGCCACTTAGCGATTTCTTGGTGGTTTCCACTGAGTAATACAGCAGGCACCTGTTTATCATCCAATGTCTCTGGCCGTGTATAGTGTGGACAATCAAGCAATCCATCCGAAAATGAATCTTGCTCTGCTGACTGATTGTGACCTAACACACCTGGAACTAATCGTGCTACTGCATCAATTAGCGTCATAGCGGGTAATTCACCACCACTCAGAATAAAATCTCCAATTGACCATTCTTCGTCAACGTATGATTCTATGATTCTCTCATCTATACCTTCATAGCGACCGGCAATTAGAATCAACTTTTCTGATTGTGCAAGCTCAGTTGCACCTTGCTGATCTAATTTGCGCCCTTGCGGGGACATATAAATTACTTTAGCGCCATCACCTGCCGCCTTTTTAGCGTCAAGGATAGCTTGTTTCAATGGTTCAACCATCATTAACATGCCAGGACCGCCCCCGTAAGGACGATCGTCCACAGTTCTATGCTTATCAGTCGCATAGTCACGTGGATTCCAGCAGTTAAAGTCGATTAGACCATTTTTAACTGCGCGACCTGTAACACCTTGGGTGGTAATCGCATCAAACATGTCCGGGAAAAGGCTAATAACCCCAACCCATAATGAACTCGTTTGTGACATTAAAACCCTGGGTCCCAGTCTACGGTAATTTCTCTCGCATCATGCTTAACTTCTTTGATAACAGAATCTGTTAAGAAAGGAATTAAACGTTCTGCTTGGCCAAATGCATCTTTTTTGTTTGCTTTCACAACCAAAACGTCATTTGACCCTGTCTCCATTAGGTCATCAACAATACCTAAGTCATAACCTTTATCGGTTACAACAGACATGCCGATGAGATCTCGCCAATAGAATTCACCTTGCGGTAATTCTGGTAGCTGCGCTGCATCTACTGAGATTTCTACATTGGTCAAAGCCATTGCTTCGTCTCGGTCGTTTACTTGCGCAACTTTAGCGATAAAGCCTTTGTTGTGGCGACGCCAGTCGACCACTTCTAAGGTCTGCCATTTACCTTGTTGCCCTATCAACCATGGGCTGAAATCGAAGATCCCTTCGGGATCATCAGTAAATGAATGCACCTTAAGCCAGCCCTTTATACCATATGGGGCACCGAGCTTTCCTACTGTAATAATCGAGGTGTTCTCTTGACTCATGGTTACACTTACGCCTATTAAGCCGCTTTACGAGCGTCTTTAACTAACTTAGCTACGCGATCTGTAAGAGATGCGCCTTGACCTACCCAGTGATCAACACGAGATAAATCTAAACGTACTTTTTCTTCCTGACCTGCAGCGATAGGGTTAAAGAAACCTACTTTCTCGATGAAGCGACCGTCACGCGAGAAACGGCTATCCGCAACCACAATTTGATAGAAAGGGCGTTTTTTAGCGCCACCACGTTGCAAACGAATAGTTACCATACCGTCCTCTACATAGATTGACTGTTTTCATTAATAAGATTTACTCCCCAATATGGGAAGCCGGGGAATTGTACGAGTTTTTTGTAATATTGCAAGTAAGAACTGCGGCAAAATGTAAGTTAAGTTGATTAAACACTGATCTGAGCGTTAGATATTACATCAGCGTAACAATTATGCATAATTTATCCATTAAAAAAGGAGCGACTTGCTCCTTTTTTAATGAAAGCATGAATGCTTAGAACTTAGGACCGCCGCCTAGCATTCCCGGCGGAAGCATTCCTTTCATGCCGCGCATCATTTTCATCATGCCGCCTTTACCTTTCATCTTCTTCATCATCTTCTGCATTTGCGTAAACTGTTTAAGCAGTTTATTGATTTCTTGCACCTGTGTACCAGAACCTGCAGCAATACGTTTTTTACGAGAACCTTTAATGATTTCAGGGCGAGCACGCTCTTTTGGTGTCATAGAGCTAATGATTGCTTCCATTTGTACAAAGGTTTTATCACTCATTTGGCCTTTAACAGCATCAGGAAGGTTTTGCATGCCCGGTAACTTATCAAGCATCGACATCATACCGCCCATGTTTTTCATCTGACGAAGTTGCTCAGCAAAATCTTCTAATGTAAAACCATCACCTTTAAATACTTTCTCTGCAACTTTAGCCGCTTTCTCTTTATCGACTTTCATTTCGACTTCTTCGATTAATGAAAGTACGTCACCCATGCCTAGGATCCGCGAAGCGATACGGTCTGGATGGAATGGTTCAAGTGCATCAGTGCGCTCACCCACACCCATAAATTTAATTGGCTTACCAGTAATGTGACGAATTGATAATGCAGCACCACCACGGGCGTCACCATCAGTCTTGGTTAAGATCACACCACTTAGTGGCAGCGCTTCGTCAAATGCTTTTGCGGTGTTTGCAGCATCTTGACCTGTCATCGCATCAACGACGAATAAAGTTTCGATTGGATTAATTGCACTATGTAGTGCTTTAATTTCATCCATCATGTCGCTATCAACGTGTAAACGACCTGCGGTATCGACTAGCACCACATCAATAAATTTCTTCTTCGCATGTGAAATAGCATTCGTCGCAATATCGACTGGCTTTTGTGAGATGTCACTTGGGAAGAACTCAACACCCACTTCACTCGCAAGTGTTTCTAGCTGTTTAATTGCCGCAGGACGGTAAACGTCGGCACTCACAACTAATACAGATTTCTTTTTACGCTCTTTTAAGAATTTAGCTAATTTACCAACACTGGTGGTTTTACCCGCACCTTGTAAACCCGCCATCATCACTACCGCTGGCGGCTGTGCATTAAGGCTCAGTTCTTCATTTGCTTCACCCATGGCCTTTTCAAGTTCTTCACGAACAATCTTAATAAAGACTTGACCTGGGCTTAAGCTTTTCGTTACTTCAACACCAACTGCGCGCTCTTTAACTTGCTTAACAAACTCACGAACAACAGGTAAGGCAACGTCCGCTTCCAAAAATGCCATGCGGACTTCGCGTAATGTATCTTTTATATTGTCTTCAGTTAGGCGTCCGCGGCCACTGATATTTTTTAAGGTTTTACCTAAGCGTTCTTGGAGATTCTCAAACATGTAAAGGTTCCGATAAAACGTGTTTCACCTGCAATGTACATAAAACAGACAAGTTTGACGACCATACAGGCAATATTAAAATTTAATTCCTAGCAGTATACCGTAAATGATGGTCGACAATACAGTGTTCAAGTGCGCTGTTTGAGTTTCTTTTTACAAACTCTATGCTTTTTCCTTGCTATAAAATACAATGGCATCAAAGAGACAAGGATTTATCGATATAAATTAAGTGGCCAAAACACGATGATTATTAGTTTAACTATTATTGCTAGTTTGTTTTATGTGTTAGCAACGTCGCATGTGCTTTCACGTCTTTTCCACAAACAAGGTCCAAGCCAAAAACTCACGGTGATACTCAGCACTGTGGCTATCCTTGCTCATATGTTATTGCTGGTTAATTCTGTATTTCGTGCTGACGGACAAGATTTGAGTATCGTCAACGTTGCACTATTAACCTGTTGGGTCATTGTGGTCTCCGTGACGGCAGTATCCCTTAAATTCCCTGCTACATTATTATTGCCCGTAGTTTATGGCTTTGCAGCCATACTAACTTTAGCCAGTTTATTTATACCGCATCATGTGATTTTACATTCAATCGATGTCGAACTTGGCTTAGTCACTCATATTTCGTTATCGCTGTTGGCCTATTGTGTATTGATCATATCAACACTCTACGCCGTGCAGTTCTACTTTATTGATAAGCGTTTAAAACGCAAAGACTTGGCAATTGTACACAGCCACTTACCTCCTTTAATGGTGGTTGAGCGTCAGCTTTATCAATTACTCACACTCGGCACTATCTTGCTCACTTTTGCACTTCTTTCTGGATTTATCTTTTTAGAAGGTATGTTTGCGAGTGAATTTATTCATAAGACTGTTTTATCGTTAATTGCATGGCTGATTTTCACGGTTGTTACTGTGGGACATTTGCGTCAAGGCTGGCGTGGTAAGCCTGTGGTGTTTTCGATCATGATAGCCGCTTTTATCTTATCACTTGCTTATTTTGGCAGCCGTTTCATCCAAGAAGTGATTCTAAATAAGTTTTAACTTGACTCAGCAAGCTGTCTCTAGCTTAATATGCACTGATTTATAAAAAAAGGATCCATCGTTGGACGACATATCGACTAGTTCCCTGTTTATTATACTGGGATTATTGATACTTATTTCTGCTTATTTTTCTGGTTCTGAAACTGGAATTATGTCAATTAACCGTATTCGCTTGCGCCATCTTGCTAAAGAAGATCATCGTGCCGCGAAACGTGTCAGCAAACTTTTAAGTCGCCCTGACAGACTCATTGGTCTGATCTTGATTGGTAACAACTTAGTTAATATCGCTGCAGCACAGGTTGCGACGATTATTGGTATTCGCCTATATGGTGATCTCGGTATTGCCATTGCAACCGGCGCACTTACCTTAGTGGTTTTAATCTTTGCCGAAGTAACGCCAAAGACACTGGCAGCGCTTTATCCAGAAAAGGTCGCTTTCCCAAGCTCAATTGTATTAAAAGGCCTTTTGAAAATTCTTTTCCCATTTGTGCTTGTCGTAAACTGGATGACCAACGGCATGTTACGCTTGTTTGGTATCACAACAGCACAAATTGAAGAGCACAGCTTAAGTAAAGAAGAATTAAAAACAGTGGTCAATGAATCAGGTGCACTATTACCTGCTCGCCACCAAAGCATGCTGACTTCAATTTTAGATTTAGAACAAGTCACCGTTGAAGATATCATGATCCCGCGTAACGAAATTGTTGCTATTGATATCAATGATGATTGGAAACTTATTAGCCGTCAGCTTACGCATGCACAGCATACTCGCGTACTATTGTATCGTGACCAAATAGATGATGCTGTTGGCTTTATTCACTCACGTGATGCATTACGCCTATTAACGAAAGAGCAGTTCGATAAACCATCACTACTGCGTGCTGTTCGTGAAATTTACTTCATTCCTGAAGGTACATCATTAAACACGCAATTACTTAAGTTCCAGCAATCGAAAGAACGCATTGGCTTAGTGGTTGATGAATATGGTGATATTCAAGGTCTAGTAACGCTTGAAGATATCCTTGAAGAAGTTGTAGGTGACTTTACGACAACACAATCACGCACACCAAGTGAAGAAGTGACAGAGCAAGATGATGGTTCAGTGCTTGTCGATGGGGGTGCAAACATTCGCGATCTAAACAAAGAAATGGGTTGGGAATTACCGATCGATGGTCCAAAAACCCTCAGTGGCTTAATCGTTGAGTACTTGGAAGATATTCCAGATACCAACTTAAGTTTACGAATTGCGGGTTACCCAATCGAAGTGTTAGAAATAAAAGAAAATATGGTGAAACTGGTTAAAGTTATTCCAAGTAAACGTACAGAATAACCGTTAACAGTTCCGGCATTAAATTAGAAAAAAGGAGTAGCTAGTTACTCCTTTTTTGTTACTGACAAATCGAAAATATCTGAAAATTCGTATTTCTCCACGCAAGCCACACACAACAGCCTTATTCGTCTACTATTATTTCTTTTGCATATACATTGATATAACAAGGAATGAAAATGGACGAAATATCAATCGAAAAAATCTATAACCAAGCTATCGAATTGCTGATGCTTTACGGGCCAAAGTTTATCCTCGCAATCCTAGTTTTAATTATAGGTTGGTGGTTAATTGGTAGAATTGCCAATATGGCCGAAAAATCAATGAATAAGGTCAAGTTCGAAGTTGGCCTTACGCACTTTTTAGTTTCCTTTATCTCAGTCATTCTAAAAGTACTGTTACTGATATCTGTCGCGTCGATGATTGGTATAGAAACAACCTCATTTATAGCTATGCTGGGTGCAGCAGGCCTAGCAGTGGGCATGGCATTACAAGGCAGTCTAGCTAACTTTGCAGGTGGCGTGCTTATCTTGTTCTTTAAACCTTTTAAAGTCGGCGATGTCATCGAAGCACAAGGCTACATGGGTAAAGTGGTTGAGATACAAATTTTTGTCACTGTTTTACTCACCTACGACAACGAAAAAATTATTATCCCAAATGGCACGCTATCAAATGGCTGCGTTAAAAATAAGTTTGCAGAGCCAACTCACCGCGTTGCTATCGAATTTGGTATCAGTTACGGCGATGATGTGCATAAAGCCCGTGACGTGTTAATGAGCGTGCTTGATGATTATGATTTGGTATTAAAAGACATTGAAGATAAAAAACCGACAGTCCATGTTAGTCAACATGGTGAAAGCCATATTGGTATGTTGGTATGGGCGTGGGTTGAGTCAGATAACTACTGGCCGGTGTATTTTGGCTTATACGAACGCGTTAAAATTGCCTTTGACGCCGCTGATATCACGATTCCATTCCCGCAAAGGGATGTCCATATTCACCAGTTTCCTGGTAAATAGATAGTAAAAAGCCCGCTAATTGAAGCGGGCTTTCTATTTAGTCATTAACTAAATAAACGTTGGAACCAGTTTTTATCTAAATCGGCTTCACACTTTTTAAGTTGTGCACCATAACGACTAGCTCGATGCTTTACTTTATTTGCCACATTCATCAGCCATTTTTTGCTTTTATAGGTACCCCGTTTGTAGCCGCCCCACCCTTCATGGTAGTTTAGGTACTGGGCGTAGGCATCCCATTTAGATACCCCATTTACTTTATGTGTTTTGTAAACAAACCACGCCATAAAGTCGATAGCATCGTCAAAATCGTCCCTATCCGCACCACTGTTACCTGTTTCACGGATGTAATCTGACCACGTTGGTGTTTTTGCTTGTGAATAACCATAGGCAGAGCTTGCACGACCGATTGGGATAACCCATAAGAAATATTCCATTGGCGGCGCTGCATCATGACGAAATGAGCTTTCTTGATACATCATGCTCATAAGCACATGTTTAGGTGAGCCCCACTTTTCTTGTGCATCACGTGCATCGTAATACCAATCAGGCTTTTCTTCAAAAATCTTACATATATCATGAGGTTGCTCTGGCGGAGCGGTTGCACAACCAGCCAGTGATGCGGCCAGCGATAAAATAATTATACTTTTTTTCATTTTTTTATGGATCTCGCTGAACTTTTTCTTATCAGGTCAGTCTGAACTTATGAATGCAGCAGTATAGCATTGTTTCATCCCTGAAGAATCTTTGACGCAGCCTCCTTAGGCTGCGTTTTTTTATGCCTCACCTTACTAAGCTTTAGCAAAATAGTCATCTAAAAATGCAGTAAAAGACACACTGTCAGCCGCTTTCACTTCACGTTCTTTAAGTACAGAGTCAGATGCCTGTTTGGTTAAAAAAGCATGATCATAAAATTGATATTCAGCATCAAGATGATTTTGTTTATATTGCTCTGCAAGTGCTAACGCGAAATGCCCATTATCTTGATTTTTACTTGCCAGTGCTCCGACATATCTGCCAGAGAAAGTTTTACTAGGGCTGTTTACCCAGGTTGCAAGCTCAGCAATGGTTTCGCTGTAATAGCTCACGCCGTATGCACTATCCATGTAACGGGCAACGGCTGTTAAATCATTAAAAATTGCCGCAGCCCAGTCCGTCAAACGAACCTTGTTGCCTTGTTTGTTGAGGGTTAACTCTGGATTTCGACCTTCATTAACAACGGCATCAAGGTTAGTTGTGCTTAACTTTTGTTCTTGCCAATCCATTTCTGGAGAGTCGTTCAATAAGCAATATGTTAAGAATACGTCTAAGAAGCGAATTTGCTGTAAATCGATACCGGTTTCACTGAATGGGTTTACATCAAGCGCACGAACTTCAATGTACTCTATACCGCCACGCAGTAATGCATCTGTCGGGGTTTCGCCCGATGCAGCATTTCGTTTAGGACGAATTGGAGAATAAAATTCGTTTTCGATTTGCAGAATATTTTTGTTTAACTGTTTTGGCTCTGCGCTCGTGTAATCGTCAATATGGCTGTAGATATCAGATGAGGTATGAATCGCTTCTTTTAAACCTGCTACGTATTCTTCTAATGAATTATACATAACACGTAGAGACGATTGTGCGCTGTTGGTATAGCCTAAATTACCAAGACGAAGTGCAGTCCCTACTTCTAAATAAAGCGTGCCTTTACCTAGCTTTTTAAAAGGTAAGTCAGTTTCACGGCCTTGCAAGAAAGAGTTACACAATGCTGGCGATGCACCAAACAAAAAGCTGATCAACCAAAGTTCGCGCTTAAAGTTGCGGATAAGACCCAAATAGCCACTTGAAATAGAATCAGCGAGTGTTCCTTCACTGCCATTTAAGCTATACAGGCTTTGCCATAAGCTCTCAGGAAATGAAATATTAAAATGCACACCGGCAATCGCTTGCATCATGCTGCCATAGCGATTTTTCAAACCCTCACGGTAAAGTGTTTTCATGCGGCCGATATTTGAATCACCAAATTGCGCCAATACAATATCATCTTGGTGTTCAATAAAGCATGGCATACTGATAGGCCATAGCAGCTCATCGCCCATATGAGAAAGCGTGAACTTTTGCAGGTCTTTAAGCTGAGCGAGGGTTTGCTCTGCTGAGGTACTAACCGGTGTAATAAATTCTAAAAGCGATTCAGAAAAATCGGTGGTGACGTGATCATTTGTTAAAGCACTACCCACGCCTTGTGGATGGCCTTGTTGTGAAATAACACCACTTGGTTTGATCCTTAAAGCTTCTCGCTCGATACCACGTTTAATCCCATTAATTGCGTTAGGAAATTGTGCCGTTAACGCTTCTAGCGTTTTATTTAAATCATGTTTTATCAAAAATGCTTCCTCGAGCCGCGTGGCTGTAATCCTAAGTGTATGGGGGCAAAAAATAATTACTCAAGAGCGAAAAATCAGTTTCATTCAGTACCTATACACTTGAAGCTCAATCTTGCCATTGTGGATGCTATTATACAATTGCTTTGGTGGCACTTCATTGATGCTAAAATCATGAAAAATACAATTTAGGCTTATTTCTTGAGGATATTAGACCTTTTAACTAATATAAAAGACTGAGGCTAAACATAATAATTCAGGCAAGAAATCATCAATCAAGAAGTGACATACTCCGAAAAACAGGAGTTGGTCTCTACCACAGATTTACGCGGTGTAATCACATACGTAAATAAGGAATTTTGTACTATTGCGGGTTATACCGAAGAAGAGTTACTCGGAAAAAATCATAATATTGTACGCCATCCAGATATGCCTAAAGCGGCATTTAAAGAGATGTGGGATAAATTAAAGCAGGGTCACTCATGGCGTGGCATGGTAAAAAATCTCTGTAAAGATGGTCGCTACTATTGGGTCGATGCGTTCGTTACGCCTATTTATGAACATGGCCAATTAGTTGGCTATCAATCAGTACGTACCAAACCATCTGAGCAATTAAAAACCCGTGCGATGGCACTGTACACTAAAATTAATGATGGAAAATCTATCTCATCATTTCGTGAGAATATTTCGCTCAGACAATTATTGTCTGCGATTTTATTGGTTGCTGGCGTGGTTGGATTAGCGCTAACTACCTCGTGGATGGTTACCTTAGCTAGCTGCGCCCTTGTCGTCCTGCTTTTTGCTTTAAATTATGACGAACTCGTTGTTACACCAAACCATTTAAAGCAGCAACGTGCTGAATTTGATTCTGTCTCACGTTACGTCTATTGCGGTTCACACCCTTTCAGTATTGCTGCCTACAATCAGCAAATGCTGTTTGCTAAGCTCAGAACTGTATTAGGTCGTGTGAAAGACTCTACGTACTCGTTTAAAGATATCGCCACTAACTTAGACAAACAATCGTCATTGACAGAACAAGGTATTGCGGCACAAGGACAACGGTTGAGTGACATTGCTACAGCAATGACACAAATGAGTGCAACTATTGGTGAGATTTCTGCAAATACACATCACACTGCTGATAAGGTTAAAACAACTTATCAAAGCTGTAACGATATCAAACTGCATATTGAAGATAACAGCAGTATGGTGTCTGATCTGGCTAACCAAGTTGAACAAGCAGCAAGCACCGCGAATTCTCTTGCTAGCGAAGCAGACAAAATTGGCCAAGTAATGAGTGAGATTGAAGGCATTGCCGAACAAACAAACTTATTAGCACTGAATGCCGCCATTGAAGCAGCACGTGCAGGTGAACATGGCCGAGGCTTTGCGGTTGTAGCAGATGAAGTACGTGCACTTTCTTCACGCACTCAAAATGCGACAGCACAAATTCATAGCTCGATTAAAGAGATTCAAGATACATTATTTAGCTGGTCTAAAGTGATGCAATCAACAAAAGAGCAAGCAGACTCGTGTGTTGATACCACCGCCCATACACAAACTGAGCTTGCGAGCATTTTTGCACAGATCAATGAAATATCAGGTCTTGCCACTGAGATCTCAACAGCTGCTGAGGAACAACAAGTTGTCAGCGCCGATATTCGTGAAAATGTTGAAAGTATCAGAGGTCATAGCGAAGAAAACTTAAAGCATAGTTACAACGTAGCGAAAGATGCAGCGGGACTTGTTGAAGGCTCACGCAAAGTAAACGATATGCTATTAACCTTTAAAGTTTAAAGCTGATTAATACAAAAAAGCCGCATCATTACCGATGCGGCTTTTTGTTTTTAATACCAATTATCGACTAGAGAAAACGAGACCATTCTCGTCAGCATCAATATGGATGATAGCACCCGGTTGATAATCCCCACCAAGTAAGCGCTGTGCTAATGGGTTTTCAATGGTATGTTGAATAGCACGTTTTAAAGGCCTTGCCCCATAGACTGGATCAAAACCACTTTCAGCGATGCGATTTAGCGCTGCATCCGTTACTTCAAGAATGTAGCCTTTTTCCGTTAATCGCTCACGTAACTTACTTAACTGAATATCAGCAATTTCTTTAATGTGCTCATTAGCAAGCGGATGGAATACCACGGTTTCGTCGATACGGTTAATAAACTCAGGGCGGAACTGGCTCACCAATACACCCATCACTTTTTCTTTTAACCCAGCATAATCATTTGAACCCGCTTGCTCTTGGATAATATCTGAACCCAAGTTAGAGGTCATAATGATCACCGTATTTTTAAAATCAACGGTACGCCCCTGCCCATCCGTTAAACGGCCATCATCGAGAACTTGCAGTAAGATGTTAAATACATCAGGATGCGCTTTTTCGACTTCATCCAATAAAATGACTGAATATGGACGACGGCGTACAGCTTCAGTTAAATAGCCACCTTCTTCATAGCCAACATAACCCGGAGGCGCACCCACTAAACGTGCCACTGAGTGTTTCTCCATAAACTCCGACATATCAATGCGAACCATGGCATCTTCGGTGTCAAACATAAAGCTGGCTAATGCTTTTGTCAGCTCAGTTTTACCCACCCCTGTCGGGCCTAAAAATAAGAATGAACCGATTGGACGATTAGGATCAGCAAGTCCTGCGCGAGAGCGACGTATTGCATTCGCAACAGCCACAACGGCTTCATCTTGACCAATCACTTTGTGGTGTAATTGATCTTCCATTTGCAGTAACTTTTCACGCTCACCTTGCAGCATTTTCGATACCGGGATACCTGTCCAGCGCGATAGAATTTCCGCTATTTCGTCTTCACCTACTTGGTTTTTAAGCAAACTCATTTCTTGCATTTCAGCTTGTGAAGCAAGGTCAAGTTTGCGCTCAAGTTCAGGGATACGACCATATTGCAGCTCAGACATACGTTGTAAGTCGCTGGCACGACGTGCCACCTCCAAATCAAGACGCGCCTGTTCAAGCTCAGCTTTAATTACTTGCGTGCCTTGCAATGAGGCCTTCTCGGCATTCCACACTTCGTCTAGCTCGCGGTATTGCGCTTCAAGTTCAGTGATCAGTTCTTGCATTTCGGTGCGGCGCTTTTGACTCGCTTCGTCTTTTTCTTTCGCCAATGCATTGTCTTCCAGTTTTAACTGAATAATACGACGCTCAAGCTTGTCTAAAGACTCTGGTTTTGAGTCGATTTGCAAACGAATTGAAGAACCCGCTTCATCAATTAAATCAATTGCCTTGTCTGGTAATTGGCGATCGCTAATGTAACGGTGCGACAACTGCGCCGCGGCAACAATGGCCGGATCGGTAATATCAACTGAGTGATGTAGCTCGTAACGCTCTTTTAGGCCACGTAAAATCGCAATGGTGTCTTCAACCGATGGTTCATCAACAAACACCTTTTGGAAGCGACGCTCAAGTGCCGCATCTTTTTCAATGTATTGACGATACTCATCAAGTGTTGTGGCACCCACGCAATGTAACTCACCACGGGCAAGTGCTGGCTTTAACATATTACCCGCATCCATAGCACCATCTGTTTTACCAGCGCCTACCATGGTATGAATTTCATCAATAAAGAGGATGACTTGGCCTTCTTCTTTGGCAAGTTCATTCAAAACTGATTTTAAACGCTCTTCAAATTCACCACGGTATTTAGCACCGGCAACCAACGCACCTAAATCGAGCGATAATACTCGCTTGTTTTTTAAGCCCTCAGGTACTTCACCATTGATAATTCGCTGCGCAAGGCCCTCAGCAATCGCTGTTTTACCTACGCCCGGCTCACCAATTAATACCGGATTATTTTTAGTACGGCGTTGTAATACTTGGATCGTACGACGAATTTCGTCATCACGGCCAATAACAGGGTCAAGCTTACCTTGCTCTGCTCGTTCAGTTAAATCGATGGTGAATTTTTTTAATGCCTGACGGGTTTCTTCAGCATTTGGGTCGTCAACCTTCTGACCACCACGAATAGCCTCAATAGCCGCTTCAATTTTGCTAGAAGTAATATTCAGCGCTTTAAAAATATCGCCTAATGGACCTTTATCGTCACACGCTGCAAGGACAAATAACTCACTCGAAATGAACTTATCTTTTCGCTTTTGAGCATACTTATCACACAAGTTAATTAACGAAATCAGGTTATTTGACAGCTGAACATCACCACCAATACCTTCAACTTTAAACAGTTTTTCGATTTCTTGGGATAACTTGGTGTTTAACTCATCAGCACTCACACCGGCTTGTGCAAGTAGTGCACGCACACTTGAACCATTTTGCTGAAGCAATGAATACATTAAATGCACAGGCTCAATAAATTGATGATCGCGCCCAAGTGCTAATGACTGCGCATCTGAAAGCGCAGATTGAAATTTACTTGTAAATCTATCTAAACGCATAAGGGTTTACCTATTAAAAAATCTAATTGCTTAATTAATGGGTATGCTTAGTGATTTGTTCAAGTAAAAGAAGAAAATTTAATCGCAAAAAAGGCGTATTAATTGCGCCAGATCAAGCTTGCCATACGGCCTGTTTGTCCATCGCGTCGATAAGAGAAAAACTGTGATTTATCAGTGACGGTACAGTGCTCACCACCGTGTATTTTGACCACGCCTAATTGTGCCAATTGCTGGCGTGCTAGTAAGTAGATATCAGCCAAGTATTTTTCATGTTTAGCTATAAAGGCTTGTTGATGCAGTGGGTTTTGCGAACAAAAACAGTCTTTTACTTCTTGCCCGACTTCAAATTGCGAAGGACCAATGGCAGGGCCTAACCAAGCAATAATATCGCTCGCTGGCGCTTGAAAATGCGAAAGCGTGTTTGCCACTATACCTTGCGCTAAACCACGCCAGCCACCATGTACTGCGGCGACTTCATCGCCTGAACTCGAACAAAGTAGTACCGGCAAACAGTCTGCAGTCATTATAGCAAGCGGCTGCTTTACTAAGCGGGTGTAGAGCGCATCAGCAGAGCGCACTAGGCTTAGATCAGACTCTTCATCAATCACGACTACATCGCTGCTATGTGTTTGGTTTAACCACACAGCGGGGTTTGGTAGCTGATTTGTAAGTAACGCGCGATTTGCAAGCACGGCTTGCTCATCATCACCAACATGTAAACCCACATTAAAACTATCAAAGGGTGCAACTGATACACCGCCCTTTCGGGTCGTACTCAGTGCACTAACAGTGTTTGGGGCAGTCCATGCTGGTGTGATCATAACGCTTAAAACTCGATATTTGGGTTTGCTTTAGTATCAGCGCGTAATGCTTCTGTCATAGCTGCCATATCATCTGGAATAGGGGCTTGCCAGGTCATTAACTCACCCGTAATTGGGTGTGCAATTGATAGTTTTACAGCATGCAATGCTTGGCGTTTAAAGTCGCGTAGCATTTGAAACAGCTCTGGCGTCGCGCCTTTAGGCGGACGTGGGCGACCACCATACAGTTGATCGCCAACTAATGGGTGGTTTAAATAAGCCATGTGTACACGGATTTGGTGAGTACGGCCTGTTTCTAGACGTAAACGTAAGCGTGTATGTGCACGGAATTTTTCTGCAACACGATAATGCGTAACCGCTGGTTTGCCCATTTCATGCACGGCCATGTGAGTACGTTTTGTTGCATGACGACCAATTGGTTTTTCAACCATGCCACCAGCAGTCATTGTGCCATTACAAATTGCTTCGTATTCACGGGTGAAGTTTTCACGCTTTTGTAGCGCAGACACTAAATGTGTTTGTGCCGGAATTGTTTTCGCCACCACCATTAAACCAGTGGTGTCTTTATCTAGACGATGCACAATTCCCGCACGAGGTACATTAATAATATCAGGATAATGGTGCAGTAAAGCATTTAATACCGTGCCATCTGGGTTACCCGCACCTGGATGAACGACTAATCCCATTGGTTTATTAATTACCAAAATATCATCGTCTTCATAAACGATGTTTAATTTGATATTTTGTGCCTCATATTCACGAGGGGCTTCGATGGTTGTTTCTACACTCACCATTTCGCCACCGAGTAGTTTTTCGCGCGGTGTGTTTAATATTTCACCGTTTACAGTGATTTTATCATCCAAAATCCACGTTTTTATACGTGATCGAGAATAATCAGGGAACAATTGCGCTAATACTTGGTCTAGACGTTTACCGCCAAGGTCAATTGGAACCTCGGCTTGGAGAGAAATTTGCTCTGACATTAGTAACTTTACCCAATTTACCAGTGCAAGCTGTGCTCGACTGGGTTAGAATCGCTTTAATATAATACGTATAGTTTACTCGGTTTTCCTCACTTGGCCTAGCCGAAGACATCGAAGGTAAGAAATAAAATGATAAATAAAATAGGGAAACGTGCGTTCGCCATAGTTTTTTCAGTATCTGTACTTGGCTTAGGTGCCTGTTCATCAGCACCCGATCAAGAAGATATCCAACGCGTTCCTAATAAATCTGCGCAAGCTTTATATGAAGATGCAAAACAAACATTAGATTCTGGTTTATATGCCCGTGCAATTGAGCTATTAAGCGCTATTGATTCTCGCTACCCTTTTGGTCCTTTATCAAAACAAGTACAAATGGACTTAGTGTATGCGCATTATCAAGCAGGTAATACTGAGCAAGCACTCGCAACAATCGACCGTTTTATTCGCTTAAACCCAAACCATAAAGATTTAGACTACATGTACTACATGCGTGGCTTGGTAAATATCAAAGCGGATGAAAATGCATTCCAAGAATATTTTGGTGTAGACCGTGCTGACAGAGATGCAAACCGTACTCGTGTCGCATTTACTGATTTATCAACGCTTTTAAAACGTTTTCCTAACAGTGCCTACGCACCAGAAGCGAAAAAACGTTTAGTGTGGCTACTGAATAAAATGGCTCGCTATGAGTTAAAAGTTGCTGAATACTACTATGAGCGAGAGGCATACCTTGCTGCAGCAAACCGTGGCAAATACGTAGTTGAGCACTACTCACAAAGTAGCTACCTTGATCAAGCACTTGAGATCATGGAAAAAAGCTACAACAAGCTTGGTTTACCTGAGCTAAGTGAACACGCTAAAGCAACACGTGAAGCTAATAAGCGTTAAAATAGACTAAAAGCAAAAAGGCGCCTGAGGCGCCTTTTTTAATGTTTGCGGATTAGTATCAAATCGCGTCTTCGTCTTCTTCAGCGGTACGAATACGTACAACACGTTCAACGTCAGTAACAAAGATTTTACCGTCACCAATTTTACCTGTTTGCGATGTTTTAACGATAACATCGATAGCACGGTCAACATCTTCGTCGCTTAATACGATATCTAATTTTACCTTAGGTAAAAAGTCCACCATGTACTCAGCACCACGATAAAGCTCGGTGTGCCCTTTTTGACGGCCAAAGCCTTTTACTTCGCTTACCGTCATCCCTGTGATGCCCACGTCCGATAATGCTTCGCGTACATCATCAAGCTTAAATGGTTTAATAATTGCTTCGATTTTTTTCATTTTCGGGTTACTTATTATTTCTCGATTGCCTCGATTTTAGACAATCCCATTGCTGATGGCAAACAAAGCTATGAATTACGGTGATTAAATCAGCAATCATGATATTATTAAACAAAGTGATTCAAAATAGAGACAACAATGAAATCATTACAACGAGGTTTTACATTATTGGAACTAATGGTCACGCTTGCCATTGTTGGTATAGTTGCCGTTATCGCTCTTTGGGATAGCTCTGACATGCTAGAAAGTGACCGCGCCGAAAGCTATTTATTAGAGTTAAAACGCACACTCAGTTTTGCACGCGCAAAAGCAACAAGTAGTGATGCAATTATTGTTGTTTGCAGTGGTAACACCAACAGTATTGAAACCAACATACGCACTCGTTGTTTATTAAATTGGGATAATGGCAGCGTTTTTGTGTTCTTTGATTCAAACCAAAATGGTGTTTACAACCCCAACGTAGGCGATGTCATTTTAAGAGTCATGGAAGAAGTTCCAGAGAATAGTCAGTTAAATTTCACTGGTGATAATTCTATTATTTTTGATACCAGCGGTATGCTCTCGTCAAGTCAAGGAACGTTTACTTACTGCCCTTCAAAAGCCGATAACGATAATAACAAACAACTAGAAGTATTTACCTCAGGGACTGCTTTATATATTGGCACTACGACAGATGTATGTAATTAAGCTTTGTAAATTGACAGCCCACACTCTCGAATTATAGTTAAATAAACAGTCGCTATTTTGGAGTCTTCAAGGATGAAGGCACTTACAACTCTGCGCAGCCTCAACGGAGCGACGTTAATTGAAAGCCTAATAGTGTTATCAATTTTATCACTCCTGCTGCATTTCGCCTTATTTGAATATAAGCCACTTCTGGCCAAAAACCGTTTAGATAGCAACATGCATACGGTAAAAAGAGCGCTTCAATTTACTCGCCTCAAAGCGCAAACAAATGATGCCCATGTCACCTTTTGCGCGTTAAAAAACAATCGTTGCAACAAGGAAGTATGGCATAAATCTTTAACTGTTTTTGTTGATAAAGGTGAGCTTGGTGTATTTGAAAGTGGTGATTCCAAATTAATGGAAATCGAAGCGATTAATAAATTTGATATGCTGACTTATCCACGTCATTCAGTCACATTTAGCCCATCAGGTATGCCGATGGGGCTAGGTAACGGGAAATTTATCTATTGTCCAGAATATAGTAAAGCACGCCTCAAAGGGCTTGCTATAAGCGTTAGTCCAATTGGACGGGTCAGGTTAATTGATACTGATAAATGCCAAACTGATAATTGATAAAGCTTATTTACCCCAACATGTGCTTGAATCAGCAGACCCTGTTGATGTTTTTAAACCCGTATCAGATATAGATAATGTTTTACACTCGGTATCTTGTAACGGTGGGCCTGATTTAGGTGTTGCTTTAAATGCAAATGTACCCGCACTATTGTCTACTTCTACAGTGATCGTATAAAAGTTACTTTCTGTAGAACTAGAAACACCTAAATCAGCAATTGCGCTTGTATATTCACGATTATCGACAAAGTATTGCTCTTGTTTATTAGCTGCATCTAATAACGAAGTAATTGCCTCTGTTCGCGCTGTACGTTTTACGTGCTCAAAATAACTAGGAATAGCAATGCTCGCGATAATCCCTAATATAGCTACGGTAATCATCAGCTCGATTAGCGTAAAACCATTATGATCCTTTGTTCTTATAAAGTTCATAGTTTAAAAACCTATATAGTTGTTTTTAGAGGAGTTACCTCTCATTGTTCCCATCATAGATGCCTAACAATAATTATGCAATTAAGCCGGGTATTCAAATAGCAGTACATGCTCTGCCTTAACATGTAAGGCAGAGCAGTCGCTTAATCCATTATTGGCTATTATCGTTTATCTCTTGCTTATAGATGAAGGTTTGCTGTGTTTTAAAACCAAAGCCAATTGGCACTGCATCACTAACTAGTTTAATTTTACCGTCTTCGATGACTAAACCAGGGCCTTGGATCTCTTGTACTTTCAGTGGGTTTTGCTCACCTTTAATACCTGGACCTATAGTTAAAAACTGGCTTTGTTCTTTAACCTTTTCATCGGTGTTGTCATCACAATAACCATCGCTATTACCATCTACACAGCTGTCACCTACACCAAAATAAAGTTGAGGCGTATCTGGCACATCATTCGAGGTGGTAAATTTTAAGCTGTCATACACCTTTGTACCGTAATGTAAGTGGAAAGCATATAAACTTCCTGAGCCGCCCGTCAGTGAGCACTGATTAGCCGTTTCTGTCGCTGAAGCAGGCGTATACGTGGTGAAATAAGCAACACCGCCAATCACAGTGCTTGCTGCAAGGGATTTTTCACCTGCAGAAGATAAGTTGTAATACCAACCATGATACTCACCTAACTCAATTTCTAAATCGGTAAATTTATCCACGTCGTCCAGTGCATTGCCAAATGGATCAGAATCCATATTCATCAAGTCAGCTTGTGTAATGGTTGCTGGTACATCATTACCTAAAAAAGGCTGAGTAACTGTATTGATATCACGGATCATGAACAGCTGATCATTAGTGACTGTACCGGTTGGTTTAGAACGGTTACCACTGCCTATCAGCACAGCATCAAATGGTGTATCAATACGGGTAGTTACTGCCTTCCCATCAACCGTTGTTTCTGAAACTTTGCTAAACATGGTTCTAGCAATCAAAGGCTTATAGAAGAAACGGCGATCTTGCGTTGAAAGCGCACTCCCTAAACTTGCTAATTTAAAATGTGTCCATGGGTTTTCTGAATCTGTTGGGCTATCAGAAGGCATATCAACACGCCACACATCACCGCCCGTATCCGT
This sequence comes from Pseudoalteromonas sp. T1lg21, assembly GCF_002964625.1. Taxonomy (NCBI): domain Bacteria; kingdom Pseudomonadati; phylum Pseudomonadota; class Gammaproteobacteria; order Alteromonadales; family Pseudoalteromonadaceae; genus Pseudoalteromonas; species Pseudoalteromonas sp. T1lg21. Next base: position 94,564 of record NZ_PQBX01000056.1, read on the forward strand.
TGCATATAGCCTATCAATGTAACCATCATAGTCAGAATCTAAGATACTGATATCTGACGCGATACTATGTTTTCCTAAAAAGCCATTCTCACTCGGCGTTAATGCCCACACTTTTTTGCCTGTTTGCGCATCAACAATAAAAATACCTCTACCATGAGAATCATCAGTACGAATAACATTGTCTTTGTTAGTATCGTAACCAGCACCAAAAATAAGCACAGGTCTGTCTTTATAACCATCTAGATTCACATAAGTAACTGAAGGTTTAGACCAGGTTTGCCCTAATTCTTTAAAGTCACCTGTGCCACCTACAATTGGCTGATCCCACAGCAGACTTGGTGAGTCTGGGTTAGTTATATCGAGTCCGTAGTAGTAATTACCACCGCGTCTTAGGCCAAAGAATGCCCAAACACGGTCTGATCCATTTACGATGCCATCACTATTTTTATCATCAAAAAATACAGAGATTGGCCCGTCAACACCATAAACCTTGGTATCTGCTTGGTTATCACGAAGTGGCTTTATTATTTTATACAAGCTTCGAGGGATAAACGCCCAGCTTTCGCTCAGTACATCGTTTTTATCTTGGAACATATGCAAGTATCCTGCATTAGTACCAATTAAAACTCGGATATCATCATTACCATAGTCAATTGTTACAGGTTTTGAATGTAGTGGATCACCGAAGATGTCTTTACGCGAATCCGTTGTCGATCCATCTTTGTCTTCATCATCAATATCTAGGCCTCTTGACCAGTTAATAAGGTCTTCAACTTCATCCGGATCAGCTTCAAAATCAACGGCAGCCTTGGCTATAGTTCCGTAATGGAACACTACCCGATAACGGGTAAAGTTAAGCATGCGGCCGTTGACATTTGTTAGTACTTTGCGTCCTTCATTTGGCACGCTCGAAGAGTTAGATAAATACAGGTTTACACCACCTAACTCAACTGAATTACCATCAGCGCTCTCACCGCTAGGCAGCCAAAAAGTTTTTGCATCTTTATCAATTAAACCATCTTCATTGAGAGCTTGCTTACCATCTCTATCGGTAATTTGGTCGCCAGATACTTTTAGCTTTTTCAGATTTCCACGCCAACGAGCACCTGTTTTAGGGTAAAACATCGCATAATAAATCGATTCGCGACTACGAGTTTGGTCAACATTGTTACTTGCAATTGATGGTGCCGTGAACGTATCGTTCACTTCTCGAATTTGAGTAATGGTATTTTTAAGGGCCTCAGAAAGTTGTTCTGCAGTATTAGCATGAAGGTACTTACCACCACCTTCTGATGCCGTTTCAGATAGTAAGCGCTTACCATTATCACTCATACCACTACCAAAACCTATGGTATAAACTCGTCCTGTTTCGTGAATATCAGTCGTCGTTGGCCTTAAATCCACCTCAACATCATCAGTACCGTGAATAACTTTTGCGAGCTTATGTAAATACACACCAGCAATTTTATCATCATCACTTAAATAGCTACCAAAGTACGACTTGTGTAATGCACTAATATTAGAGTCCTGTTCATTATCAGAGCCAGCCGACGGGTCACCATCAGTCATATAGATAATATTTACTGAATTATCACAGCGTTTTACTTCTTCTGAATTATCAAATGGTGAAATATAGGAATAGGTATACTCAATACGTGGCTCGTACCAACAAACTTTACTCCAACCTTTACCAGAGCAGACTCGCACTGATGTTGTATAAGGCGTGCCTCTTTCTATTGTAGTATCACGAAGAGCAGCATTAACCTTTTCGCCGTAGAAGAGACTTTGCCCTGTTATATAAAGATAAGCTTCCCATAGCGTTTCGGTCAGTGGTGTCCCGCCATCGGCAGGAAGACCCGCAATTGTGGTTTTCAAGGCCGATATTTGTGAACCAATGCCAGCTAGCACATAGCCACCATTAGTGCTATTAAAACGCATTAAGCCAAAATCGATGTCATCGTTACCATCAACCAATTTAGTAATAGCGTCTTGTGCAACCCCTAGGCGACTATCTGAACATGGGATATATAAACCATTTGAGAAGCCACAGCTGTTACCAGAGCTGGTTGAAAATGCCATACTACCTGAGGTATCGAAAACTATAAGAACTCGGGGTTTTTCGTCCAAGTTAACATTGTGGTTTACATATAACTCAATATCTTCGGCGTGGCCCAGAAAACTAATGACTGCTAATGAAGATAGCAGTATTCGTTGAGTAATTTTTTCTATATTCATCACTTTCTCCACTAACCGCCCGTATTTAGGCTAGCCATTTCTTGGGCAACACCTGTGCTGATCGTTAAGGTATGTTTACTCTTAGTGCCATAAGTAATCGTTGTATCGACTTGGACCATGTTACAAGACACACCAGCAGTGAAGTTAAATTTACGTGGGCAAGGTAAATCTAGCGCACCATTATTTAAATTTGTCATAGTGTTAGATGCGCCATCCATATCCCCCATGCCATAACCGCCTTCAGGTATTTCAGATGCTTTCATTAAAAAAGCACTGTTGCCACCTGCTGCAGCTTCATTAGCGATAACTTTTTGCACCGTACCAATTAAGCTATTTTCTGCCGTTTCACGCTCTTGCGCTGAGTTCGTTATTTTAATATCTACACTGCTGCTGTTCATTAAGGTCACTGCAATACCAGTCACCGCAACAACCATTATTAGTGCAATAATCAAAACAACACCTTTTTGTTTGTGCATACTTGAAACACTGTGTTTTACATTTTGATTAATTTGATAGTTTTCCATAGCAAACCTTCGCGTGATATTTCATCTACATTTCGCCTAGTAATAATTTAAGTCAGCATAAAAAGACAGGTAAAAAGTGTTTTTAAATTTAAAACATACAACCAATTCAGGCTAACCAATAAGTATTATAATAAATATACAATATCATTCCACTTATTTATTAAAATATTTACCAATTAAAAACAAGAAACCAGATAAGAATAAAGAAATAAAAGCCATTAAAAATCAAATAATTAACAGCAGAGGAAAGAGAGGCGTAAAAAGCGATTTATATACAATAAGTTAATTGTAAATATTTCAAGACAACATTATAAAAAATATATAAATAAAGGCAGCGCACAGTAAAAACAAATAAAAATATCAACCCAGAAGAACTGGGTTGAAAAAGAAGGATTCAGTTAAAATTAAAATAAAATAACAAATCAGTTAATCACTGGCTATTATCATTTTGTTCTTGCTTATAAATATAACTTTGATGAACTTCTAATTTAAGTGGCTCCTCATCATAAAGCTGAACATTGCCATTTTCGTCAACGCTAGGAGTAGGCCCATTAACTACTTTAGCCTCAATTTTCTCACAGTTTTCAGTACAATTTGGGTCTTTATTTGGTAATGGAAATATATACACATCACCATCTTCAACATACATAGTTGGTGTATCTGGTAGTTCTGCCGCTGTTGGGGTTCTTAACCAATCATACACTTTGGTCCCATAGTGAAGATGAAATGCATAAAGATAACCTTGACCTTCTGCAATTGAGCACTGAGAATCCGATAAAGAACTGGTATCTGGTTTATAGGTAGTAAAGTAAGCAACGCCCCCTAACACGGTAGCTTTCGAAGTTGCCTTTTCACCCCACCCTAAATTATAAAACCAACCATCTTTTTCAGCTAAATCAGCTTCTAATTCAACAAAGTCTTTCAAACTGTCGGTCACTTTGGCAAACGGGTCACTTCTACATTCATTAAATCTGATTGCCAAATTAAATCTGGAATTTCATCCTCTTCAAAGCTTCGAGTTACCGTGTTTACATCTCGAATCATATAGAGCTTATCACTGACTTTTAAATTCAATGGATCTGTACGATCACCACTACCAATCAATACCGCATCAAAAGGAGTATCAATTCTTGAGTAAGTTTTTTCACCGTCAATTGTTGTTTCTGTTACTTTACTGAACAACGTTCTTGAAACATATGGCTCATAAAAAAAGCGGCGGTTATTATTGCCTAATTTTGCAAGTTGAAAGTGCGTCCAATTTTTTAGGTTGTTTGTCGCTAAGTCAACTCGCCAGATCCCACCGCCAGTATCACTTGCATACAGTCTGTCAGTGTAGCCGTCGTAATCTGAATCGAGTAAATGTATGTCAGACGCTATACTATGCTCACCTTTAAAGCCACCTTCTGAATTTGTTAACGCCCATACTTGTTTACCTGTTTCTGCATCGACAATGTATAAGCCTCGCCCTTTAGAATCTGCTGAGATTGAATTATCTTTATTCGTGTCGTAGCCGGCACCAAATACCAATAGCGGTCTATCTTCATAGCCTTTAAGGTTGATAAATGTAATTTGAGGTTTAGACCATGTTTGTGCCAGTTCTAAAAATTTTCCATCACTACTTTTTAATGGCCCTCCCCACATCAGAGAAGGTGAATTAGGGTTAGTTATATCTAAACCGTAATAGCTACTACCACCTCGACGTAACCCGAAAAATGCCCATACCCTGTCATCATTATTAACGATGCCGTCTTCATTTTTGTCATCAAAATAAACGGTTATTGGGCCATCCACTCCATACACTTTTGTGTGTAACTTTTTATCGCGTAATGGCTTAATAATTGAGTACAGTTCCGCAGGCATAAATGCCCAGCTTTCACTTAAAACATCGTTCTTGTCCTGAAACATATGTAAATAACCGGCATTAGTCCCAATAAGAATACGAACATCATTGTTGCCATAATCTACCGTCACAGGCTTAGAGTGCAGAACATCACCAAAAATATCATGACGAGAATCGTCTGTTAAACCGTCCTGATCTTCATCATCAACATCAAGTCCACGAGACCAATTTATAAGATCAAAGACTTCATCCGGATCTGAATCAAAATCAACGGCAGCCTTAAATCGATTTCCATAATGGATTATGACTCTGTAAGCCGTAAAATTGAGCATTCGACCGCCCGATAAATTTGTGATTACTTTTCGGCCATTATTTGGGATACTCGATTGTTCAGCTAAATAAGCATTTACGCCTCCTTTCTCAACGTATCCACCATCAGCAATGAGATTGCTATTAGATTGCCAGTATGTTTTTGCTGTTGATAAAATCGCCCCGTCATTACCAAGAGCGGAGTCAAGGTTGGCATCAACTACGACACCACCAGACACTTTTAGCTTTTTAAGGTTCCCTCGCCACCGAGCATCGTTTGAAGGTAAAAACATAGGAAAATAAACTGCATCACGATGTGATAATTTATCTGAATTATTTGATGCTACCGATGGTGAAGAAAAAGTTGAGTTGACCTCTCTAATCTCGGTAAGAACATTATCAAATGCATCACTTAGCGCTTTTGCAGATTCTGCGAAAATATAACTACCGCCACCATTATCAGCAGTCGCCTGTAAAATGTCTCCTGCGTTTTTAACTAAGCCTTTACCAAAACCAATCGTGTAAACATTTGCGCCATCTACAACACTTGTTTCAGGGTATATATCCCTATTTTCATTCTCTTTACCATGAAGAATTGTTGCCATTGAGGGTAAATGACTATTACCCACTTTTTTAGGTGAAGTGCCATAAATACTTTTATATAAGTTTTCTATATATTTATCCTGACCGACATCATAGTAAGGTTCACCGTCTGTCATCAATATAATATTTACGCTATTATCGCATCGTACTGGATCACCTAAGTTCTGCTTGAAAGGAGAAATATACTTACCATTTGATTCTGTTGAACTATCTCTTTTAGCTGGTTCAACCAGATTCGCGAAAAAAAGGTCATCTCCTATTAAGTATCGCCATGTTTCAGTAATAGTTTCAACTAATGGGGTCCCTAATTCTAGATCAGTGATGTCCCAATTTCTGAGAGTATTTTTAATCGCATTATGATTTGTTCCAATCCCATGGACAATATAACCACCAGTACCTTTAATAAGCCGCATTAAACCAAACTCAATATCAGTATTGTCATTGATTAATTTAATCATCGCCTCCTGTGCGACTTCTAAACGACTTCCTTCAGGGCATAGTATTAGTTTTCCTTTATCTCTACAGGCTTTGCCCGTTTCTATAGAGAATGCCATGCTATTTGATGTATCAAAAACAAGTAAGACCCGTAATTTTTCGTCTTCCGCTACGTCATAATTTACATATAGATCTATATCTTCAGCATAAAGGTTTTGGCAAAATACACATGCAAAAATAAAAAATAGGCTGTTTAACTTCATTTTCATACTCGCCTTACTCCATTAATTTCCACTATTTAAGCTCAGCATTTCTTGAGCAATCCCTGTTGTAATAGTGAGGTTATGCTTACTTTTAGAGCCATATTCAATCACTGAATTAATCTCAACCATATTGCATCTTAAGCCTGCAGTATCATCAAAACGTCTTGGGCACCTTAAAGCCATAGGGCCTTCATTTTTGTTAAACATGGTATTAGATGTGTCATTTGTATTACCTAGATCTAGGCCTGTTTCAGGAACTTGCCCTCTACTAAAGAAAAACCGGCTGTTACCTAATTTTTTTGCTTCATTAGCAATGACGTTTTGTACATCACCAATTAATTCATTCTCTGCCGCTTCTCTCTCTTGAGCGGCATTTGTGATTTTAATATCTACACTACTGCTGCTCATCAAAGTCACAGCAATACCGGTTATCGCAATAACCATGATCAAAGCAACGATTAATACAACACCTTGTTGCTTATGCATCATAGTTAAATGCGCCATAAGTTTGCCCCAACATTGTTCAAGCGGATAGTGGTCGTAAATAGTGCGCGTCGGTAGTTATCGTCAAATGTAAGAACGCGGCTATTTGCGTCTTCACCCAATGTATAAGTTTGATTTTTCAACTTAAGGTTTGAATCTGGTAAAAGCGATCTCACAAGTAAGAATACTTGCACTGTCAAAATACCACGGCGATTTTCCCAATCAGTGTTGGTCATCTGGCTGATACTTTTATATGTATCAACACGACTGTTATTTGTAGTATCAAGACCAAACACAAAGTGCATATTTTCTACCCCTTCCATAACCGTTTCAGTTGTCATGCCCCCATCCGGAGTTAAGCGTTTACGTCGAAGTAGAGGAACAGACACTCTTTGGTCATTAATGGTGTAAGTTTGCTTGGCGATGTAATAAACATGATGTCGATAGCGCCAAATCGTGGCATTGCCATTTACAGCCGCTGCCGCGATTGGGCCGCGCTGAAATTCTGCAAGCTCTTGCTCGGCGATGAAATAATAATAGTTATCGCTAGTATTGGCAGGTTGAATTTGTAAGCCTTCTAAAAACTTAATTTGCAGTACATCTGTATTTTTCTCAACATTGTTTATACATCCAAGGGCTGAGTTACCGGTTGTTTGCACTGCATAAACGGAGCGAAAGTTACTGGTTGCAGCTGTATCTGGAAAGCTGCCATTATTAAGGCCTTCTGAACAATCATTACCGGGATTTCCTAAACTGTTTGTATTTGCATCTGAGAAAGAGTCTTCATAAAACGTGCCCCAAAAACCAATCTGTTCAATATCACGTTGCATGATATTCATAGCCAGTCTGCCAGTTTCTTGTAGCTCTCCAATTGTCATCGTGTCACGAGTCGTTGACTTCATGCTTATATAGGTAAACATCACCCCGCCGAGCACCACACCTCCGATGAATAAAGCAACCATCATCTCGACGAGAGTAAATCCATTATGCTTTTTCATATCAAGACCTTAAATAAATATAGCTTTGTAGAACAATCAAACGTCGCTTATCGCCTTTAGAACCACAATCAATTGCAGCGGTATCTTTATTAGCACTAAGCTCTTGACGGCCTTGCCAACTGATCACAACCTCAATATTAAATTCACTCGCATTGCCTGCCGCTACTGGGGTGCTATTTATACACACAGTTGCATCGTCTAAAGCACCGGTGTTTTCACGAGCCTGAATTGCACGCACCCATTGTTGTTTATCTAATTCTGCCAATTGTTGAGCACTACATGCTGAGTTATAGCAACTCAAACTTGTGTTTAGAGCTGTATTACTATCGAAAGTGCCATTATATAACGCTGCAAAGCCAGGTGAGTCGTTCGCTCGCATACGCTGGATAATGTCATTACCAAGTGCTACAGCAGCTGCACGCTGCATAGAATCAAAGCTTGCCTGCTTCGCTTTTGCTTGCAGGGCCACGGCACCTAACAAACCAAAACTTAAAATAACAAAGGCAATAAGTACTTCAATAAGCGTAAAGCCTTGCTGCTCAGAATGTTTAATCATGATGAAGTTAATAGATACTTTTACATACCGTAAGAATATTACGGCAAAAATAAATAACAATCTGTATATGGACGAGCGGTCAAAATGCGCGATAAACGGTACTTAAACTTTGCTCAAAGTTAGATAGTGACTAATAAGAAAGTAATTATTGAAGATAAGATGCTGCAATGAAGATTGTTATTATTTACCCATTACAGCTTTAACATTTTTAAGCTCTCGGCGACTAACTGTCAAAGGCTCTTCATACTGCTTCATCGTAACTGTATGCCCACCTGAAGATGGGCTATTAAGGCTAACAATATGTTGCTTATTCACAAGTGTATTACGGTGAACTCTAAGTAGCTGCAGCGGATAGGTTTGCTCTAGTTGCTTTAAACTTTGCTCAACAAGTGCCTCACCTTCAAAAAACACTACTCGAGTATATTTTTGCTCTGCGATACAGCAAACCACATCATCTACATTAACTCGTCGTATTACACCTGCAAGTTGATAACTAATGTAGTTATTTTCGGGGGCAGTTACTTGAGTACGGTTTAATTTACTCAGTTGTGCCATTGCTTTAGCTAATGCTTGCTCAGAAACAGGTTTAACTAAATAGCCATCAACAGCGAGCTCAAATGCAGTTAGAGCATGTTCTGAATGGGCCGTTAAAAACATAACTGCAGGCGGGATCGAAAACTGTTTTAGCTCTGCGGCCACTTCAAGGCCAGACTGCTTAGGCATATTAATATCAAGCATCACTAAATCGGGCTGTAGTTGCTTACAAAGTTCAATTGCTTGCTCACCATTACTTGCTTCACCAACAATAGTGCAACCCTCATACGCAGCTAATAAACGTTTTATACGTGCCCTTGCTAGTGGTTCATCATCGGCAATCAAAACTTTTATCATGCATCCCTCTGCTTTGGTATTACCAGCTTCACTCTAAATACATCATCACGAATTGTGGTCGTCAGCTGTGCTTTTTGTTGATAGAAAAGCGCCAAACGTTGGCGGATATTATCCAGTGCCATCCCATTTCCTGTTCGTGAGTTATTCACTTCTGCAGCTACAGGATTCGTTATAATAAAGGTATAAGCTTTATCCGATTGATGCATTTCAACAGAAATATTGCCTTGTTCTGCTGGCTCGACGCCATAAAATACCGCATTTTCAATAATTGGCTGTATTGTTAAACACGGAATATCAATGTCTGGCAACTCGCCAGGTAATTGCCAGCTTAATGCTAGGCGTTCGCCATAGCGCCAACGTTCAAGGGCTACATACTGTTGGCACAAAGTAATTTCGTCAACAAGCTTTATGGCTTTACCACTGCGCATAGCAGCCTGTGACAGCGCCGCCAGCGCTAAAATTGCTTGTTCAGCCGCCTCAGCATCATAATGTGTCAGCTCAGCAGCTGTGTTTAAACTATTAAACAAAAAGTGGGGGCGTATTCTGGCTTGTAAGGCATCAAGCTCAGCCTGCGCTAACGCTTTAGTTTGCTGCTCTTTTTGATTATGAATAAGTAAAAATTGGCTGAATAGCGCCGTTACCAAAAATATGATCAGTAAATTGCTGACAATAAAGTTAGCCCTCGACTCCATAGCGAACACATCTGAAAACACTGACAAAAACAGCCAACTAAAAACATACGTTGATGCCAGTAATGTGAATATCAGAATAAATAGCTGCTTTGAATGTGACAGCTCTGTAAGTAAGGCTCGGCACACATACAGTATCGACAAGCTAGAAAGAAAGATTAGATGTAAAAAGCAGCTAAATATAGCAAGGCGTAACCAAACATCACCTAAACTCATGGGTGAGAAGGCGAGCAAAATAGCAATGACTTGGCTGACGATCAGGGTGGCAAGGACACCTCGGGATTGAAAAAGAGCCGCAATCAGCAAGCCGTTTGAATTTGGCTGTTTGCTCATGGGCTCCTCTTTTAACTGTTGACTACTATTTGCTTAGATTAGCGTAGCTCAACAGGAACGGCAAATACTATGTTCTCTTCTTCACCAGGATTTTCAACAACTTGATTGCCACCTAGTTCTTTTAAACGAGTAATAACCTGTTGAACTAAAACTTCTGGTGCAGATGCACCTGCAGTCACACCCACTGCATTGACACTGTTGAACCAATCCGCTTCAACATTACTCGCATCATCAATTAAATAAGCAGTGGTGCCCATTTTGTCAGCAAGTTCACGTAAACGATTTGAGTTAGAGCTATTTTTAGCCCCTACTACAAGCAGCACATCCACTTTATCTGCTAAGTCACGGACTGCATCTTGACGGTTCTGCGTAGCATAACAAATGTCATCTTTACGCGGGCCATCAATTGCCGGAAACTTAGTACGAAGTGCATCAATCACATCTGCCGTATCATCTACAGATAACGTCGTTTGGCTACAGTAAAACAGGTTTTCAGGGTTTTTAACCGTTAGGCCAGCAACATCTTCAGGGGTTTCTACTAAGTAAATACCACCCGCTTCGTTGTCGTACTGCCCCATTGTGCCTTCTACTTCAGGATGACCATGGTGACCAATTAACACGCACTCAGTGCCTTTACGACTTGCGCGTGTTACTTCCATATGCACTTTTGTTACCAGTGGGCACGTGGCATCGAACACTTTAAGGTCGCGACGCTTTGCTTCACTACGAACAGCTTGCGATACACCATGCGCACTGAATATAACAATGCTGTCGTCAGGAACCTGATCTAGCTCTTCAACAAACACAGCACCACGATTTTTTAAGCCATCAACAACATATCGATTGTGAACGACTTCATGGCGCACATAGATTGGCTTTTCAAAGATATCGAGTGCGCGCTCCACAATACTAATTGCACGGTCAACGCCAGCACAAAAGCCGCGTGGATTCGCTAATAAAATATCCATTAACCTGTTACCTCTAAAATATCAACTTCAAAGGTTAAGCGCTGCCCGGCAAGTGGGTGGTTAAAGTCAATCGTGACTGAGTCACCTTGAACTTCACGAACAAGACCTGGTAACTCTGTGCCATCAGGTTGAGTAAAGGCAATAATATTACCAACTTCAGCTGGGGTCTCAGCACCAAACTTGCTGCGGTCTACATAATAAATGTTATCTGGATTTGGTTGACCAAATGCATCTTCAGGCTCTAATGCAAATGACTTGCTGTCACCAGCCATTAAACCGAGTAAACACTTTTCAAAATTTTCTGTCAGGCTACCATCACCCATTCGCAATTTTGCAGGTTTATTATGCACCTTCGTTGAATCGGCTGCTGAGCCATCTTCTAACTTAATTGAGAAATGAAAGATCACTTCAGAGTTTTCACCAATTACAGCTTGGCTCATGCTCGTTGCTCCTTAGGACTTTCGCCTGTGAAGGCATCAAATAAAAGTAATGCGGCACCGATACAAATTGCACAATCGGCAATATTAAAAACAGGAAAGTGCCAGTTTTCGTAATATACATGCAGGAAGTCAATGACATAGCCATAAGCGATGCGGTCGTATAAGTTGCCAATCGCACCGGCTAATACTAACGCATACGCAGAACATAATACTTTGTTAGACGCTGGCAAGCGTTTCAGCCACCACACTAAAAGCACACTGATCGACACTGCAATCAAACTAAAGAACCAGCGCTGCCAGCCACCTGAATCACTTAAAAAGCTAAAGGCCGCACCATAGTTATGTACATAAGTGAAATTAAAAAACGGCAGAATATCAATCGACTCTTCGTAGGCCATGGTACTAACGACAAGTGTTTTTGTCGCATGGTCTACTACTAAAAGTAGTAGACTCAGCCATAACCAAACCAAGCCACTTTTTCCGGCTAGTTTGCTCACAAACAACTCCTATGCGAACTGACGCTGTTCACCATCGCCGTCAACATTGCTTACACAACGGCCACAGATTTCAGGGTGTGCAGGATCAGCACCTACATCATCACAGTAGTGCCAACAACGCTCACACTTTTCAGCGGTTGTTGCTGCAACTTTAATGAATAAACCATCAATCTCAGTCACTTGAGTACCTTCAGGCTGTGCTGTCACAGTTTCAACTGTCACACCTGACGTTAATAGTACAAAGCGCAGTTCATCACCTAATGCAGCTAATTTCGCGCTTAGCTCTTCACCTGCATAAATGTTTACGTTTGCTTGTAGAGTTGCACCAATAACTTCTTCTTTACGAGCGGCTTCTAGCACACGGTTTACTTCATCACGCACGTTTAGGATTGTTAACCAATCATCGTTGCTGAATTTACCTTGTGAAGAGGCTTGCAAGCCATCGTACCATACTGAAGTGAATACAAACTTGTCACGCTCACCTGGTAATGCTTCCCAAATTTCTTGCGCGGTGAAGCTTAAGATCGGTGCCATCCAACGCGTCATTGCTTCGGCAATGTGATAAAGCGCAGTTTGACATGAACGACGCGCATGACTGTCGCTTTTCGCTGTGTATTGACGGTCTTTAATAACGTCTAGGTAGAAAGAACCAAGCTCACCAGTACAGAAGTTCATTAGCTTTTGCGTTACAAGTAGCATTTGATACTTGTCATAAGCCGCTAAGATTTCATCTTGAAGCTCAGCTGCGCGGCCCACAATCCAACGGTCAAGCTCAACCATGTCTTCAATAGCAACTTGATCCGTTTTAGGATCAAAACCATTTAAATTCGCAAGTAAGTAACGGCTCGTGTTACGAATACGACGATAACGGTCTGCTGAACGTTTAAAGATTTCATCAGATACAGTCATTTCAGCTGTAAAATCAGTTGATGCAACCCATAAACGTAAGATGTCAGCACCTAGTTTGTTCATCACGTTTTGTGGCGAAATTACGTTGCCTAATGATTTAGACATCTTGCGGCCATTTTCATCAACGGTGAAACCATGTGTTAGCACTTGCTTATATGGCGCATGACCATTGATAGCAACCGATGTCATCATTGACGACATAAACCAACCACGGTGTTGATCAGAACCTTCTAAGTAAAGATCAGCAGGACCGGTTAAATCTTCACGTGCATCAACCACACATGCGTGTGTCACACCTGAGTCAAACCATACATCCAACGTATCTTGTACTTTCATGTACTGCTCAGCATCATCGCCAAGTAAAGTTGCTGGCTCTAAGTCATACCACGCTTGAATACCTGATTTTTCAACCAGTTTTGCAGCTTCTTCGATAAGCTCTTGTGTATTCGGATGAAGTGCACCCGTGTCTTTATCAACGAATAATGCAATTGGCACACCCCATGTACGTTGACGTGAAATACACCAATCAGGACGACCTTCAACCATGTTTGCAATGCGGCTTTCGCCCCACTCAGGTAACCACTCAGTCTTTTTGATTTCTCTTAATGAATCTTGACGAAGGTTAGCTTGGTCCATACTTACGAACCACTGTGGCGTCGCACGGAAGATAATTGGCGTTTTGTGACGCCAACAATGTGGGTAACTATGTGTAAGCGCATGGTGATGTAATAACGCATTGTTTTCAGTTAATACGTCAATAACGCTCGCATTTGCTTTAAATACGTGCTGACCAGCAAACATTGGTGTGTCAGGTAAGTAAACACCGTTAGCACCAACTGGGTTAGCCACTTCTAAACCATAAGCAAGACCGGCCGCGAAATCCTCTTGACCGTGACCAGGTGCAGTATGAACAACACCAGTACCAGAATCAGTTGTAACGTGATCAGCAACAATCACAGGCACTGTGAAGTCATAGAATGGGTGAGCAACCTGTAAGTTCTCAAGTGCCGCACCTTTCACATAACCTAGTACGTGGTAATGCTTAAAGCCATAACGGTCCATAGCATCTTTAACTAGCTCAGAACCTAAGATTAAACGCTGCTGTGCACCTTCATCGTCAATTTGAACAAGGGCATATTCAAGCTTTTCGTGAACTGCTACTGCACGGTTAGCAGGTAGTGTCCAAGGTGTTGTCGTCCAGATAACAGTACTCACTGCACCAGTACCTGTATGGCCTTCAGCTAGTTCAAACGCATTGATTACAGCATCTTGATCAGCAAATTCGAAGCGTACATCGATTGCTGGAGACTGTTTATCTTGATATTCAACTTCCGCTTCAGCAAGTGCTGAACCACAATCTGTACACCAGTGAACAGGCTTAGCACCTTTGTGTAAGTGACCATTTTTAATGATACGACCAAGAACACGAATCGCATTCGCTTCAAAGTCAAAGTTCATTGTTAAGTAAGGCTTGTCCCAATCACCAAATACACCTAGACGTTTAAAGTCTGTTTTTTGACCTTCAACTTGCTTTTTAGCGTATTCACGACACTTTTCACGGAACTCAGCAGCAGACACTTTCACGCCCGGCTTGCCTACTTTCTTTTCAACCATTAATTCAATTGGTAAACCATGACAATCCCAACCCGGCACGTAAGGTGCATCGAAGTCAGACAGGGTTTTTGACTTAACAATAATATCTTTAAGAATTTTGTTTACCGAGTGGCCTAAATGGATATCACCGTTTGCATACGGAGGGCCGTCATGCAAAATGAAGGTTTTTTTACCTTTTTTAGCGCTGCGAATTTGACCGTAAAGATCGTCTTCATACCATGTTTTAAGCATGTTTGGCTCACGTTGTGCCAAATTGCCGCGCATTGGAAACGCTGTTTCCGGTAAATTCAAAGTATGTTTGTAGTCGCTCATTAATCCTACTTTCCGTATCGGCTACCTAATTTAAACCAAAACACTGTTTAGCGGCGGTTACATCATCTGCAATCTGCGCCGTCAATTGTGTTAATGTCTCGAATTTTTTCTCATCGCGAAGCTTCTTGATTAGCTCCACGTGCATAAATTGTCCATAAATATCTTTCGCAAAGTCGAAAAGATGAACCTCTAACAATGCGCGTGTTCCATTAAATGTGGGTTTGTTGCCAATATTTGCAACCCCAAATAATTCTTTTTCACCAACGGTTGCTCGCACTGCAAATACACCATTTACAGGACATACTTGGCGCTTCAACGCAATATTGGCAGTTCTGAACCCCAACTCACGACCTTTTTCCCAGCCATGAATAACACGTCCAGAAATTGCATAACCATGGCCTAACATGGTTTTTGCATCTTCTAATTGCCCTGCAGCAAGCGCATGGCGAATAAGGGTACTGCTCACTCTATCATTGAGTCTACGAAAACTTGCAGTACTTTTCACATCCATATTTAGCTCAGCGCCCATGGTTTTTAATAGCGCAAAATCACCACGACGACGTTTCCCAAAGCAAAAGTCATCGCCTACTGTCAGCGCTTTAACGCCTAACTTTTCAACCAAAACTGGGCTGACAAACTGCTCTGCTTCCATATTGGCAAATTGCTGATTGAAGCTAATGCAAATCACCCGCTCAACACCTAGCTTTGCTAGTAAGCTGAGCTTATCACGTAGTCGAGTTAAACGCGCAGGTGCATTATCTTTAGCAAAAAACTCTTGTGGCTGAGGCTCAAATAACATCACGGTACTTGGCAATTGATGCTTTTCTGCGTCTTGCAGCAAGCCTTTAATCACTTCTGCATGACCTAAGTGCACGCCATCAAAATTACCAATGGTCAACACACAGCCATAATGCTGCGCGCGAATATTGTGAATACCTCTAATTAACTCCATGCCACCTTTTTGCCTTTATCAGCGAGCCCAAAACATTGATATCGGGCTTGAAGCGCCGATTATAATCTTTTTTTTAGTTTGATTCAGTAGTTGCAACACTTTTTATCGTATTTAGTCGCACACCTAAAATGAACAAGGCTACAAAGTACACAAAAGCAGCAAGTGCCAATAACCCCGTCAATAGCACTACCTGCTCACTAAAGTGCCATGTTTTCCACGCAAATTGCTGGCCAACATACCACACTGAAGCAGCCATTAATAAACTTGAAAACAAACACTTAAAGGTAAAGCTAAGGCTCATCGCAGAAAACTGATAGACGCCATCTTTACGTAATTGATGATACAACAAATAGGCATTACAACTGGCCGACATCGCGGTTGCTAACGCTAACCCCAAATAGCCAATAAAGGGGGCCAACATAATGTTAAACACCATATTTAACACCAGTGTTTTAATACCTATTTTTACAGGGGTTTTAGTATCTTGACGTGAATAAAAACCCGGTGCTAACACCTTGATTAGCATAAAGCTAACCAATCCTACCGAGTAGGCCATCACTCCATAACTAACCGCTTTTACATGATCAACTTCACCATCCTGAAACGCGCCATGGTCAAATAAAACCGTAATAATGAGCGGGCTAATCACCATTAAACCAAACATGGCAGGCAAGCCTAAGAAAATAACAAAGCGCACACCCCAATCAAGGGTTAGCTGGAAATCTTTTGTGCTATTAGTGCTATGTAACTTAGATAATGCGGGCAAAATGACTGTCGCGATACCAATACCAAATAAGCCAAGAGGAAACTCAATTAAACGGTCTGAGTAGTAAAGCCACGCGATAGAGCCGGTCATCAACATCGAGGCAATCATGGTGTCGAGTAACAAGTTTATTTGGCTTATCGAAACACCAAACAAGGCAGGTAGCATGAGCTTTCGAACTTTCTTAACGTTTTCATCTTGCCAGCCCCATTTAGGGCGGCTCAACATACGGGCACGGTACAAAAATGGCAACTGAAACAGTAACTGTACTAAGCCCCCCACAAACACGCCAATGGCAAGTGCGTATGCCCCTACCGAAAATTTATCGTGTAGAAAAACAGCACACGTGATAATTGATACATTCAACAGCACAGGCGTAAATGCAGCCACAGCAAAGCGATTATAGACGTTCATAACCGCACCGCTCAGGGCAACCAGACTCACAAAAAACAAATAAGGGAAAGTCAGCTTTAGCAGCGCACTGGCCAGTACGAACTTTTCGGCATTTTCGCCTCCTTGCCACCAATCGATAAACCAACCGGTACCAAATAATGCTGCGATGACTGGAGAGGCAACCACCCCAAACAGGGTGACAATCAATAAAATGGTGCCTAAGGTGCCGGCTGCTTGAGCCACAAACAACCTCACCTTATCGTCACCTTGTTGCTCTTTTATCTCAGATAAAACCGGTACAAAAGCTTGGGCAAAAGCTCCTTCAGCAAACAAACGTCTTAAAAAGTTAGGAATTCGATTGGCAAATAAAAACACATCGGCTGCGGCACTGGCCCCAAGCAGATTAGCCACAACAGCATCTCGTACTAACCCTAAAACACGTGAAATCATTGTCATTGCACTAACAATCATTCCAGAACGAAATAATCCTTTTGCCACCTTAAACCCATTATCAAAAAACCTTTAAGATGGGCGATTATGCCTAAAATATCTTTAAAGCACTAGGCTCGAACCCGACCCTTTGTTACAATGGCGATATTAACTGCTAAAGCGGCAAATTGATGTTCGTTATAAGGAGCAGTTTTTCTTGAGATGTCAAATTTTCGTTGACATTCATGATAAAAACAGGCATATTCCACGGCCTTTAAATTAAGCTTATTTTAAGATTGTTAGGAGCAAACCTTGGCTAACATCAAGTCTGCAAAAAAACGCGCTATTACGAGCGAAAAAAATCGTCAACATAACGCAAGCCGTCGTTCAATGATGCGCACTTACTTCAAAAAAGTAGTTGCTGCAATTGAAGCGGGCGACAAAGAAGCTGCACAAGCAGCATTCGCTGTTGCAACACCTATCCTAGACCGTTACGCAACTAAAGGTCTTATCCACAAGAACAAAGCAGCTCGTCATAAGAGCCGTTTAGCAGCTAAAATCAAAGCGCTATAATTTGTTTTTGATGAATATAAAAAAACCGGCTTATGCCGGTTTTTTTTTATCTGTAATTTAACAAGGCACGTTTTCACTATGCCTCATTAAACCAGTTAGCTAGACAATTTCGAGTTCTGGGTAAAACTTTTTCAGCATGGCGGCAATTTTCTTAGGTGTGAAAGGTTTTACTACAAACCCTTTAGCGCCCTTCTCAATCGCTTCTTTAACGTTTTCGACCGTTGAATGAGCCGAAACCATCACAACATTCGCTTCAGGCGAAATTTCGTTGATTTGCGAGATAATCTCTTTGCCGTCACCATCGGGTAATTCAATATCTAAGAAGATAATATTGAACTCTTTTTCTTTACATGCGCTTAAACACTGCGCGGCCGTAGAAGCCTCACGCACATTATCGATACCTAGGTGCATCAATGTTTGATTTAAAAAACTGCGAACTGTGCCTACGTCGCCCACAATAAGAATTGAAAGCTGCGTATCCATACTATTCCTCTTAAACTATGAAGATAAACACTCATTGCACTGAAGAGTGTAACGCATTTAAGCTATAAGTGATTTGAATTTGACTATTATATCAAAAACTTCGTTATAATCTCATTATAGAGACCTATGTTTAAAAGGCCAGATAAGCTTTATGTCTAACAAAATAAAAAAACAATCTTTACTTGGTAAAGCACCTGCACGAAAGAAACCAACGCAAGCAAAACGCCAAAGACCCTTAAATCAACAACAAGCGCGCGCACAAGCTGGGCAACAAGCCGCACCTGAAGTCGAACTTAAAAAAAGCAAAACACGTTGGTATACACTTGCCGCGGTTGTATTAATTCTACTAATTACGCCAAAGCCCGTGCTAATCACTTATGAAAAGCTTGGCATGGTCTCACAAAGTGTATTTTGGCCTGGCGTATTTGGCTATGGTGCAAACTTATTTGATTCAACCCTGAGCCCCCGCGCAGACCTTAGGCGCAACGTTATTTACCTATGCCAAGATAAGCGTAACCCAGACACCTGTCAGAAGTATCGTGTGACAGAACAAAGTGGATTTTTTGCTGCCATGAAAAAACTAATAATGGATTAAAAAATCTAATCCGAAAATTAAAAATTACTTGGTTGAAAGCTGTGTAAAAGATCACCATAATGGCGCTCCTTTTTCAACACAGACACGATCAGATACGACCATGCTAAACGAGCTAGATTGGCTTTTAAACTTAACGTTACTTGCACTAGGATTAGGTGCATTTTTTATTAACCAGCTTACATTACTGCGTTTTGCGGCGATTAGCGCGTGTAGTTTATTATTTTTATCGTTTAGTTTAGATCTCATGTCATCGAGCGTTATCTCAAATATGAGCTTGGTGTTGATCAATACATTTTATTTATTCAAGGTCTACACATTTGGCCAGTTGAATATCAATCAAGGTTAATCTTCTCCTAAGATAAATTGATAGAATAGGCTATCCCATCTATCAGCTTTTATGCCCGAGCAGCCCTCTGCTTGGGCTTTTTTTTACTTACAAAATAATTGAACTGAGATACCATAAACGGCGTATATATACCCAAGCCACCTCAAGATGCAGAATTCAGCGTTTCACAGGTGCTTAATATCAAGGCGTTACTTTGCAAGAATGGTAGTCCCTTTTAAGAAGTAACAACGATGAGAGTGAGTGCCTGTGAAACGCCCGGAGGGTTGGTTTAAAAGGGATTTATACTGCGTTATTGATTTTAACAATAGAACCACTATTATTTGCAATCAATGCCTTGCCTAAATCGCTTTTAATTCCAACTGAAACTCGCACCTTGAGATGGTTTGGGTATAGAAAATTTTGGGGTACATTATGTCATTAAACGACTTCGACTTATTTCTTTCATCAATGGAAGACGTAAAACCTCTCAAACATGACACTGTTCAATTTGATTCTACAAAACTAGGCCCTTCTTTAGCTCAGCAAGAAAAACGCAAAGCAGCTGAGTGTGATTTAGCAATTGACGAGAATTATTTACGCAGTGAATTCGTTGAGCTATTAGATCCCCATGCAATACTGGCATTCAAAAAAGATGGCGTACAAGGCCAAGTATACAAAAACCTTCGTTTAGCTAAGTATCAACTCGATGCCACACTTGATTTGCATGGCCAACCTCTCAATCGAGCTCGCAGTACGTTATTTAATTTTATAGATGACTGCCACAAACGAAATATTCGTGTCGTGCTTATTCGTCATGGGATTGGCATCAAAAACAAATCTCAACCGGGCATATTAAAGAGCTACACCAATAAGTGGCTGCAAGAAATTCCAGCGGTTTTAGCCTTTCATAGCGCCCTTAAGCATCATGGTGGTAGCGGTGCAACGTATGTGATGATTAAAAAGTCAGACGAGAAGAAACACGAGAACAGAGAAATCCATTCAAAAAGAAGTTAAGAGAATAAAGGATTAAAGTGCAGCATCAATACATGCTGCACATACTAATTGTGATTGGTTGGTTATGATTGGCTAACTTCAATAACCTGAGCTGGCTGATCTGATGCATTCGCTTGATTAAACCATGCTGAAACACCAAGAACAATTACTGACACTACGACTAGACTAAATTTAGCTCCACCTTGATTAGATTTCATAACGCCTCTTTTTTATTATTGTTTTTTTATTGAGCAACAACAGCATAGCAAAGTTACAGATGTTAACAAGGTGTATATTAAACTAATTTGTAATGTGTCAATAACCTTTTGTTCTATCAACCTGATTTATTAGACTTTCACCTTCAATTAACCTTTTGACATTACCCGCGATTTGCAGCGTCACAGTCTCTAAATCTGACAATGCAGCACAGTGAGGTGTTAAGGTCACCTTTTCATGAAACCAATAAGGATGCACCTTAGGTAAAGGCTCTTCGCTGAACACATCAAGGGTAGCGCCACGTAATTGCTCACTATCAAGTGCCTCGAGCAAATCTTCATCGACAACATGCTTGCCTCTGGCAACATTAATAAGCACCGCATGATTTTGCAATTTACTTAGCAGTGATTTGTTAATGATACCCTGAGTGTGTTGGTTAAGTGGCAACAAGCACACGAGATAATCAATTTGACCAAGCATGTCATCTAATCCCTGCTGTGTATAATAGGTATTTACTTCAGCGTCGTGTTTTTCACTTTTAGACCAAGCACTCACTTTAAAGCCATTCGCGAGTAAACGCTTTGCACAGGCTTTACCTAGTTCGCCATAACCTAAGATACCCACATGTTGATGTGAATACGCTCGCTTTGGCTTCCACATGCAGGCTGATTGTTTTAAATAATATTCTTTAAGTCTAAGCTTGTGTGCTAATACATGGCTCAACACATACTCTGCCATATCATTAGCAAGGTTATCATCAACAATTCTAACAACGGGAACATGCGCAGCTATCTTCGTTAAGTCGATGCTATCAACGCCTGCACCAAATGAAGAAACTGCTTTTAAATTTACTAGCTTAGGCCATAAATCAGCAGGGGCATTCCAAGCCAGTACAAACTCTACAGCTTCGTAGTCGGTGCATTCAGACCAGAGCTGCACGTCAACCTCTGGTAATAACGCTTGTAATCGAGCAATTAATTGGCTGCAATCTCGGCCTGTTACAGCTACAAGTAAAATCATTGTCTTCTCCATTTTGCCTCGTACTCGAAGCGCTCTTTAAAAAGTCACACAACTGCAACCTAACTGTCACAGCGAACTCTTACCCTAACCTCATCGCTGAATGCGTTTATGTTTGAGGTTTGTATGATCAGTGTTGATAAAGTAATAGAAGCAAATTTACCACAGTTAGAAAATTCACCAAAAGTAAAAGGCTTAGTAAAGAAAGGTCTGGGTTATTTATTACATGAGCAAGAGTTTGTTGCCTTTGGTGATGCATACCCACACTTACAAGGACTTGAGTTTGTAGAGCAAGTACTTGATGAGCTAGACTTTGACACGCGCTACAAGCCAAAGCAAATGGAACATATTCCTAGTGAAGGTAATGTCGTCATTGTGGCTAACCACCCTATCGGTTCTCTTGATGCATTAGCGCTAATAAAAGTCTTATCAAGTGTGCGCCCTGACTTAAAAGTCGTTGCAAACCGCATGCTGATGTCAATCACTCCGATGCACTCATTACTCCTACCCGTTGATAACCTCTCTGGTACAAGCAAAAAGAAAGAGCTGGCTAATATCCAACAGCATTTAAAATCAGACGGTGCGTTATTAATCTTTCCTGCAGGAGAGGTGTCACGCTTAAGTCCAACGGGCATTAAAGACTGTAAATGGAATACTGGCTTTTTACGTATGGCAAAGAAAGCCAACGCACCTATTTTGCCAATTTACATTAAAGCGAAAAACAGCCCGTTATTCTATGGCACCTCAATGATCTACAAACCCTTAGCCAGTTTGTTATTAGTCAAAGAGATGTTTAAACAACGACAAAAATCATTAGAGTTTGAAATTGGCGCGTCCATCCCACCTGAGTCATATTTAATCGAGAATTTAAAAGATAAAGAAATAGCTCAGCTGATAAGAAAGCAACTGTATCGACTTATCACTAAAAAACCGCTGCCGTTAAAAACGCAAACCCCCATTGCCAGCCCAGAAGCAACGAAAGACCTTAAAAAAGCCATTGAAGAGTGTGAGCTATTAGGTGAAACCTCTGATGGTATGAAAATTTACTTATACCAATACTGTGGTAGCTCACCAATTTTCCGTGAACTAGGACGACTACGTGAAATTGCGTTTCGGGCAGTCGGTGAAGGCAGTGGCAAACGCCGAGATATAGATAAATACGACATGGATTATCAACACCTTGTACTTTGGGATGCTAAACAACTTGAACTAGTTGGCGCATACCGACTTGCCTGCGCACAAGACATTATAAAACAACATGGCCGCAAAGGTTTATACACCGATAGCCTATTTAGCTACAGCGATGCTATGACGCCGTATTTTGAAAAAGGCATTGAGCTTGGTCGCAGCTTCGTGCAACCCAAATACTGGGGTAGAAAAAGCCTAGATTATTTATGGTTTGGCATCGGCGCATTTGTGAACCGATACCCGCAATACCGCTATTTGTTTGGCGCAGTCAGCGTGTCTAACGCACTCCCTGAGCAAGCAAAATCACTCCTCGTTCATTATTACCAACATTATTATGGTGCTAAACAAGTGTTAGCTATCCCCAATAATGAATATCGCCATACCGAATCACAAAAAGAACAATGTGCTCAGTTATTTGCTGGGGATGACATTAAAGAAGACTTTGTTGAACTTAAGCATGTACTTGCCAATATTGGCGCGCAAGTCCCTACCTTATTTAAACAATACACGGAGCTTTGCGAACCTGGTGGCGTACAGTTTTTAAGTTTTAGCATCGACCCTGAGTTTAATAACTGCATTGATGGATTAGTGCTTGTCGACTTAGATAAAGTAAAAGCGAGTAAGGCCAAACGATACTTAGGACAGGCACGAGAATAGTCGTTATAAAATAACTAAAAGGAAAAAGTCGGCATATTCGCCGACTTTTTCATTTTTAACTAAATATATTTCTAAGCGCAGCTGAATATATTTGCTCAATGGTGATTAAGTCTGCGATTGGGACATGCTCATTAACTTGATGAATGGTATGGTTTCTCACGCCACATTCAATCACCTGAGTATGCTCATTAGCAAAAAAGCGGCCATCAGATGTGCCACCACTAGTACTAAGCATCGGAAAGCTGCCAGTGATTTCATGCACGGCTTGTTCAAGCTGCTGCAACAAGCAATTGCTGGCACGATGCAAGGTATAAAATGATTCGCACGGGCGCTCCCAAACAAGCGTTAGCTGGGATGCTAAATCTGCCAACGCAAACTGAATTTCTTCTTTAACGTCTTTACTTTTGTAGCCATGACTATAACGCACGTTAAACGTTAGCTCACACTGAGCAGGAACAAGATTATCCACCACATTGGCAATATTAATGCCGGTTACTTGTAGTGTTGTTGCCGAACCGGCTTCATCTTTGTGCCAGCTAATTGCCGTTAAGCGCTTTACAACCTCTGCACTTAAATGGGCTGCATTTATGGTGTTTTCAGGATAAGCAACATGGCCAGCTTTACCTTCAATAGATAATCGAGCCGACAACGCCCCCCGTCTGCCATTTTTAATGGTATCACCCACATGCTGATGACTCGTCGGTTCACCAACTAGGCAACCATCAAGCACAACACCTTGTTTGGCTAGACGCTCAGCAATCAATAAGGAGCCGTATTCAGCCTCACCCTCTTCATCTGAGGTAATTAACCAGTAGAATGTACCGTGCTTATTGCTCTTTTGCGCTAAAAAACGTTTTGTTGCGCAAAGCATAGCAGCAACACCGCCTTTCATATCTGCTGCGCCGCGGCCATAGACACTGCCATCGACTATCTCGCCACTAAAAGGATCAACTCGCCAATCACCCTGCGCAGCGGGTACCACATCAATATGGCCAGAAAAAGCAACGATAGGGCCTTCACCAAAGGTGATTTTAGCAATTAAATTAGAAACATGATTAAAGCTAAATACCTCACAATCAAAGCCGAGCTGGCTTAAATTACTTTCAAGCCAATCAATTGCACCCGCTTGAGCAGGTGTGACCGATTTAAATCGGAGCAAGGTTTGTAATGTTTCAACCACCTCAGATTGCACCGACAGGTGCGTTACTAACTCTGCATTTGATATCAAACTCATAATAACCCTAGTCAGTTAGAAAGCTAGGGTTATTACAACGAGAGTTTATGACCGCAGTGTGAAACTTAAATTAATGATTTCCTTCTTCAATAAGTGTTTCTTGGGTCACCTTGGCTATGTCTTTATCTTCTTTGGTTAATTGTGTTCGTTGCCAACGACCTGCTGCGAACCAAAGATAAGTAATGATTGCCACAAGTACATTGGTGATAGCAAAGGAATACCATATGCCCTGTGGTCCCAGTGAAGTATGCTTAGACAAAATATACGCGGCAGGAAATTGAATAACACATTGCGAAAGCAGTGACACTACCATCGCATTTAGCATGTTTCCTGAAGCCCTAAATGCAGCGACTACGCAAAGCTGCACGCCTATCCCGCCCCAAGTTAAGCACATGACACGAATAAACTCTGCACCACCAGCAATCACAGACTCATCATCAGGAATGAAAAAAGCCACCAAGTATTCAGCAAACAAATAAGCAATCACGCCCACGGATGTCAGGCCTAGTAACCCCCAAAGCGAGGCTAAGCGTGTTATTTGTGCCGCACGCTGCGGGTTTCCTGCTCCCATGTTTTGACCCACCAAGGTCGAAACAGCCATTGAAAGGCCCATTGCAGGGATCATCACCATTTGCAAAATATTAGAGCCAACACCATAAGAAGCAATGGTGTGCGTACCAAAGCTGGCAACCAAAAACGACATTATGATTAAACCAAATGCTCTCGCTGAAAGCTCAACCGAGCCTGGTGCCCCTAAAAAGAAGGCTTGCTTCATATATTGCCAGTCAGGTTTAAAGCTTGAGAGTTTAAGTTGAATTCCATGACGCCCCCGCAAAAATACCCATACTCCAATTGCAGCCGCTAAGCTTTGCGTGATAAGTGTGGCTAATGCAGCGCCCATTACACCAAACCCAGAGAAATTACCAAACCCAAAAATCAGTAAAGGGTCGAGTACAAAATTGAGTAATACAGTACCGCTTACTATATACAGTGGCACTTTGGTTTGCCCGATACCACGCATTAAGGCTTGGAACATGGCATAAATAAACACAAACACAACACCAATAAAGGATACATGCATAAATTTAAGGGCATCACCAAACACTTGCTCTTCAACGCCTAACAAAGTCAAAAAGTATGGCGATAACACATAACCTGCTAAACCAAGCATCGAAGCCGTAAGCGTCACCATCAACATGGTTTGCGCAGCAACATGATTAACCTTATCTTGCTGGCCAGCTCCCATGTACTGAGCAGATAAAATAGCCCCCGCCATCGCTAAACCTGAACCAATTGCAATCACTAAAAAGGTAACAGGCATACTGACAGAAACGGCCGCTACTTGCTCCGCCCCTAAGCGCCCTACCCAAAATGCATCTGTTAATTGATAAGCAGACTGCAAAATATTGATTAAGATGATCGGGATACCTAATTTAAGTAACGCTTTTGAAATCGAGCCATGAAGAAATAAATGCTGAGGATCAGCCATGAAAAACACCTAATAAGCAAACAACACCCTTAGTTTAACAGCCGTAGCTGAATATAGAGTCAATAACAGTCAATCTTTTTTTCGCCGTACCTGTTTAAAAACTTAATCTAAATCAATAAATGACTTCACTGTGTTCAAACATTTTTGAAACTTTGATCTAGAACAGGTTTTGTCCGCTGCAACTTGGTAATAATAGCCTCAACCAAATCAGACAAGTAGTTCGCGGAGAACAACATGAAAACTAAATTAAGCATTGCATTACTTACTTCACTATTAGCACTCTCTCCTGTTGCAAACGCAAACTTAAGCGTGAACGTAGGTGCAATTAATGTAAACCCTGATAACGACAGCTCAAAAATCAATGAAGCGCCAACGTTAGGCCTACGTGCGGATGATGATACTCAGCTAGGTATTACTGTAGATTACGCGCTTGATGACAACTGGGTAATTGAATTAGTAGCAGCAACACCATTTAGTCATGATGTTCAAGGCGCAGGTGGTTTAGCTGGTAACAAAATCGCGACTATCAAGCATTTACCACCAACACTTTTAGCGCAATACCACTTTTTAGACTCAACGTATAAGTTCCGTCCATTTGTGGGTGTAGGTCTTAACTATACAACTTTCTTTGATGAGCAACCTTCTGCGGCTTTAAAAGCAACACTAGGTACTGACGATGTAGAAGTTAAACTAGATGACTCTTTCGGCATTGCAGCTCAAGCAGGTTTTAACTACATGATGAGTGAAAACTGGGGTCTGCATGGCATGGTTTCACTTATTGATATCGAAACTGACGCAACTGTTTATGCAGACGGTGCAAAAGCGCTAACTTCAACAGTAAAAATTGACCCAGTTGTTGCTATGTTCGGTGTGAAATACAAATTCTAACTTTCATTTTGTGAAAGCCCATACGCACAAAAAGGCCATTTATTGGCCTTTTTTATTTTCGCTCGCTTCCTAGTACCAAATTGCTATTTATCTAAATTCTAAGACAAATTCCTCCAACCAATAAAATTGAACTACACTTACTTACTAAGCTACACCTTTATTATTGGTTATTAAGTCGCCAGTATAAAATATCGTCGAAACAATGCCAAAGAGCAGGCAATATCTGAATTTTCAGAGCTGGTCAATTGTTGTCCCTATTAGCCAGCAATTATAAAATAACCATAATAATTTTGACGTATAGAATGTAAATTGCGTGATAACGAGGGGCGTTAGTTGAAAATATTTTTTAATTCTTTAGTTCTGCTTACGTGTCTTAATTTAACAGCATGTAAGGTAAAAGACCCGAACGAAGATAAACCAGATGAGCAAACGCAGATCGCAATCAGCGATCGCGAAAAGCTGCTTGCGGGTAGTGCAAATATTTCTTTTACGATCACCGATGAAAATCAAACACCTCTTAGCAATATCAGTGTTACCTTAGCAGGGCAAACCTATCAGTCTGATAGCGATGGTACAATAAGTATTAGTAACCTTGCTTATGGCAATCATGCGATTATGGTTGAGCAAGCGGGATATTTTCCGCGAGCAAGTATTGTCGTTAATCAACCTGACTCATCAACAAAGACAGTTCAACTCCAAACTAAAGCATCGAGCAGTAAAAGCCTTTTATTTGCTGGCGATACTATGTTTGGCCGTCGTTATTTAGATCCCAATTTAAAAACCATGGGCACGTCTATTCCCGATGTAACTGATGCCTTGATCCACCCAGATACCGCAGGAGCAGACAGCATTGCAATTACTGCGGATGTCGCAGCGTTATTTCAAAATGCTGACTTTGCGTCTGTAAATTTAGAGTCGCCAGTGACGACTAATCCTGCAACCGTCCATCCAACCAAAGAGTTTAGCTTTTTTAGTCTACCAGACTCACTACAAGGGCTCACTGAGATAGGCATAGATTATGTTGGTCTTGGAAATAACCATATCTACGATTACTTGCAATCCGGCTTAGAAGATACCCTCATTGAAGTAAGCAATGCAGGTTTACTTCATAGCGGTGCAGGTCTTGATGAGAGTCAAGCAATGACTACCGCCAGTAAAACGCTCGATAATGTAACTCTGGTGTTATTTGCCGCTACCTCGATTACTGGTGAAGAACATGAATATAGTTATATTGCTGATTTAACAAAAGGCGGGGCCGCAAATTTAACCAACTCAGATACCGTTAGATCATCATTAGAAGAACAGGATTCTTCGCAATTTATCATTGCCCAAATGCATGGTGGAGATGAATACACCTACTCACCTTCAAGCTATATTGGCAGTCGCTTTGAAGCATTATCAAAACAAAATACAGATCTCCTTATTGCTCATCACCCTCATGTGGCGCAAGGTTTTGCTGTTTATAACGATATTCCAGCAGTGCTGGGGTTGGGTAACTTTGTCTTTGATCAACCTCGCCTTGATACCTTACTCGGTGTTGCAGTAATGATCGATTTAAATACCAATACGCAAACCGTCAACCGGGCTTTTGCTTATCCTATTTTTGTTGAAGATTATAAACCACGGTTCACAACAGGATTTCTAACTCACTACTTATTAAGACGCCTTGCTGAGTTTTCTGATGACAATATCACTTTAATTCCTCGTGATAATTATGGTGAAGTCTATTTCAGCCAAAACCAAGCAACACAGAGCACAACTGACGTTACGATTGAGGTAGATGGCAGCAGCGACATTATTGACTTACGACAATACAGCCCTTCATCGGCGGCATTTTTATCATCAATAGAAGTAACCAGCGGCGAGCTCAGCAGTGCGGTATTTGGACGCGATATAATGGTGTTTGGCGATTTTGAAGATTGGGATAACGACAGCGAAGCATTTGAAGTGAGCCGCTGGGATCATACTAGTGACAGTGTATTTCCATGTACAGATAAACCTTATGCAGGCATACAAGCGCTGTGCTCTAGTAGAGATGAGTTCGATAATACGCCATCGATAATACCGTTTAGACACACAATGCGAGTGATGGAACTCACAGATGAAAATGGCGATCCACTACTGAGTAAAGACTTCTCTTTTTATGGTTATTTACAAGCAGAAAACGGTGGAAAAATTGATGCGCTTTTGAGTTATACAACCGAAATTGACGACCTTACTTTTTCACAGCATAAAATTGATGTAAGTGAAGGGGGTGATCAAGCATGGCACGCTTTTAGCCATGACTTTAGTTTACCGTCAGATGAATTCACTTTAGGACCAAAAGAACTTCCACCAAGGGGCGTAAAACTACAATTTAGGCATTACGCACCAAGTACAGGTGAAGCAATCTCTCGCTTAGATAATGTTGCACTAATTAGCTGGCAAGATGCTATCAGCTTAGATAATGGACTATGGCAAACCGAGAAAATGCACGGTTTTGACTTTTTAAAGATCTCAGCAAGTAATGATACGAATGTAAAACTTACATTCACAATACTTGATTAAGGAGGAGATGTGTCTGCTGTTCAACAATTGTTGCGTTTAAAAAACGTGCGCGCTTTTTGGCTTACCTTAAGCTTATTTTGTGTGGTCTTGTTAAGCAATGTGTTCAACCTTTTTCAGGCTAGCAATGCTTTTTTCTATCAAAATTTAGAGTCACTAAGTCACACTCAGCAAACCAATGTAGTCCTGATCAGCAGCGCAAGTTTAACTGAAAATCACCAGCAACTCGTTGAAAAATTGGTTGAATATAAACCACGAGCGATTGTAGTGCTTGCTGATGAACCTTTAGTTGCAGTACAACAAAAAAATGTTTATTACCCTTACGCAGGGAACGAGTTTTGCGTACCAAAAATTGATAATTGGGCTACTTATCAAATGCGCATTCCGCAATCAAATGAGCTTGAATGCAAAAGTATTTGGCAGCAGATATTTAATTACGATGCAGAACACGTACAACTTATCGACTTTGATTTAGCTGTCACTGCGCTACCAAAGTTTAGTGCTGAACGGGTGCTCGATGTAGACGTAATGAGTGAGCAGCTTGAAAATAAAATCATTATCGTTGGCCAAAAAACGGCCGCTTTTAA
The DNA here is from genome assembly GCF_002964625.1 of Pseudoalteromonas sp. T1lg21. Classification (NCBI taxonomy): domain Bacteria; kingdom Pseudomonadati; phylum Pseudomonadota; class Gammaproteobacteria; order Alteromonadales; family Pseudoalteromonadaceae; genus Pseudoalteromonas; species Pseudoalteromonas sp. T1lg21. The sequence goes on from NZ_PQBX01000056.1 coordinate 124,789, forward strand.
TGTCTTCATTCATGCCCCAAAACTCGACGGCCTAAATGATCCTTTAATACTGATAGCCTACCTCGCTGACAGTATTGATAAACAAACGACTGTAAAACAGTTAAATAGCTTACTGACTATTTTCGTTGAGCTTGCGCTTGTTCTTGTACTGCTTTTTAGCTTTCAAAAGCTGTCGCTTATTTACTCTTTTATTATTGCCTTAAACAGCGTATTGCTATGGTGCTTAATAGGTTATGTATTCATTGAGATGAACCAACTTTTCATCCCTATCGGGCAATATATTGTACTGACCTTTATCACTTTATTTTGGGTGATTATTGTTAGAAAGATGTCTGAAGATAATGAACTGAACACCGTTGTAAACAATATTCAGCAAAAAATGATGGGCCGTTTTATTCCACAAAGCTTTATTGAGCAAGCTTCGCCATGGGACCCAATCATTCAATTAATTAGCCAACAATTAGACTTAGAAAAATCAATTTTCCTTGCTCGAAAAGAAGATGATCATCGTGTTGTTGAAATTCGTGCAATTAATTGTAATTTAGATGATATTCAAGAAATGCGCCGTGATTACAAGCGCACACCTTACAGCAAAGCTCTAAAATCATTAGGGGTTGTACAAATTACCCGCCCCTTCTTTACACATATTAAAGAAGGTGAAATCGAATTTATGGCACCCTTGGTTTATGCCGGTGACGTCCGTGGCTTTTGGGCATTATCTGTTATCCCCAACCAATACTTCAACCAGCAAGCGTTTGAAAAAAACGTCAATAAATTCGCTGCGCAAGTTGCTGAATTGCTTTTCCATTATCATATATTTAAAACGACTCAAGCGAGTAACAATAGCCTATTAAATCAGTTGCTAACCTTAAAGCTTCATGAGCCGATTAGTGAGCAGGTTAAACAATCTATTAATGAAATGGAGCAAAAGCTAACAACCTTAGAAATGGTGTTTAATCACACCCGCTCTGCAACCGTGCTATTTAATTTGTTTGGTCAAGTGATTCAAACAAACGCATCCCTTGAGCAATTTGCCAAACAGCACCAACTCGCCATTTTTGAAATGACTGCACTGGATTTACTTTGCAAAAGCTGCGACTTAGACGCTGAAATTGCTAAGGGCAAATTACGTTATATCACTCTGAACAAAGCAGAAGTAGCCTTACCCGCAAAGTTGGGAGAACAAAGTTACACCTTGAATATTAAAGCCCTTCATACTGATGGTTCACAAGCAGCTTCCGGTGAGCCTTTCCAAGTGTCAGGTATATTATTCGAGTTTATCGAAAACCATGTAGCTCGCAATGAGGGACAAGTTTAATGGACTTTGTGTTAGCACTCTTCCCTGCGGGTAGTGGCCTTGGTCAATCTGTTATCACAACAGTTTGGGTAGGTACCGCAGTAGTATGCTTGCTTAACTTGCGCTTCGGTTTTCCATTAACGGGTCTTGTTGTACCAGGTTATATAGTCCCTTTGCTTATCATTAGCCCGACCTCTGCAGCAGTTATTATCATTGAAGCTATCGTTGTCTATGCCTTAATGCGATTCAGTGCACACTATATGATGGAAAAATTTGGCTACAGCCAAATGTTTGGTCGTGACCGTTTTTTTGCCATCATATTGTTAAGTATTCTAGTCCGTGTGTGTATGGACACCTTATTCTGGCCAGTGATTGCTAATCAGTTGAGTCGCTGGGATATCACCTTTGATTATGCTTCACAGCTCTATTCGCTTGGTCTTATCATTATCGCCTTAACAGCAAATGTAATGTGGAACGGAGGCTTTAAATATGGCTTAAAAGTAACCTTTATTCAGTTACTTATTACATTTATTCTCGTACGTTTTGTACTCATGCCTTTTACAAACTTTAGTATTGCTAATTTGGGTATTATGTACGAAGCAGTCGCTGCGTCCATCATTGCAGCCCCAAAAGCCTATATCATTCTTGTCATTACTGCTTTTCTAGCCTCTCGCGCAAATATTAAATATGGCTGGGAGTTTAACGGAATCATGTTGCCAGCTCTGTTGGCACTGCAATTAACCCAACCTAGTAAATTACTGACTTCATTTGCTGAAACCGCCATAATTTTAGCAATCGGTGGCTCGCTTATTCACTTTACCAGACTTAAACACGCCAATATTGAAGGTGCCAGATTATTAATGCTGTTCTTCACTATCGGCTTTATTTATAAACTAATCCTTAACTACATTGTGGTTTGGTATTTTCCTACCATAAAAGTGACTGATACCTTTGCGTTTGGCTATATGTTAGCAACGTTACTGGCATTAAAGATCTATCAAAAGAATGCGTTAGGTCTTGTTGTCAGAGCAACATTGCAAACCTCTATCGTGGGTGGGTTACTTGCAATTATTGTTGGTTTTATCGTTATGCTTCTACCCTCGATGCTCTCTGCGCCGAGTCTTAAACCAGAAACTGAACAGATGCATGTCATTACGCTAAATCAGCAAGTTAGCCAATACAAAAGTTACCTATATACAAGCCGAAGTAATAAAGTAAGCGTCAGTAGCTATAAAGCGAATCAAACGGTTTCTGAGTTTAAATATGCTGTGTATAAACTTGATCAGGCCATCATTGAGCAGCAAGGTATTGCTGATCTCACGCCTCTATTTACAAGCATAGGCTTTTTACTACAAAGTGACGAAAACTATATTTATCTGATTGATACAATTGAAGATAGGCAGCGAGGACTGTTTGTTTTAAACAAACATCCTAAAACCCCTTTATTGGTCACCGTGCCATTTCCCATTACTGAAAGTTTAGCCAGTGACTCTGCTGGTCTTATTTTCGAACAACTGCAAAGTAAGGCCTTGGTATTCGGCACAAGTAAAACACCACTAAAAACCTTAGCAAAAGAAAACCAACAAAGCCCATTTTATCAGGCTTTTATTTCTGCATTAGAAGGTACGGAAATACTACAAATTAGAGAGGCTAACCGCCATACCTCAGCGTTGTTTTCAGATGCTGCCACACAAGCAAGCAGTCAATATTGGATTTACAACCAATTACCTCATTCCGTTAGTCAGCGCGAGCTACACGACTTTGTAGGTAGTGAAACAACCTTCTTTGGTACGGCAACCAGTAGCAGCCTGCCTTCTTCAAATTTTTCTGGCTCAATGTTTGAAATGTTTCTAGATGGCGATAATTACACCAACATTTTGGCCAGTATTTACCGTGAGAATTTCCATTACAGCAACCTACAACTCAATGAATTAAATGAAGAAATCAATCAAATAGTAGATGAATTTTCTGCCCATATAAGCAAAAAAGGCAGTTTTGACTATCAACCACTTTCTAAAAGTCAGGTAGCGCTTTGGGAGTTCGAGGTCTTAACACCACTTTATAAGCTGATTGATCGCATCGGAAATGATGCGCTGAATGAAGATATGCTAAATCAGCTAAAACAAATTAATGGCACCGCACAGCTTTTAAGCTATCAATTGAGGCTTGTGAAAAACAACAGTGGACGTTATTTACTATTGAGCCCGCTAGATACTCCTGTAGCATTACAACAAGGCCAAGGGATTTTCTTGTTTAATTTAACCGAGCACGAAGCAATTACCTTAAGTGTCCCTAGACCTTTGTTTGAAAGTAATACGTTAAGCTTTGCTAGTGAGTTATTTGCCAGAGCGAATGCTGCAAACTTACTCGTCGCAGGTGCTCACCCTTATGCTCATCCACAAGCAAATGTGTTAGCTGCAGATAATGTTGACTCTTTATTCAATATCATTCACCAAAGCTTCTTACGTTTTACTCAAAATCAGCCTAGTTTGAATATTCAAATTCGCAGTCATAGTGCACCTTCATGGATACGCCCAAATGCAATTGCATTCTCAACAACACAAATAAGTGATACTGCGATTCCTTTAATGAAGCAGCTTGATAATGAGCTCATCGCTTTAGGTGTCAATTATCAAACAGTCATGGGACAACAAGCCACACGAGGCCTTGAAATTGGCAGTTCACCGCAATCTGGCTATCAGCAATTTAATGCTAACAGTGAGCTGGCAACCTTGTGGCTTGCTTCTGATTTTAAACAACAGTTTTCGATGGATCAAAGTAGCGTGTTGCAGCGTTTATTAGCCATATCTAGTAACTCTAAGGTCAAGGTAATCAACCTTGCTACTTTATCGCCTTATAACTGGCAACCATTGGATGATAATAAAAACCAACAGCTACAAACACTTGTAAATAACTATGTCGCTAATCAACGCCTCACATCATTGCGAGATCTTTGTCACCAAATAACCGCGTGTAGTTTACAAACCATCAAACTGGAACACCTTGATAAATTCGCGCTAATGATAAAGCAAAACAATAGCATTCTTGCCATCTACAACCCGACGAATAATCAACTAATTGATGTTCATGCATTTAATCAGCTAATGGGAGGAGGTCAACGTGTATTTAATTAAACGTTTATTCGCCCTAATGCTTATTTTGTTATTACTTTTCACGGTGCTGTTTGCAGGGCGTAGCTTTTTAGTGTGGTTAGACTCAGCGGAACCCGTGGATGCGCGTAGCAATACGGAAACACGTTCTAATGTACAGTGGTTAAGCAGCGAAAAACCACTGCGTTTTACATTTTCTAACCAGCGTACTCATTCATTACGAATTCTATCGAATGCCGTGTTTGACCAATCCGTGTTTCTTGAATTACCGGTAAATTACGCAATTAAATACGTTCTTTATGACGATAAAGGTAATGTGATTTTAGATAAAATTTACCATCACGCTTCAAAGCTAGTTAACAATAGTGAAGAGCAACAGATCAAACAAATTATTGAGAATAAGCAATCGCTTAATGTTGCTTCTGGACAATCTTTTTATCTGCCAATTACTCATTACCCCAATGCAAAAACTTTAGATTTAACATTAATCCCAGAAGAAAAATCACTACAAGGTGTGGTTGTTCGTGTCCATGCCAAAACGCCTGAACAAAGTATCGATCCTCTCAATAGCTGGCTTAAACGCCCTTTAGAAAGAAGAAGACGCGCCACTGATTATCTTACTATGGGCGAAAACACACTTACCAACGCCGAAATTAGTAATGCAATGGCATTTTGGTGGCAAAAAATTGCACCTCAAGGGATCCCTGGGATCGACTTTAAATCTGACATTTTGTATGAAACCCTGCCATACAATGTCACGACCTATGACTTTAGTATGCAGCAGCACGACTTAGGTGCCTATTACACGGAACTTGGTCTATGCGCCAGCATTAGCCTAGATGTCACTGATAGCCTTAATTTCACAGTCAATTCAAATCAGTATTTACCATCGCTAACTTGGCACGATAAGCATCAATTTAAAGCGCCAACACCGATTAGTTTCGCGGTAACTGATAACAACAATAATTATAAAACAGAACTGATTGATGCTGGGCTAGTCACTATTTGCAGTGAAGAGCCATTACTAACTAGTTGGCGAACCGCATCAGGCGCCGCAATTTTAACAAGTTATGCAGGCAGCTATTTGGTGAATGAATTTGCCAGTGTAAATTTTGATATAGAGCCAAGTAGCAATCTCAATATTGATGTTCGTGCCTTACAAACGAATCAGCTCAGCGTAATCATTTATGATGAACATAACCAGGCGATTGAGCACTATAGTGTCACTTTAAAAGGCGACGTATCCGATTTTGATCGCGTGATCACCGATAATACACAAAGGCAGCGTGTTGGTATGCTCAACAGCTACTATTTACGTACCCCTGATAATGCGCATCACCTGAAAATTAGTGCCGAGAAAGATGTCTACGTTCGATTAAAATCTCGATTTGCTGATTTTAATTATCAACGAGCAATTTCTCATCAATATTTACCTGAACCGATAAATGGCTTTTACGATATTGCCGCTTGGTATGAGCAACGAGCTGCAAATCATTATGAGTTAACGCAGTTAGCACACTTTACTAATATTCGTACTTTTACTCCGCCAAAAGAGCCGGAGTTAGTGACAACTTTTTATCAATCTAAAGAGCTATTTGACAAACTGCCTCTGTCAAATGTCGCTTTAGTATTAAGCCCTGATCGCTACTTTATGCCCAAGTTGCCACCACAAGTCTTTAACTATGGTTTATACAAAAAAAATAACTACTCTCCTTATAACGATTCTGAGGACAACAACTTAGTTTATCGCTTATCTAACAACAGCAGTAAAGAAGTCACAGTGTCTGAGTTATCGGTGGAGACATTGCAGCAATTGCAATCACAGGCCAAAACGATCTATCAAACTGGTATGGAGAACGCCCTTGGATTAAGCAACGTATTTACCAGCTTGATAAAAGTGCGCCTTTGACACTTGAGTTTACAGCACAACAGCGCCCTATGAGCGTCGTATTTAAAGTCTTTCGTGCAAATAGCAGCGAACCGGTTGAGTTATCGCTCACACAAAATGCTGACTACAAGTCAGGGCTCACCAGTGAATACAGCATCGCCAAGCAACGTTTTATGCTGCACCAATCTGCATTACTCGATGCATTTTTAATTCACCCAAAAAATAGCCAATTAACAAGTTATCCGAGTATTACTCAAACAATCACTAATGACATTGCTGAATTACATTCACTAACACTACAAGCAACTGACACAGTGTGGATTTCTGTACTTGAGGAATACCCTCTGCAAGAGCAAAAGGTAAGGTGGTGGAACCATGAAAACTAAAATGATGCTGATTGCAGTGTGGTTGTTTGTATCCGCATGCCACGCAACACCTAGTTTGAATGAACTAACCTTGAACTTAAAGTTATGGCTTGCTGATCAGCAATATCCTCTTGCGCACTTCACTACCAAACAAGGTGCACTAGTTGCTAATGAATCTTTAAATTCGGGCGGCGAAATTCATTATAGACAGCAAGGTGAACAATGTATTGCTTATGCACCTCATCGCTTCTATGACAAACATACTCATACTATTGCAAAGGCACTATTTAATCACTGCCAAGTTTTTTTAAGCAACACAAAACACCGTAACACCCGTGATGAACATGGAGAACTTATTGACTTTGGAAAGTATAAACAAAGCGCGAGTAATGCCTTTATTCTTGCCTACGCTGAACATGTTGAATCATTCTCTATTTATCAACTACATGGTTTTGCTAAAGAAAACAGAAAAACACCTGAGGGTAAAAAGGCAGATGCCATTATCAGTAATGGTCATGTAATACCTAGTACACGGACGATTGCAATAACTGCCTGTCTAAACGAGCAGCTAAAGATCACTGCGATGGTTTACGGCCTGGATGTTAAAGAACTCGGAGGTACGACAAATATTCTTGCATCACTGGCCCCAAAGAACAGCCAATTTTTTCATATCGAGTTAAGTCGCCAGTTGCGTGAGCGATTAGTTTCTAATAACCAGCTATTAAAGTTGTTTAACCAATGCCTTATTTCATAATTGCTATCATTTTACTGCTGCTTTCAATGCAGCCTACATACGCTGTTGATATAAATAGAGGTGTTCTTGAGCCTGCAATCTGGCTGCAAACTTCGCCTAAGCTCGCACCCTTTACCACCAGCCAAGATATGCGCTTTAATGCCAAACAGCATCACTACCTTTGGCTTCCTAAAGGACATTGGCTAGACATTGCCCCTGATCACCTTAATAAATTTATTATTAGTGCGGGGAATACACAATACATACAACAACGACTGCAAGTGCATCGTGACTTACTTTGCGATACGAAACGTTGCCAGCTGCCAGCTATGGGCCATAACCGAATTGTCGCCATCCAAAATCATCTGGATGAAGATACTACATTCACAGCCATGGTTGGTCATATACCACAAAATGTAGATAGCTTTAGACGTGCTTTATCGCTTGCTAAGCCCTCCGTTGTAACTAAAAATCGCCGAGGTAGTGAGCGTTATTATCAACTAAACAAAGATGACGAAGTTACCTTGTTTTTCTCTGCGGCGAAAAAACTTAAATTATCTGTTCGTCAAAATATGCAACAACCTGATGAAAAAGGTGTTGTTTATGCGTATGTCGATAAACAATTGGTCGCCAAAATAAATACCATTAATAGTCAAGCCTTAGAATATAAAGAACAGTCGCTAGGCCTTGAAAATACTGAGTACCTAGCAATTGCTGCGGGGCAATACTTAACGATAAAAAGTAAAACCGATGCTTTTATCAAACTAGAGCAAAGTCATCGTGCGATTTATGATGATAATGTTGCTGAAAAAGAACAAGAAAAACACTTGCTACCTTATTGGTACCAAGTCGCAAATGATGCCATTTCAGCGGTTTATAACGACCACTCATTACACGTACTTAGTGATGATGTATTTACAGCAAATAACCCTCTTGCCACTAAACGTCACAATAACTTGCTATCAATGATGACTGGGCAATCTCAACTTTGGGGTAGTTACCGCACTTTTAGCGCAGTGGAGACTAATAGTCGTATGGTTTCAGAACTCGTTGAACAACGCTTAGTTGACGATCAGTTTTATCCACGTATAAATCAACAGCTTCGCCTCATTTCCACTTTAAATCAGTCAGCACAGCTATTTGATTTATCAAGCAAAAAACGTGCAACACCTTGGCTAACCTTAATTGCTAAAAGCACTAAAGATAGCCAGTTAAAGCTGTCTTCAGGTGAAAATAGCTGGTTAGTAAACCTAAAAGCAACAGAAGACTTTCAATCATTAATAATTTCAGTGCCGCTTAACAGCCAGTCTTTGACTATTCAAAGCTTAAGTAGTCAGTCGAATCAAATTGAATTTGCGCTCTATGCAAGAACACTGACCGATCTGCCTAGTGATGAAGTTATATATCAACAAGCAGTCAGTACTAAGAATCTACGCCCAGCGATATCAAAATTGATTGCAGATGACCTACACAAACAACATGCCGATTATTTAGCGGCCATCGAGCCCTATGCGCCAGCACGTAAAAACGTCACGGCCTTTAATGCAGAACAATCATTACTCACAGCCAAAGACTTAGCATCGAGCGCACCACTCGATGCCTTAGCATTTTTAAAGCCTCTGACACAAAATGCTGATACAGCAATTGCAGAACAGGCTTGGCAACTTCGAGTGGCAATTTTACGTGAACAACAGCAATTTCATTTAGCAAATAGTTATTTAGAAGGGTTATACAAAAGTACACAGCAATTAGAGCTGAAGCAATTTGCAGCAAGAGCCTTGATTGATAGTTATCAAACAGAACGTCAAGATATTAAACTATTTGCACTGTGTGCAGGTAACTTAACAACCATAAAAGAGTGCCAGCCTATCTTGATTAATTTAGCTGTGAAACAGCAAAAGCATCGTTTGGCTGCGTGGCTTGCTTACTCATCAACTGTGCCAACTAAAGTCTCTGAAAGCTTTAAAGCCCTAAACTATCAGACTTTAAGTGCACACCCCTTTATTGATGAAGCTCGGTATCAGCTAAAAGCGGGCTCGCAAGAAACCTTCATTAACAGCCAAGGTAAATTACAAAATACCGTCATCACAGAAGCAATGCCGTGGTTTTTTACTGCCCAAACGCCTATTAATTTAGTTATTAAGGCACGCACAGCAGCCAAGCAAAACGGTGAGTATCAAACGGCTTGGCTTATGGCACAGAGCCAATATCAGCATAAACTTATGCCAATTTTTAGCGATATACCGGCGACTACCTTGTTTGTTAAAAACCAACAAGCAGCGTCAGTGGCAGCCACTCTGGTAGTACGCCTTCAAGCTGGAGAAGCGCTTACAATAACAGCTGACCATACGAGTTATCTTGATGTCAATTTCATTCCTGAGTCTTTATTTAGCCAGTTCGATTATGTATCTGATGCAGCAAATAAATCTACATCAAACGATATTATGTCGCTCATTTACTCGGCTGACGCAACACAAGCAGACCTGCTACTAAATGGGCTTTATTTACTCAGTAAAAAACGCCTTACCAATAACCAATACACACAACTTCTACAGCGCTTAGAAACCTTAGATGCGGATGCTAAGTCAACCTTTTTACAAAACAGAATAGAAAGTTATGGTCAATGGCAGCCATTAGATAGTTTGCTCGACTTTGCTGGTACGCGATTATTTGATATGCAAAGTACTGCGCAAAGCAGTTTTGCCGATCGTTTTACACTACTTAATACACAGGCAGGTTCCAATGAAGGCATTCTACTGCGCCCATTCCACACATTAAACATTGATTTAGCACAAACTGAAGGGCAACAGATCCGTTTTAAATTTAACTTCTCTACTGCTGAGTTGGCGCGTGCAAATGTTGCTAACCTGTCATTGCAATTAGCAAGTGTTCAAAAGATTTGGTCAGTCACTGAACAGCAAAGCATTCCTTTCACATTTAACAAACGTGAATTGGATAACAATATCATTTCGCTCAGGTGGTTGAACCCCTATCTATCGCAGCATCTAACAATCGAAGCTGAGCAATATATTGCAGGTCGCTGGCAACACTTAGCACTGCCAACAACGTTACTCTTTTACACTGTGACACCTGATACGCCTTTAATGGCCAAGTTACCTGCTGACAGACTCATTAAGTTAGAAGAAATGAATGAATTTAAGCGCACAGAAAGGCGGTTCTTCCACCCTGCGGGGAAGATTGAAGTTACTGCTGATAAGTTGCAGTACGTACGCCTATATAGCTGGCAGCTGAGTGAGCAAAGCAATAAAATTTCGCCTTATTCACAAGCAAAAACCTTGCTGCCTGAACTGATCACTTATCAAGCCCCAGAGCAGCCATCTATCATCAATGAGCAGGTAAACTTGCATAGTGATGAATTAAATTGGCAGGGATTTATTCGCTACGATCAGCAAACAATTTTCCAAAGTGCCGAAGATATTCCTGCCCGTGAAGAAATAGATATAGGTGCCCGCTTACGAGTCAATGATGATAACCACTGGTATCAATTAGAAGGCTATTACTCACTGAGCGATACCCAAGCTGATATTTTTGCCATAAATGGATACCACTCTTGGCAAGATGAAAACAGCCCATGGTATATCGACACACAAATCAACTCACGTTGGCAACCTAGTCATGACAGCTTTGATCTTCAGTATGCATTAGATGCAAGTATCAGTATTGGTCAGTCCTGGCAGCGCGATACCGTGCACCGTCACCAATGGCAAGTAACCCCTTATATTCGCTATAGCAGCGCAGATTTAGATGATTACCTAGCAGATGAGCAACTCAACTCGAGCATTTTCAACTTCTACCGTGAAAATCATGCATCTGGCTGGTTGAGTTATTACCAGTACCGTTATCAACCTTGGGTTGATAACTACCTTAATTTTGGCGTCTCTTCTGGCTCTAATGATGATTGGTTAAGTCTCGATTACTTAAAATTCAACTCAAGTTGGAATCAATATTATCATGGCCACATTTTTCAAGTTGGCCTAGATAGCTACTATCGCTTTGCTGACGATCATAGAGCCACTGCGACGTGGCAATACATCACTCGCTTTGCATGGCAAAAACAAGTTAATTTAGGCAGTTTCACAAATGGCTGGCTGAAACTTAGTTGGCAGCAAGACTGGGTCTGGAACAATCATAATATTAGTGTCGAGTTTTCATCGGGTAATAACCAGCACACCGGCTTTGCACCTTTTGCTCATGATGAAATTATTTTCCCTGCACTTCAACTTAACCATTTGCTAGAGCACAGTGATTATGAGCAGTAAACAACTTAAACAACGTCTAGAAACATTGCTTTTTGCGGATATTGCCAGTTTTTGGTTAGATTTATACCGTCAAAAATATCGTGAGCTGGTTGATGAATTAAGCCAATGGCAGCTGATACAAAACCAACCTGATGACGACGATGAAGATGATTGGCTTTTGCTGCAAGCAATTGCCTTTTTGACACACAAAATTGACACTTTACAGAATCAGCTGCTTAAACTTGATACCGATCATCGCCGTTTTGTAGAGCGCTTAAGCCATGCCGAGTTAAAGGCCGAGCGTGAGTTTCACATTCTTGATTACGCATATATTTTAGGTGCAGACCGTATACAGCTCAAAAAAGATCAAGAGGCTTTTCAGCGCTGGTTTGACGAAGGTGCAATGATTAATCGCTACCAAGATAAAACCTCCGAACTTGAACAATCACTGAAATTTTTAATCGGGAAACTCGGCGATTTAGCAAATCGATATTTGCGCATTCATGCTGACGAAATTGCACAGTCATGGCTGAACCTGAATTTAGAAAGCTTCTTCCTATCGTTATTAGAAAAAACGGACAATGAAGCAATTCGCAATTCAATTTTTCGCGCTTTGGCTAATCAAGTGCAACTACTCAGTGAATATGTGGATGATCCTGACTTTAATGCAGATTTAGTTGAAAACCTGCTGCATTCTCTTGAAAAGCCTACCACACCGCATGCAGCAAAGGTCGATATTTTAGAAATCTTAATTAATTTAAGGCCAACATTCACACGCTACTTTATGCGCTCTCATATCGATTTGGAGCTACCTGACAGCGCGCAAATTGACCGCAGGCAATTATTTTTACTCAGTGCCTTTGCTAGCATTATAAGCAAACAACTTAACCTCAGTGAGGTTAACGTTAAACTATTATTTTTACTTGCAAAACATCCATATCCAAGAGTAAGACAAAGTGTCTACGAGCAATGTGCAGTGTTACCTTGGTCATGCTCACAACAGCTTGTCTTAGAGGGTTTACAATATGAAACACAGCAAGCTGTACGATTAACCCTCATTAAACAATTAGCCGATCCACGGTTTAGTGAACACCGACAAGGATTGCAAATTTGGCAGCAACAATTAAAAGCAACAGTTAGCTTTGCTGAAAAGCGCTTGTTACTCGAATTAAGCCCTCGCATCATGTTTAATCTGCAAGTGGATTGTCAGACAGAGCAGCAAACGAATAGCCTATTTAAATCGTTTGTGGAATTTTTAAATCAGCGCCTAGAAAATGAACCGAGCCTCGCTATTCGTCGAATTATCAGCCGAGTACGGGAACAACTTGTCAGCTTTATGCACCAGCAGCAAGTGGCTCAGTTGGAAGTCGACTTAAGCGCCCAAAATAATCTAAATTTAGCCGATTGGGATGAACAAGTTCTTGGTCGGCTATTAAGCAATCAGGCACAAAATTTCGAAGCCTACAATGTCAATGCGCATAACAAATCATGGCAAGTGCAGCATGGCTACAAGCGTGGCTTTCGTTTTTGGCGACTATGGCATGAATTCAAAACACCCAGTACTGATAAACGCCAAAGCTACAATCACTTACAAGCAAGAAAACCGAGTGCATTTATGCATGTGCCTAGCAGTACAGTGGCTGAAATTAGTCAAACGGAAGTTCCTGGCGAACCACGCTTTGATGAACAACAATTTAGCGCTCGTGAACACTTACCATTACTCGACTTTCTATTAAGTAGCCTTTCTCAAGACCACATAAAAACGTCGGCAAAAACTTACACCCCCGATGGTATTCTAATAGTCACGCCTCCAAAGCGCCTTTTTAAACGACTTTACTGTTATAGCTGGATATCGTTTAACTTTGAAAAATTAAACGAGTTGCGTAATGGCTCTGAAGTTGAGCAAAGACACTTTTTAGAAATACTACAAAAGAAAGGATTTAAGCTGGAATTTCAGCAATATGGCAGCGTGCTAGATGTCACCTTCCCCGTTGAAGCAAGTATCAGTCATTTATACAACAAGCTCGCAATTACACCTTTTCTATTTAATATTTGGTCTAGCTTTAAAGAGTATGCGTATTCGATTTACCAAAATAGCATAGGCCAGCTTATATTCTTTGTGCTTAGCTTTATTGCCTACTTTTGGGCAAGACATGTGAAGATAAGCCGCCAAATAAAGTCTGATAGAGCTCAAATTCCTGTTTCAATTGGGGGTTGGGGTACACGAGGAAAATCAGGAACTGAGCGTTTAAAAGCAGCGTTATTTAGTAGCCTCACATTAAAAGTCGTTAGTAAAACGACGGGTTGCGAGGCAACTATGATCTATGCCAGAGCAAGTGGTGAACAATTCGAAATTCCCCTGTTTAGACCTTTTGATAAAGCCAGTATTTGGGAGCAAAGTGATGTTTTACATTTTGCAAAAAATGTACAAGCTGATGTTTTTCTATGGGAATGCATGGGCTTAACCCCACGCTATGTGAGAATTTTACGCAATTGGATGCAAGACAACTTTTCAACTATCACCAATGCATACCCAGATCATGAAGATATATTAGGGCCAACAGGTATTGATGTTGCCAATGAAACAAGCCATTTCATTGGGGAAAAAAGTTTAGTATTCACTAGCGAACAGAATATGGCGCCGCTACTTGATACTAATGCAAAACAGAAAAATTCTAACCTAATTCAAGTACACTGGGCTGATGGTTTACAAATTACTGATGATATTCGGGCGCTTTATCCATACCAAGAGCATCCAGCAAATATTGCTTTAGTATGCAAAATGGCCAAACACATTGGCCTCAGTAAAGACTATGTTTTTAAAGAGACCTCTGCGCGAATTATTCCTGACATCGGCGTATTACAACACTTTCCTCGCGCCCCTATAAACAATTTAGAGCAGTCTTTTGTAAATAGTATGTCTGCTAATGAACGTTTAGCAACGCTCGAAAATTGGCGAAGACTTGACCTTTATAGGCTTAATGATTGCCCCAAAACACAAGTCATTGCATTGATTAATAATCGTAATGACCGTGTTGCACGTTCGAAGGTATTCGCGAATATTTTGAGCCATGATTTACGTTTTGACCGAATTGTAGTGATAGGCAGCAACGTTGATGGCTTTTATAGTTATTTTATTCATGCCCTAACAGAACGAATTGATAAGCTTATTGAAAACAATGATATTGAAGATCTCGAAAGCCTGAAGGTGCAACTTAACTTGCTCACAACAGAGCAAGTCCAGGCTCGTTTTGCACATGCTTTTGGGCACGCTAATGCTGATAAATTAATGTCGTTGAGTGAAGGGACACTAAATAAAGCGTGTGTAAAAGAAATTTTGGGTGATATTTCAGACTCACAAATAAGTGTTATTTTGTGTAATTTCCGTCACCTGTTTCAACGAAACGCATTGGCTACTTTGCAAGAAAATATGGCTGGTAATGCGAATGAAATAAAAGAGCGCTTATTAGCTATAACTAAATCTAAACTAACAGTGCATGAAAACAGTAATTTATCTGCTGATGAACTAACGACTTCAATCGCCGAATTAGGTCTGCCAAATACGCATCAAGTTATTGTAGGCATGCAAAACATTAAAGGTGCGGGTTTAAACTACGTGTATGCGTGGCAACAATGGCAGAAAATACATCAAATCATACGCCATTTATTTGATGAACGCTGCTCAGCAAAAGAGTTTCGTACAGCACTTACCACGCTAAACATGATTGTTGCTTTCAATTTCATAGATATAGACTACATGAAACAACAGTTAGCCGTTTTAAAGAAAACTCATCTTGCGCAAAATGAGTTTTGCCAAGCAGAAATATCAAGCCTATTAGAAAAGCTAGAAGAAGATGAATCTAGTCAACAACAGGAACAACAGCAATCATTACCTGTTAAATACTTTAATCAACTAATCGAATCATTTTTAGATGCTGGCGCTGCCGTAAAACGCAAAAAGCGCGCAAATCAAATTTATCGTGATATTGCAGATCAACGCATCACTTTAGAAAGAGCGATTAAGCTACTAGGTAAACTCAGTCGCAATCAAAAGTCTGGATGGTTCGCGAACAAGTCAAACCAGGACTAACTTTAGAATTAGAGCCAAAACCAAACCCTAACACTTAAGGGTTTGGTTTTTTTGAGCTGTTAAAAAATCTTGAAAAATCAGAAATTTCCGATCAAAAAACAAGCTTTTACAAATCATAAAGTTAACCGATTAAACGTAAAATCACCGCAAATACGGCTTGTTCCTTAATTGAACAAAAGCCTTTTAAAGCAGTAAAATTATACTATTCAATATTAATTTTATGTTAATCACATAACGGAGAGTGTCATGAAAAGCTTGGTTACTAAACTAGCATTATTACCTTTAGCTATTGCGTCAGGTATTGCAATGGCAGGCACAAATTTAGTAGAAAACGGATCATTTGAAAATACAGATACAGTGACCGATCACAATGGTCAATGGCAGTTATTTGATGCAATTCCTGGTTGGACTCGAAGCGCTAACGCTAGATTTGAAATTCAAACGAATAAACTTGGGATTATTCCAGCACAAGATGGTGAGCAGCACATTGAGCTAGATTCAAGATCTAACTACAGCATCACACAAGCTCTTGCGACAGCAGCTGGTAAAAAGTACGAATTGAGCTTTTATTACTCTGCGCGTGTAGTAGGTAATGAAGAAACAAACAAAGCAGAAGTTTTATGGAATGGTGAATCATTAGCCGTTGTCAACAGCAGCACAAAAGGCTGGACTAAATACAGCTTTACAGTTGAAGCTGACAGCGCAAGCTCAGTGTTGAGCTTTGCAGGCGCGGGTACATCTGATTCAGTAGGTGCATTCATCGATAACGTCGTAGTAACTGAGGTACCTGAACCATGTGCAGTTGTAACCGGTTTATATGGTATTAATAACTTTGGTTCTGAGACTGAAGGCTATGTGTATCACTTTAACCCAGAATCAAGCGCTGTAACGGTTGTTGCTGGTCTAAACAATACAGCATCAAATATTGCTAGCAAAGACGGTATGCTGTACTTCATGGAGCAGCTTGATAGCAGCAGCAAAGCGTCAAAAATCTATAGCTTAGATTTAGCTACCGACACGCAAGCTGAGGTTGCAGATGCGACATCATTCCCAATTTACCGCTCAACAGTGACTGCAGACGGTCTGTCTTTACGTGCGACAAGCAAGACATACATGTATGATTTTGACCTAACTACAGGCGAGAAAACGGTATTAGGTAAGCTTTCGTATGAAGGCGACTCATTCTCTGATGGCGACATCGCTTATTCAAGTGACTACAACGTACTTTACGTATTAACTGGTAAAGCACTTTACACATTAGATGAAGGCAGCCTTGAGTTAACTCAAATCGGTGAGCACGGTGTAAACTGGGCGTCAGGCATTGCGATTGCAGATGACGGTACAATTTACATATCAGGTAGAGAAAACGGCGAAAACGCGAAAATTTATACCTTAGATCAAAATACCGCTGAAGCGACATTCGTAATGGATGGCCCAGCACACGTAAACGACTTAACGTTTGTTAGTGAAGCAGTTTGCGCAGCAGAGTAAACTGTTTATAAAGCCATAAAATGCCAGCTTAGCTGGCATTTTTTTAACTAACCTGAGGTATCACTTATTTGTGAGTTTCTTCTGTTCTAACATCTCTTTCCAGTGCATCACTTCTGCGGGCAAAATAGGTGCTACGCCACTAAAACCTGCAACTTCAAGCATCTCTTCAACGCTGACAACACCTTGTTTACGTTTAAATACACCGCGCACATAAGCAATCGCATGTAAGCCTCGTTCAGAGTGAAACTTTTGCTCAATGTAAAAGTATTTATGATCCCAACCAACCAAGCGTGTACTAACGGTGTACTTTTGCATTGGTTTAATATCACGAATGTAGGTAATAGCTGTCGCGTTAACGATTGGGAACCAGCGGCGCTTCATAATGTGCTTTAGCAAGCCCACTCTCTCAGTCATCCAAGTACGGGCAAGATCCATCATTGCTAAGTAGCGAGAATTGGTCAGATGAAAGTTAATATCGCAATCGGTCGGTAACGCTTTGAATTCAATATCAATCGTGTCTAATAATTGTTGATAATCACGATTACGTTTAATTTTAAAAAACAGCAGTATTAGTCGAAAATAGAGGTTCACAGTAAAGGTCTAACCAGTTGATAATGAACAAAGTGTATCACAGCATATTGCTAAGGCGAATTTTCTGCTCTAATCTGTGCATATATTAGTATAAAAAAAGAATAACCTAATGAAATTATTTAGTTTGGTAACTTTGTTCACTGCAAGTTTTTTCACCAGCTCAGCATTTGCTGACTTCAACTTTCCAGGTGACGGTACTTTAAAATACCCAACGGGTGTTGAAAAAGCCTTTAAATTTGGCTTTGCTTGGCAACAAGATGCTGAGAAGTTCACTATTGGTGATAAAAGTTATGATATGTCATTACCTGAGTCATACTCAGTGGCGATTACACTCAGCAAAGACGAGCAACAGGTATGGGTTCAGGAATTTAATAATGGCTTTATTGAAGGCTTCAACTGGCAGATTGCTGATCACACCCTAAAACTCGAAAAGCGCAAATTCAGCGATTCAGTCAAAGGTGATTATGTTATCAGCCTTGATAATCGAGACTACTTTTTTGCCCGCAATAACATCAGTGTTGTTATTAAGTTCGACGATGAAGGTATAAAAAGTATCGCCATTGATGGTGTTACCAAAGACATGGGTACCAAGCAATAGTTTTTAATCGAAAAGAAAAAGGCTTAGGTTTTACCTAAGCCTTTTTTGCTTAATTAAGCTATATAATTAAACCTTCACTGTCTTACGGTTAATACCGTAATCGCGCAGCTTATTTGCCACTGCGGTGTGGCTCAAACCTAACCTTTTCGCTAATTGACGAGAGCTTGGATAAGCGGGGTAAAGCTTGCGAAGTAATGTCGCCTCAAAACGTTTTACCGCTTGGTCTAAGGTTCCTTCAAAGTCAGACTCAAGATAACCTAAATCATGGGTAAACGTTGGTAACTGCAAGTGCTCAATACGCAATTCGTTATCATCTAGCAAGGATACCGCACGGTAAATCGCGTTTTCTAATTGGCGCACGTTACCCGGCCATGGATAGTCTTGTAAAAAGCGTAAACAATCTTCAGACATCACTGGCACAGAATGACCATTTTGCTGGGCATACTTTTGAATAAAGTGCTCTGCTAACGGACCAATATCAGCTTTTCTATCTCGTAATGGCGCAATCTCTAAGGTTAAAACATTAATTCGGTAATAGAGATCTTCTCTAAATGTCCCCTCTTGCACCATTGCGGGTAAGTCTTTTTGTGTTGCAGCTACGATACGCACATTTACTTTTACTTCGTTTTCATCACCCACTTTTCGGAAGGTACCGTCTTGTAAAAAACGCAGTAACTTAGTTTGCAACTGAGTCGACATTTCACCAACTTCGTCTAAAAACACAGTGCCACCATCAGCTTGCTCTAAAACGCCACGTTTTGGTGCCGCGTTTTCTTCATAGCCTGCATAACCAAATAACTCAGACTCAGCGACATCATCAGGCAATGAAGCACACGACAGAGCGATAAATGGTTTTACTGAGCGGTTTGAGGCGTAATGACAAGCACGAGCAAGTAACTCTTTACCAGTACCGGTTTCGCCAGTAATCAGGATTGGTGCTTCAAGCTGTGCCATTTTACGCGCTTCACGAACCACACGGCGCATTGCAGTACTAAAATTATGGATGGTTGCAAAGCTTTCTTGGCCATAACGACGAAACGCACTAACTTGTTGACCTAGGCGACTTTGTGATTTGATGTTGATTACAGCGCCGGCTAACACATCCCCTTCAGCACCTTGTGGTACTGAAATAGGCAGAATATCGGCAATAAAGTCCTCACCTGCGACTTCAACTCGGGTAGTTTGACCAAGAACTTCTTTGCCTTCAAGCCAACGCGTAAAGTTAAAACCTTTAAGCAAGTTATTGATGTTAGCGCCAATCACTTCGCTTTCAGATAATTGCAGATCACGACACGCAGCATCATTACATAAACGCACCCAGCCCTTAGCATCGATAGATATAACACCATCAGGTAAGGCACGCAGTAATGTATTTAACTCATTATGCTCTCGCTCAGAAGGTAAGAATGCAGTCGTACGAACGTCTTTCACACCATCTATCAAACGGATAGATGGCATGATTTTTTGGAATTGTTCAAATTCAATAGGCGGAAAGCTGACGTACATTCGACAATTAACCGAATCTACCTCGATGCCTTTTAAATCAACCTGGTAACTCACCAAGATATTGAGAATCTCTTGTGCGATACCAATTCGGTCAGCACAGTGGATATCTAAACGCATTACATCCTCAAAAAACGGGAACCTATAGTATGAGAATAATACGCTAACTCCCTGCAACTGGGTAGTCTATTGTAAACTATTTTGGACAAAAGAACTTAATTAGTCGGATACTTGGTCCACTCTCCCCCATCCAACTGAATGTAAGGCTGCCCTTTTATGTACATCATAACCGTATCTTGATTCTCGGCGACCTTGGCTGAGGTCGGTAAATTATCAAGCACGCGATTAATGGGTACCGTCCCTGTGAACAAATCGAGCTTCATCGTGTTATTGATTAATTCTGAAAGAGAAAAATAGCTCATTGTCTCATCAACAACATTAAGCCCATTATGTTTAATGTCAGGCCCGATGAATTTTACTGCCGTAGGCACCGACACTATCGATGGACTCGGGATTTCACGTAATCCAGAAAATTGTAGTTTATCGCCTTGCAGTGCCGCACCATGCTCTGGCACAACCACCAACAGCACGTTGCGACCTTGTGCTTCTAACTCAGTTATAAACTTATCAATATCGCTAAATAAGCGCTGCTGTCTAAGCGGATAACTTGCCAAGCTATTCATCCGTTCGCGACCCGCAATTTGATTGCCATCGTGTAAGCTAATGGTGTTGTAATAAAGAGCTCTAGGTTGCTCACTAGAACCTTGCTTTTTCAACCAATTAGTAAGGATATCTGCATCAGAATAAATCGGTTTGCCGTCAAAACCATATTGCGCAGCACTAAATTGACTAAAATCCAGTTTAGGCACAGACACACCGCCGTACTGCCTGATCAAACCTATAAAGTCATCAAAATGACCATCGTGGTTTAGCGCCACACTGGTTTTATAGCCAAGTTCAGCAAGGTTAGTAAATAGTTGGCATTGCTCGTCAACCGGTTTGAATAGTTGCTCTTGACTTGTCTGCCCACAACTTGCTCGTAATAAACGAATTGCAGCAGGACCACTGTACGACGTTGCTGAGTTAAATTGGCTAAACAAAATATCAAAATCAGCAAACAGATTACGGGGTTCGACACCGATGGCGTTTAAATCTGCTGTCGCTAAAGAGCAAATATTCAATACAACGACATCAAATGGTTGGCCATTAAATGCATTTGGGAACTGACTTTGTAATAAATTTTGCTGCTGGTAAAAGTCTTGTAACTGTTGATCTGGCGTCTTTTGCGCTGCAGTGTCAGAGACTAAAACGGGAACTTGTTTTTGTACAACGTGGCTATTGGTTGCAAACTGAGGTGGAACCTCATTATCTGCAGCTGACCCACCGAGCCAATACGCATAAAGAAAACCAATAATAGAAATACTGGTATAACGTAACCACTTTACAGTAAACCAATAAAAAACCACCAAAGCGAAAAGCGCAAAAATCAAATCAAAACTAATAACGCGCGACGTGATCTCAAAAAAATAGCCGATGCTAAAATCTTGTACATTGCCAGCTTGCTTGGTGAGCCGAGAAATCGGGGGCAACCATGAATCGTGATACAACAAGGCAACACCAATTACCACACTCAGAATCTGCTTAATACGAGCCAACCAAATATGTTGAAAAGAGATAGCGAGAAAAGCAAAAAAAGCTAAGTTTGCAAATAAATCAAACGAAATATCACCTCGGCTATACAGAACAAACTTAACTAAAAAATATAAATTCCAAAAACCTAATCCTGAAAGCCTCACTTGTTATCCTTTTTGAGTCGTCTTGGCGTATAAGGCGTTAATAATACATGCCTAAATGTTAGTTTTCGGTATAGCACGACTGCTTTTTTAAACAATAACTTACCTGTATTACTCAGCAGAATGCCGATTAACATTGCGATGATAAAAGTTATAAAAAACTGATTTAAGCTCATGATAGTTCACCTTTTAAGGTCACTTTTACTGGCTCGGATATAGGTCGAATCACTTTTTTAAATTCCGGTGTTTCAGTGTTTAAACTTGCTATATCTGATGCTTTTGCGTCAAAAATATAGCTTACATTTTCTTGTAATTGCTGAGTAAAGTCTGTTATTTCAGTATTAGCAAAATGACGTTGCATGCGGCGACATTCTTGCTGAATATAAAAATGATCAGCAATGACATTTTTTGACATAAAGAAGTCACTCACCTGTAATTTAAATAAATGCTTAATTGCGCTTTCAACATCGTGTTCTCGACAAGCATGTAGGTAAAGATAAACCGTACCATCAGCAAAACTAAAAATATCCCCTTCGCGCTTTACATGGAATAAATGCAATGGGTGTATCGCATCAATACGTGGCAAAAGCTGCATCAAAACAAGTACGCCGCTTACGCCAAGGTTGGCAGCAGAATCACTATGCTTCGCAACCTGCTCTGCGAATTTAACAGGAGGTAAATACCCTTTAGCCAATACATTTTCACTGTATTTTAGAACATCATCAATCGATTTTGGTAGGGGTCTTGAAAACTGAAACCCTTGAATTGACTGAATTTGTGACAGTAATCGCGAAGGCTCAGAATAACTATATAAAATAAGATTAACCCCTAAGGTTAAAAATAGGCACTCATCTTGATGGCGAATAATGCCATCAACATTTTGAATAACCAATTTCAACCGACGACCACATTTTTTACGAAGAGAGAAGCAATCTTTGGCTAATACTTTTAAATCAGTGTAGCGGCTAACGGCAAATACTAAGGTCGCTGACTTTTTAGTTAGCCCTTTAGAAAAAAGAGCATCATTGTCATCAATAATTTTATAAAAAACAGGGAGCTTTGTCCCCTCAGGCACAGCACTGCGAGTTAGCCATACCTCGTCTTCATCAAAATCTTGAGCCGTTGGCTGCGACTTTTCATCGGCTTCTTGCTCTTCTTCAATTAATGCAAGCTGACCATCATAAAGCTGCAAATTGACTGAGCGTCCAGCAATGACACCTTCTTTGTGGCACCAATAATCATACTCAAGGGTACGGATAGATGCTTCTTGAGTCATGTAAATTAAGCCGTCAAAGAAACGGTTTAAAGCTAACAACTGGCGCCTCAATTCACTGACATGGGCTCCTGACATTAAAAACACTAAAGTGACATTTTTTGACTGTGACAAAGCCAGATAAAGCTTGAGTTTTTCACCAAGCTGTTGCTCATTCAAGGAAACTAACTGCTCTGAATCGACATGCACGATAACCGTACTGTTTTTTAGTTGCTCATACTGTTTTATTTCGTTAATAACACCACGGGAAAAATGCAAACTTTTTGATACATTCTCATTATGATGTAAATGGAAAGGACGTAGTACCCCTTGTTCGAACAAAGTGAACAATAACTCGCTTCCCTCTCCTTCGAAAAATAGTTCGACTTGTTCAGAGAGCAAAAAAACCGAGTCTTTATGACTGGTTAAAAGATGCCTTGTTAACTCTAATAGCTGATTATCTAGCGGGGCAAGTAAAGCATAATTTGCGCCTCGCTTAAGCTCAGAGAAAGCTCCGTTTAGTCCTGTAATATTTAAATGAGGCACTAACAAACCCTTAAAAAAGATACTTTAGTACTAGTTTTAAACGCTATTCTATATATAATGCAAATTATGTCCATGGATCGTGAACATTTTTAAGCTAATTTTTCTCATTACGGTTTTTTAGATGAATGACTTTGCAGTAAAAAATTCACACACCTTAACTCAATATGATATTGAGAAGTTGTTACGTCAATTTGGTGGCAAGGAAACAGATTATGTTGAAATTGTTGATGTCGAAAAAAATCGCAAAACGATTGAAAAATACCCTTTGCTTAACGATATTGCATTAGCAACGACACAAACACAGAGCACTAAAAAAATTAACAAAAGCGCAATAAAGACTCATAAATGAAGCGGATTTTTTTAAAAGGAATTAAAGGCGGGACAGGTACAACATCGATTGTGGCCAATCTTGCTTGCGCCTTAAGAAAATCAAATGTGCCTGTGTATGCCATCGATTTAGACCCTAAAGGCGACTTAGGCCTACACCTTGGACTTGCCTGGGAGCATCTGCTTGGCTGGAGCGATTACCCAGACTTCGCTTCAGCATGTGAGCAGTTCCACCAAGATAACGATGGTGTAAGGTTTTTACCTTATGGTAGCCGCTCGAACTTAGGCTTAGACTTTTCGAGCATTATCGAGAGCTGTCAGCAACTTAATGACAGCGATGACAGCTGGTTTTTATTTGACTGCCCTGCCCATGTCGATGTGCATCGCTACCCGCTAAATGAAGACGATATATTCCTTGAGATTATTAATTGTGATGCTATTTGTCACAGCTTTGCTTTCAAGCGTTTAAACACACTTAAACAGGCAGAGTCATCATGGCAGCATTACTTTTTAACTAATAAATATAACTCTGCCTCTGAGCTTGAATCAGATCTATTGCAGCTTTGGCAAAGTGAACTGCCGTTAATTGCGCCTTTATATATCAACAAAGATGAAGTGATCAAAGAAGCCACCGCGTTTCGCAATGTGGCGATTAACTGTGCACCGTATAGCGTTGCTAATGACGATTTTGAAACGCTAGCAGGTTGGCTTGTAAGCCGTGCGAGTCAGAATGAGCAATAAAATAAGTTCTGTAAGTGTATCGCAACGCTTATTAAAAGTGCTATTAAGCTTAGTTTTAACCAAGCCGCTTGTACGGTTTGTATTCATTAAGTTTCATGGTTATTACAATCAACATAAAATGAGCTTGTTGGGTGCATTTTTACTGCCTTTCTTTGTGCTTTTTTTGTCATTATTTATTAAATTAGATAACAACAAAAAACGAGAAATTAAACATAAATTACAGCGTTTATACCCCCATGTATCTCAACCTATTTTGACACCGAGTAACTGTGTTCGAATTGTATTGCAAAGTATTTATCTTGCGCTATTCAACACCACCACAACCTCACAGCAGCACATAACCATTGAACAGCGTAAAACTTGGCGCAAAATAACACGCTCTGCACGCTTATTAAGACTGGCAGACAGCAAGCTTGTACGCTCATTTAAAGTACTTTGGTTAGTCGCAAAAAAACAAACCAAAACTAAATCATATAAAGCGGTGAGTCGCTCATCCATTTGGCAAAATAGCACCTTAAAAGTCGCGTTTTTAACCCTACTTATTTTTGCTGTAGCTGTTTTTATCACCGTACCATTTAGTATTGAAGCACAAGCAGTGTTCATTAGTTTAATTTTGGTGGTTGCTTATTCACTCAGACGTGTTGAAGGACAAATAGCAACCATTGTGATGATCACCCTATCTGTGACAACGTCAACACGTTATCTATGGTGGCGCTATACAGATACCCTGAACTGGGGTGACCCATTAGCCCTTGCTCTCGGGATTGGTTTATTACTTGCTGAAAGTTACGCTTGGTTAGTTCTGATCTTAGGTTTCTTCCAAACTATCAATCCACTGCACCGTAAGCCCATCGCATTAGGAAAAGACACTATAAATTGGCCAACGGTTGATATTTATATTCCAACTTATAATGAGCCATTAGAGGTAGTAAAGCCCACTACGATTGCTGCGCAAAGTATCGATTGGCCAGCAGATAAACTTAACATTTATATTTTAGATGATGGTAAGCGCCCTGAGTTTGCAGAATTTGCAAAGCAAATTGGTGTTGGTTATTTAACTCGTCCTGATAACAAACATGCCAAAGCCGGTAATATGAATCATGCGATGAAAGTAACGAATGGCGACTACATTGCTATTTTTGACTGTGATCACATCCCTGCTCGCTCATTTTTACAGATGACAATGGGGCAGTTCATCAATGATAGTAAAGTGTGTTTAGTACAAACACCTCACCACTTTTTCTCTGCCGATCCATTTGAGCGCAATCTAAAGAACCATCGAAAAATCCCTAATGAAAACATGCTGTTTTATGGTTTAATCCAAGATGGTAATGATATGTGGGATGCAACCTTCTTCTGTGGTTCGTGTGCTGTGTTAAGGCGTAGTGCCCTTGAAGAAATTGGTGGTTTTGCGGTAGAAACCGTCACAGAAGACGCCCATACCGCGCTTAGAATGCAGCGCGCAGGCTACAAAACAACGTACATTAATATTCCGCAAGCTGCAGGCCTTGCCACTGACAGCTTATCTGCCCACGTTGGCCAGCGTATTCGTTGGGCACGCGGCATGGCGCAAATATTCCGATTAGATAACCCACTGTTTGGTAAGGGCTTAAATATTGCACAGCGACTGTGTTACTTAAACGCTATGTTGCACTTTTTATCGGGTATCCCGCGCATTGTGTTTTTAACCGCGCCGCTGGCATTAATTTATTTCAATGCGCAAATTATCTATGCACCGTTTGTTGCTATCTTTCTTTATATTGTGCCAACGCTGTTACAGGTAAAAATCACCAATTCCCGAATTCAAGGAAAGTACCGCTATTCATTTTGGGGCGAAGTTTATGAATCAGTACTTGCTTGGTATATTTTAAAACCCACTACAGTTGCGCTTATCAACCCGAATAAGGGCAAGTTTAACGTGACCGAAAAAGGTGGCTTAAACAAGCAAGATCACTACGACTGGACGATTTCGAAGCCTTATATAATCTTGTTACTGGTTAACGTGTTAGGTATGACCTACGGCGTATTTAGATTGCTTTTCGGCGATAGTTCACAAATAGGCGTACTCGTCATTAGCATGCTGTGGGCAAGCTATAACGTGATAATTTTGGGTGCTGCTGTGGCTGTTGCCGCTGAAGCGAAACAAGTACGTAGCTCACACCGTATCAAAGCAAATTTCCCTGCGGCTATTCGCCTAGCCAATGGCCGCACCATTAAAGTGAAAATTACGGACTACTCAAATAATGGCGTTGGTCTTGAAACTGAACACAATCATCTGTGCCGTGTAAATGATAAGGTAGAGCTGCTAATGAGTCGTGGCTTGAAACAGTTTTCATTCCCGACCTATATTTGTAACACCCGCGATAAGCAGTTGGGTCTGACCCTCAGAGATTTAGATTTAGAAAAACAAACAGCCTTTATTCAATGCACTTTCTCACGTGCTGATGCTTGGCTTGATTGGCAAGAAAACTTTAAACACGACAAGCCTTCGTATAGCTTTTCTCACGTTTTTTATACCAGTATTAAAGGCTTTAAGAACTTGATTTTCCATGCCCCAAATGAATTAAGACCCGCGATTGCGTTTGCATCAAGAGTCTTGTACTTTGTGGCGTCGTTATTACCCAAAAAACCAACAAAAGTACTAAAAACATCATGATAAGAACTTTTTTAACCTTGTTATTCGCTGTTATCACACTCAGCTTATCTGGCTGGGCGATAAGTGCTGAGCCTCTTTCTAATAAAGCGATTTTTGATCATGGTTATCCTGAACAAGCGCCAATTGAAAGCATGACGCTAAGCTTTGAAAAGCTTGGATTAAGCAAGTTTAAACTTGATGGTGTGAGCAATAGTACCCGCGTTGATTTTACGAACCGTCTTGATAAGTTAGGTAAAAAACTAACCCTCGATTTTTCATATACAACGTCACCATCCCTGATAGGTCGAGTGTCACATTTAAAAATTTTCTTAAATGAAAATCTTGTTACTGTGTTGCCTATCGATGATAAGAACACGCCTATCGGCACTGTCGCTGAGCGTAGCATCGTGCTTAACCCTAAATTAATTAAAGACTTTAACCAAATTCGTTTTGAGTTAGTGGGTTATTACGACATGGTTTGTCAGGATGATTATAGTAATGCAATTTGGGCTGAGCTGAGTAAAAGCAGCCGTATTTCTATTGACCGTCAAGCACTGGCACTTGAAAGCTTGTTAGAGTATTTCCCTGCACCATTTTTTGACTCTCGCGACTACAATAAGGTCACTTTGCCATTCGTTTTTGCATCACAACCCGATGAAAATACGTTAGAAGCTGCCACAACCTTATCAAGCTTTTTTGGCGCGCAAGCAAAATGGCGCAAGGCGCAGTTCCCTGTGCAAATCAATGCCACCCCAACAGAGCATAGTGTGGTTTTTGCCACCAATGACAACAAGCCTGACTTTTTATTAAATTACCCTAATGTTGATAAACCAACAGTCGAAATAATCAGCAGCCCAACTCACCGTTACGCCAAGGTACTGCTTGTTTTAGGTAAAGACACGGCGCAATTAAAAGAAGCCGTTGTTGGTTTAGTCTTTGGTTATAAAGTGATGACAGGTCGCAGCGCAACCATTGATGCAATTAGCAATTTACCACTTAGAAAAGCCTACGATGCCCCACTGTGGGTGCGCTCTGATCGCCCAGTGAGCTTTGATGAGTTTATTGAATACCCTACTCAACTGCAGTCAGAAGGTTATCGCGGTCTGCCAGTTCGTTTAGATTTACGCTTTGCACCCGATTTATTTACTTGGCGTGAAAATGGTATTCCGATTACATTGAATTATCGCAACACACCTGTTGAACAAAACATGTTGTCGCGTTTGAACATGCTGATCAACGGTAAGTTTGTGGATGGTTTTATTCTTGATAACGAAGGCGGTAAAACAATAACAACCAATACGTTGTTGCCGCTTCTATCAGATTTTAATCCAACTCAAACTCGTCAAGACTTTGAATTAACAGGGTTAGATTTAACAACAAATAACCAGCTGACTTATGACTTTAACTTTGCTGTTGTGAAAACCGGTGAATGTAGTGCCATTCCAGCCGGTGGTGAATTTGGCGCTATTGACGGCAGCTCTACGATTGATGTGAGTGACTTCCATCACTATATTGCCATGCCAAACTTACGTGCCTTTGCAAGTGGTGGTTTTCCATTTACAAAATATGCCGATTTACACCAAAGTACTTTAGTGATGGAAGCTAACGCCTCGGTTAACGCGATTAGCTTATTGCTTAATTTTGCGGGTCATTTAGGCGCTATTACCGGCTACCCTGCGCACCGTTTAGAAATTCAATTCCCAAGTAACCAATTAGCGCTAAACGATAAGGACATTATTATCATTGGTAAGGCTGATTCATTCTTAACATCCCTTGCCAAAGATAGCGCCCTAAGTGTGCTTATCAACAACAACCAACGCATTGTTGATCAAGCTATCTACAATGGTGCATACGACACAAAAGGCGCTGAAAAAATTAAAATAAACATCAGCAGCATTGGTCGTTTAGCTGTGATGTCAGGATTTCAGTCACCATTCGATTCAGACCGTTCAGTGGTATCTTTAATTGCCAGTAATGAAAGTGCATATGCGCTACTCACTGATGCCTTATTAAATGAAGATAAAACTGCTCAAATAATGGGAAGCTCCGCCATTATCAATAGCCAAGGCATCAAAACGATTAAAACAGATGAGCAGTATTTTGTTGGTCATGTGCCTATTCATACACTTATTTGGTTCCACTTTTCAGACCGCCCAGTCCTGTTAGCGATTCTGTCGCTACTTACACTACTACTTATTTCATTTATGTTGTGGCGAGTGCTTGCGCTACTGACCAAAAAACGTTTATCTGAAGGAGATCAGGCATAATGAAAACTATCGCTTCTTTACTATTCGTTTTTGTTTTTTCAAGCAGTGCCTTAGCCCAATTAAGCTGTAGCGCTTGGCCGCAGTGGAATAACTTTAAAACCCACTTCATTACACCTGAAGGACGCGTAATTGATTTAGGCAGTGAATACGACATCACCACCTCAGAAGGGCAATCTTATGCGTTATTCTTTGCTTTACTTGCCAATGATAAAGCCAGCTTCGATAAGTTACTTGAATGGACTGAAGTACACCTTTCTGAAGGTGATTTAAGTACCCGTTTACCAGCATGGCAATGGGGCATTAAACAAAGCCAAGGGCAAATTATTGATTCTAATCCAGCTTCTGATTCAGATTTATGGATTGCTTATACCCTGTCACAAGCGGCTATTTTATGGAATGAAAGACGCTACGCAGTGCTCAGCTCAGTGCTTGCTGAGCGCATTATTCGTGAAGAAACCGCGCAGATACCAAACCTTGGCCTGACCTTGTTACCTGGGCCATCAGGCTTTGAAAAAGACAGTAGCTGGAAATTAAATCCAAGTTATGCGCCGCTATTTATTTTTGCGCAATTTGCACATTTATACCCTCACTCGCCTTGGCAAACATTACACGAAAACTCGGCGCAGTTATTAATAGATACAGCACCAAAAGGCATGAGCCCTGACTGGGTTAATTACAGCGTTGAAAAAGGCTTTTATCATGATAAAAGCACGCCAGCCACAGGTAGTTACAATGCAATCCGCGTTTATCTTTGGGCCAGCATGATGGCAGAAGATGCACCTTATAAAAATGCCCTTGCTAAGCAGTTTAAACCCTTTATTGATAGCATAGTCTCTTCTGGCAAAGTGCCATTAGAAACCAATGCCGTCACGGGCAGAACAGCAGGCAATGCCCCAAGTGGTTTTGTTGCTGCTTTATTACCACTGCTTGCTGAAGAGAATGCATCACAAGCTGTCACTGCGTTACAGCAGCAAATTATGATGGATACCCGCTTTACCACCAGCCGCTATTACGACAGCGTGTTGTATTTATTTGGTAATAGCGCATTGAACAAACGTTTTAGTATTGATAAAAACGGCGCCTTAACAACTAACTGGAGCAATGAATGCCGATAAAGTGGCTACTTGCTGCAGTTTTAGCAAGCTCCAGTGCATCCGCAGCAGTTAACAAGGACCTTGATAGTCAATCAATTGATTGGTTAATTAGCCAAGTGCAACTAGGTGAAATTGAGCGTGATAATCAATTGATGAGCGACAGCTTAGAAAAGCTGCAAAGCATTGCACCTAAAAACACCCAAGTGCAATGCGCAGAGGTGCGTGTTTTATATAGCCTAAAAGAAGTCGATAAAGCCAATGCACGTTTAGCAGAGCTCAGTAAGATGTCGCATCCGTGTATAACAAGCTTAACTATGCTCGCACGAGTCAATAATCAAGACAAAGAAGTGGTTCAACAAGCCAGGCTTCGTGCCAGAGCTGGTCAGTACAGCGAAGCAGTGCAAATATACAACCGCCTATTTAAATCTGCTTACCCGAATATTGAATATGAGCTTGAGCACATCAACTGGCTTGCTCAAGATTCAAGTCAGTATCAACAAGCACTGCGCGGTTATCGTTCTTTAATGAAACGCTACCCTCATAGTGGCCGTTTTGAGCTTGCCTATGCGAGGCATCTATTAAAACGGAACCCAACGAATAAAGAAGCCATTAAGCTACTTAGCCACTATGCACACAGCAATCAATATGGTGTAGAAGCCGAATTTGCTTGGCTTGCAGCGCTTGAAAACATGCCGCTTAATAAACACACTAAGCTTGCTTATCAAGACTACTTTGCTGCCTACCCTAAAAGCAGTAAAGGTCAGCTGCAATTTAGTGACTTTAAAAAAGCACATTTGGCTGAACAAAAAAAGCAAGCGGATCCTGCTTATCAGGCATGGCTCAAAGGCAGTGTCGAACTTGAAAAACGTCACTTTGATACGGCAGAAAAGCTCTTCAATAAAGCTCTGCGAGGGCGTCCTCAAGATCCTGAAATATACAATAGCCTAGGTTTATTAAACTTAAGACAAGGCAGGAATGCCAATGCCTACCAGTACTTTAAAAAAGCACAACAATACAGCATAGATGCAAACCGCATAACGGTATTAAAAGGTCTCGCCAATACCGCACGTTTTTGGCAATACATTGATGAAGCTAAATCGGCCATTAGTAGCAATGAGTTAAAACAGGCTGCACTTAAGCTTGATTTAGCAGATACGTTAAATGAAGACCCTAATACCGTGTTGTTTTACCGCGCTGAACTTGCCAAACAAGCTGGGCAATACCAAAACGCGATGAATCTCTATAAGCAAGTGCTAAAAGACGATCCTCTGCAACAGCCTACTTTGCGTGCCATGCTCGAATTAACGGCCTCAGATGGCAATTATGCTCGTAGTCATCAATTTTATAATAGCTTAACTCGTCAGCAACAAGCGCTACTGACTGAAGATTACACCCTATTACAAACACAGCAACTACGAGTTCGAGCAGACGAACTAACTTCACAAGGTAAGCTTGATGAAGCGGTTGATGTGCTACTTACGGCAATTAAACAAAGCCCTCGTCAAAGCTGGCTATATTACGACCTTGCAAATTTATACCAGCAACAGGGTTTAGTTGATCATGCGAAAGCGCTGTATAAAAAAACCTTGTGGCAATTTCCGCTAGATGCAGATTTACGTTATAGCCATGCCCTATTTTTACGTTCGTTGAATGACTATCAAGGAGCATTGGCAACCTTAGATTACATTCCTAATAACGCACGCACCGAACAAATCAATGTACTCACAGAACAATTGAGTATTAATACTAAGCTAGAAAGATTGTCTGCTAACAACACAGCTAGCAATAAAGCCACGGTGATTTATAAGCTTACCGAGTTAGAAGCACAGCCATTGACACCTTTAATGCAAGCTGAGCTTGCCAGCCAATGGCAACAAATTAATGAGCAGCAGTATGCGATTAGACAACTGAAAAAAGCCCTCAATCGTGACCCAAGCTTGAGCCCTTATTGGCATATGACTTATGCTAATTGGCTAATTGAAAGCAACGATAAAAACACTGCTGATAGCTGGTTTGCAGACTATCACCTGCCGAGTAACGCAACCGATGCAGAGCAATCACAATGGTTAGCACTTCAAGTTAATTACGTTAATCGCTTTAGTGATAGTAATCTTAGAGTTACTAAGCTCTCAGAGCTTGCAACACGCTACCCTGATAACCCAGAACTGTCAGAGGCGCTGATCAATGCTCATATCGAGCAAGGCAATAGTAAAGAAGCTATTACCCGCTATGAGCAACACATCGCAAATGGGCAAACTGTCTCAACGGATACTGCTTTAGCTATTGCGACACTCGCTCGTCAGCAGCAAAGAGATGATTTAGCTGATCGCATCATTGCTGGACAAATTAATCAGGTTTCAAGTGAACAAAGCTATCGTCAGCAGCAATTAATGACCGCACTTGAACAATTTGAAGATACACAAAGTGCCATTAATCTAGCTGAAATATTGCTGGCTAAATCAAACAATAACCAAGAACTTTATTATCAAGCGGCAGCGGTTGCACAAGCTAAGCAACAAACTACGCTTGCTCAAAACTGGTACCGCGCGGCAGTTGATCCAGATACGGCAACGAGCAACTTAAGCGATGAGCAGAACTATGAGCTGTATGCCCTTGATGAAAATGAAGCATGGTATGTCAATAATGCCAAGCGCCAATTACAAAGCATCGAGCGCGATGAACAAGCCTATATCACAGCCGCTATCAACTTAAGTAGCCAAACAAGCACGCAAAATGAGTCAACCCTCGGCGCTGGTGCAACGCCTATCGAAGCCGGTTTTCCACTGTGGGGTGGCACTGGGATTGTGAAATTAGACCCAATGACGATATCGAGCCAAGAAACCCGCTTTGATGAAACCTTTGCAGGTAGCCGCTATGGTCAAGGGGCCCTCTGTATTTTTGACTGCCCACTTTTAAGCATAAAACCAAAGCAACAAGGTATGGATATTGGCCTTGCTTGGCAAAACGAGCAATGGCGCATTGATGTTGGTACCACTCCACTTGGCTTTTTAGTCGAAGATATCGTGTGGGGCGTTAATTACAAAGGTGATTTAGGCGACTTTGGTTATGGCGTCACGTTTAATAAACGCCCAGTCACTAGCTCTGTATTATCTTACGCCGGACTTGAAGATGTCTTTACCAACCAAGTATGGGGCGGTGTTAGAGCTACGCAATTACAACTTAGTCTATCTCATGACCTAGGCCTAGATTGGGGGTTTTGGGGCAGTACCAACTATCAACTCTTGCAAGGTAAAAATGTCAAAGACAACCAAAGCTACAGCCTAATGGGGGGGAGTTACTATCGCTATATTCGCGAAAGAAACACCGAATTAAGCCTAGGTCTTAACTTATTACACTGGTCATATAAGTATAATTTAAGTGAAGAAACCTGGGGGCATGGTGGCTATTACAGCCCACAAAACTACTTGGGCGCGTCTTTACCTGTGATTTTTGATAAACGAATTGGTCATAATTTTGTATATAGGCTTCGGGCTGGGGTGTCTTGGTCTACCACCACCACTGACGACATCGCATTTTTCCCGAACGACCCTATTTTGCAAGGCCAAGCAGAAGCTCAAACAGCTGTAACGGGTGTTGTGCCTTACTTTGAGGGCGATACCAGCAGTGGCTTATCGTATAACTTAGGGGCAAGTTTTGAGTATCGATTCACGCCTCATTGGTTCTTTGGTGGTTACTTCAACCTAGATAGAGCCGATTTTTATGAACCGAATTACGCTCAGCTGTACTTCCGTTATTACTTTAATCCGGTGTATAGCGAGCTGGCATTCCCGGGTAAACCTGTTGTGCCTTATGCAAGCTACTAACCATCGCATCACAAGGAGCAAGTGTCGCAAGATCTTCCCCTCACCATAAGGTCTATGTATACTGTAGCGCACTTGTAGCTAGGATAAGGGTGTGTCTCTTACCTTCAAGTATAAAACTTGAGCAACAAACCATTATCTTAGCTGCATCAATAAACATGGCCGCCCGTTCACTAAATAAATACATAGAACGACCAAAGCAAAAACAATAAGGCCTCAAATAAAAACTTAGAGTTAGGAAGTAAATATGAGTTCATTACCTAAAGCAGGTGACTTTTTAGGGCATCCTAAAGGGTTATTCCTGTTGTTCGGCACAGAAATGTGGGAACGATTCGGTTACTACGGCATGCGCGCCATTTTAGTTTTATATTTAGTAGCGCTTGTACAAGAAGGTGGTTTTGGTTGGTCAAATGCAGACGCATTAAGCCTTTATGGTACCTTCACTATGGCTGTATATATCACACCACTATTCGGTGGTTGGTTAGCCGATAACGTCTTAGGACAACGTAAAGCGATTATACTTGGTGGTTTATTAATGGCTGCAGGCCATTTCACTATGGGTGTTCCTCACAGCTATTTAGCTGGCCAAGAAGAAAACGTTTTCTATATTGGTTTAACACTACTTTGTTTAGGTAACGGTTTATTTAAACCAAATATCTCAACCATGGTAGGTGACCTTTATAAAGAAGGTGACCAACGTCGTGATGGTGCGTTCACTATCTTCTACATGGGTATCAACCTAGGTGGTGCATTAGGTCCTCTAGTTGCGGGTTATGCTGCTGCAGCAATGGGCTGGCAATGGGGTTTCATCGTAGCTGGTGTAGGTATGGTGATCTCAGTTCTTCTTCAACTTGCACTAAGTAATAAATACTTAGGCGAAATCGGTGTTGTTCCTTCGGCTAAGCTTTCTCAAGCACAATCTGAATCAAATACTAAAGAGCCTTTAACGAAAGTTGAAACTGACCGTATTAAAGTTATTTTCACTATGAGTGTATTCAGTATCATCTTCTGGATGGGCTTTGAACAAGCGGGCGGTTTAATGAACCTTTTCGCTAACGATTACACTGACCGTATGCTATTTAACTTTGAAGTACCTGCTTCTTGGTTCCAATCTTTAAACTCAATTTTCATCATTGTATTTGCACCTTTAGTTGCCATCATTTGGTTGAAACTTGATAAACGTGAACCAAACTCTCCGGTTAAGTTTGCTATTGCACTTATTTTCTTAGCACTTGGTTTCATCACGATGATCCTAGCGCTAATGACACAAGGTCAAGGTGAGCACCTACAAATCAGCATGATGTGGTTAGTTTTATTCTACTTATTCCACACATTAGGTGAGTTATGTTTATCGCCGATTGGTTTATCTATGGTGAGTAAACTTGCACCTCTACGTTTAGCTTCAATGCTTATGG
Source organism: Pseudoalteromonas sp. T1lg21 (assembly GCF_002964625.1). NCBI lineage: Bacteria > Pseudomonadati > Pseudomonadota > Gammaproteobacteria > Alteromonadales > Pseudoalteromonadaceae > Pseudoalteromonas > Pseudoalteromonas sp. T1lg21. The sequence goes on from NZ_PQBX01000056.1 coordinate 160,605, forward strand.
GTATCTGGTTCCTATGTACAGCGGTTGCAAACAAAATTGCAGGTTTCGTAGGTTCATTCCTAGGTGAAGGTGAAGAAGCGTTAGACAACGCGATGGGTATCTTCATTGGCTTAGGCGCAACTGCGGTTCTTTCTGCAGTGATCATGTACTTACTAAGCGACAAACTAGTCGCTTGGATGCACGGTGCTGAAGGCCAACACGAGCCACAAACGACTGAACACATCCTAGCTGAAGAGCTAGAAGTGTCTGCTGAAAAGCAATAATACTTATTCCCCGTAGCGCCCGCTGCGGGGAATTTCTCTCTCCCCTATTCCCTCTGCGTCCTTAAAACTGATACTATATTCTGATATTAATTTGTTTTGGCAAAGGAACTGAGTAAGTGCGCTTTAACACTCAACTACTGGTCATTATTCTGACTAGCTTATTACTGACAGCATGCGGTGGCGATAAAACAACAAAAGAAGTCGCAACAGCTCCTGATCAGTCTGGTTTGATTATTTCTGTCGAAAATGGCTTATCAGCTGAATTTGCACAGGGCGATGTCATACTTAATGCAATAAGTAACACAGTTACGACAGACACCACATTTACTTATACAGAGACAAGCGCTTCAAGCACGGATATCGAGCAAGGTATTGTATCGAGTATTCATACCTTTCGCCCAAATAACCTGATATTTGCTGAGCCATTAAGTTTAGCGATTAAGTTACCAGATGAACAAACCAACCTTGCCTTTAGCATAGTGCAGTTAGTTGATGAGCAGTGGCAAACTCTCAGTACTGAACAAAGCGATGATGGATTTGCTGTCAGTGCTATTACAGAATTTGGTAGTTTTGCTTTAATGTCTCGCACCGTTCCTGCGGCCAGTAAAACCATTGGCGAGCAATGTAATGACACAGCCAGTAACCAAACGGTACGCTTTATTCATGTTGCAGATTTACACGCGCGCTTTGGCTTTAAAGAGCAGTTATTCAGCCGTATTCGCAGTTACTACGACAAAGCTAAAGTTGAAAACCCTAATACTTTATTCACCAATGGTGGTGACGATTATGAAAAAGGCACCGTAGCGGAACAAACATCACAAGGGTTAGCCACTGTCGAAGCTATAAAAGCCATGGCCTTTGACGTACGTGTCATAGGTAACCACGATTATGCATGGGGACCTGAGCAATTGCTGGACTTTGCCGATGACGATAATGCCATCGTACTTTCAAGTAACACCGAATATGATGGTAGCAGCGAGACGTCGTTTGCCGGTGTCGATTTTTCTGTTGTCCAAGTTGGTTGCCTTCGTATCGGCTTTTTTGGCATGACTTCAGTGCCTTGGAATGAACTTGATGAACCAGTTGAAGACGAGCCAATTCCTGATTTTATCGCTAATTTTAAAATGAATTGGCAGTGGCAAGACGTGGCTGAGCAGATTGTAAACCAATACCGTCAAGATGTTGATTACATGGTCATGGTCAGTCACTTAGGTGAAGGCACTGACACCCGCATTGCACAAAATGTGGCGGGAATTGATTTAGTGCTTGGTGGGCATACTCATGGCGGTGAAAGTTATCAAACCTTAGATAACGGCAGTATTGTTATTCAGCCAAACTTTTTTGCACAAGGTCTGACTGATCTTACCTTAACTTTTAACCTTGAAGACAAAACACTTGCGGATGTTGATTACAATACCGTCGCAACCACCAGCATTACGACCCAAGATGAAAGCACTAAAAACGCCATCGATGAAATCATGGGTCGCTATGCCCCAGATGCAAACACCGAAATTGCGGTTTCAGAAAATTACCCTTCTGCAGAAGAGCTCACGACGATTACTGCCAAAGCTGCTATGCAGCAGTTCCCCGAGATTGATGCTGCCTTGCTTGATGCAAGCCAAGTACAAGATCGCTGGCTACCGGGTACGTTAACCCAAGAAGACTTCCATGCCGCATTTAAGGTTGAACGCCAACCATCAAACACCCCAGGCTTTAATTCAATTTATCAAGTTGAGGTGACTGGCAGCCAGTTGAAAAGCATGCGCGAAAGCCAGCCTGAATGGGTCTCGTTAGTGCCAGATAACCTTGATGACGCAAGCACTTACCAGGTTGCTTTATTTAAAGGCCCAGCACTAAATAGCGGGTTGTTCTTCCCTGCTCTGCCAAGCTTAGAAGCCCAATTGGTTGCTGAAAGTTGGTGGCTACTTGATAATTACGCGCGAGCACGCACCAGCCAATGTTTATATCTTGATACCGATAACACACTGAATGCGTGTAAAACAGATGATGCAGTCACGGTATGGAATTTTAACAATCCTGAGCAAGGCTTTAGCAGTGACGTTGGCCCTGCAACACTCAGCTTTTTCGACCCTGAAGACAAAAACTGGGGGCCAGAAGATAGTCAATTTGCCACCACTACAGAGCTTGAAATTGCTGATTTACCAACGGGTGCCTCAGGCGTGCTCGCCTTTGCTCGCCATAGCCCAACGCAAGGCTTAACCTTAACGGCTAATAGTGCCGCAAACGGTGATTACCAAACAGAAGGCCTTATCGCTGATTACACCTTAGTGATGGATATTATGTGGCCAGAACAAAGCACCAATGAGTGGCGCTCACTACTACAAACCGATATCACTAACAGTGATGACGCAGACTTGTACGTTAGCCGAGATAACGCCATTGGTATTGCCACTAGTGACAGTGGTTACTTTGGCGAGCTTTTGGCAAACAGCTGGCATCGTATTGCCTTTGTGTTTTACGCTGCTCCAAACAATGGCGCACTGAAAATTTATCTTGATGGTAAGCTGATTGGTATTAAAGACGAAGGTGAAATCAATGAGCGCTGGGCAATCAACAATGCGGCCTTACTTTTAACCGATAATGACTACGAAACTAAGCCGGGATACTTAAACGCCTTGTTATTTGCTGGTCGTGCGATGACTGATGCCGAGATTGCCAATATGGGTGCTGCACAGCAGCAACTTAGTTTTACGCAATCAACCCGTACCCTAAACCAAGTGGTTGAACGCCATTATCAAGCAGCACCACAAGTTTTAGATAACCCTTGGTTACAACAGCGCAGCAAGTTTTTTAACAAAGCACGTCAAACTGTAAACTAATCAATACAAGCGACTTAATAAAAAAGGCCGTGCAAGGCCTTTTTTACTGCCTGAAAAATACAAAAATTTACCATTAAATACATATAGAAGATATAAAAAAGGATACCCTCTGTTAGTCAATATAGTGGCTTACTCACTGCCTTTGATAGTGCAATTGCTGAAATTAAAATCATTGTCCCATTTAATTTACAAAAGAGGCTTTGGCTAAATAATGCGGGGATCTTCCCCTTATTGAGATTCTGGTTAATCATCCGCTCATTGCAGAACAATAATTCTTTTTTAGCGCAGTGCTTATAATTGCGGGAGTAATGACAATGAGCGAAGTAAATAATCCGTTAGGCCTAGTGGGCATTGAATTCACTGAATACGCAACACCAGATGCAGATTACATGGACAAAGTGTTTACTGATTTTGGCTTCTCAAAGCTAAAAAAATTCAAAGGTAAAGACATCGTTTACTATAACCAACATGACATTCATTTTTTACTAAACAATGAGCGTGATGGTTTCTCTGCTGAATTTGCTAAAAGCCACGGCCCAGCAATTTGTTCTATGGGTTGGCGTGTAGAGAATGCGCAAAAAGCATTCGAGGTTGCTGTTGAGCGCGGTGCAAAACCTGCGACAGATTCAACACATAAAGATTTACCTTACCCAGCTATTTACGGTATTGGTGACAGCTTAATCTATTTCATCGAGCAATTTGGCGACAAAGGTTCTATCTATGAGTCAGATTTTGAAGATTTAAGCGAGCAACACATTGTTGAAGACAAAGGCTTCATCCGTATCGACCATTTAACCAATAACGTTTATAAAGGCACGATGGAAACATGGGCTAACTTCTATAAAGACGTATTTGGTTTTACTGAAGTTCGTTACTTCGACATTAAAGGTCAAAAAACAGCGTTATTATCTTACGCACTTAAATCTCCGTGCGGTACTTTCTCGATTCCAATCAACGAAGGTAAAGATAATAACAACAACCAAATCGATGAGTACTTAAACGAGTACAATGGTCCGGGTGTACAGCATTTAGCATTCCTAACGAATGACCTAGTAAGCTCACTTGATAAGCTTGACCAATCAACGATTGCCACGCTTGATATCATCCCTGAGTACTACGACACCATTTTCGACCGTGTGCCTTGGGTTAAAGAAGACAAAGAGAAGATCCGTAAGCATCAAATCCTTGTAGATAGCCAAAGCGAAAACTGTTACCTACTGCAAATCTTCTCGAAGAACCTATTTGGTCCTATCTTCATCGAGATGATCCAACGTGTAGATGACGGCGGTTTCGGTGAAGGTAACTTCCAAGCCCTTTTCGAATCAATCGAACGTGATCAAGAGCGTCGTGGTGTAATCTAGTTCATCATGATGAATAAAAAGCAGCGTGTGGTTTGGGTAAATTCACACGCTGCTTTTTGTCGTTTTAAATTCTGTTTTAAACTAACTGTTTAAATTGCGTTGATTGCCTCCATATAGATAACTAATAAATCAGCGCGAACAAATAAGGAAAGAGTATGAGCCTAATTAACGAAACCCACGATATTAATCTAAAAAGCTGGGTTGCATCTGCTAACGAAGCGAACTGTGACTTCCCAATTCAAAACCTTCCTTTTGCAGAAGTACGTCGTAAAAATTCAGACGAAGCGTTCCGTGGCGCTGTAGCAATTGGTGATCAAGTTATCGATTTAGCAAAAGTAAATGAGCTTGGTTTATTCTCTGGTGATGCACAGGTTGCCGTTAAAGCAGCAAGCCAAGCTACACTCAATGAATTTATGGGTCTTGGTCAGCAGTATTGGTCTGCACTTCGTCTTGCTCTATCAAAAGCACTCCGTGAAGGTGCCAGTGAGCAAGCACAATTAAGCGAAGCGCTTATCGCTCAAGCAGACATCGAATTTGCGCTGCCATGTCGCATTGGTGATTACACTGACTTTTATACGTCTATTTACCACGCAACAGCGGTAGGTAGTTTGTTCCGCCCTGATAACCCACTTCTACCTAACTACAAATGGGTACCAATCGGTTATCACGGCCGCTCATCGTCAATTGATGTTTCTGGTCAAACGTTCCACCGCCCTAACGGTCAAACTAAAGCGCCAGATGCAGAAGTCCCTTCATTCGGCCCTTGTAAACGCCTAGACTACGAACTTGAGTTAGGTATTTACCTTGGTAAAGGGAATGAATTAGGCGATGCGATTGCCATTGAAAATGCTGAAAACCACGTATTTGGTTTCTGTGTATTTAATGACTGGTCTGCACGTGACTTACAAGCATGGGAATACCAACCGCTTGGTCCATTCCTTGCGAAGAACTTCGCTTCGACTGTATCTCCTTGGATTGTTACAACAGAAGCTCTGGCACCATTTAGAACAAACTGGACACGTGACGAAAACGATCCACAACCAATGGACTATTTAGAGTCAGCTCATAACCGTGAGTTTGGTGCATTCGATATCAAAATGGATGTACAAATCGAAACAGAAAAGATGCGTGCAGCTGGCGAAGCACCAACACAGGTATCTAAATCAAGCTTCAAGCACTCTTACTGGACCGTTGCGCAAATGGTCACTCACCACACTGTAAATGGCTGTAACTTCCAACCAGGCGACATGTTAGGTTCAGGAACGCAATCGGGCCCTGAGCACGAAGAAGCAGGTTCATTATTAGAACTTTCTCGCGGTGGTAAAGAAAAGATCACGCTAGCTAATGGCGAACAACGTACTTTCTTAGAAGACGGCGACAACGTAATCATGCGTGGTTGGTGTGAAAAAGACGGTTTTGCACGCATTGGTTTTGGTTCAGTCGAAGGTACAGTATTACCTGCCAAATAAAAATAACTCGCTATTTTTATTTCCAGAACAACGATTAAGGGCATTTTTTGCCCTTTTTTTTGCATTTTTTTCAGTTGAGTTACAATTTTTTGCTGGCTTTTTTAAATGAGATTGCTATCTTAGCTCGGTTATTAGTCAAATTTTGTACGCCATGTTAGTTAAACTTAAGTCTTTTTATCGCACGTTTTTTCCAGCTCGTCAGCTGTTGATCCGTCAAAATGGCGAAGTAAAACACTTAGTATTAGCCCCTTGGGTGCAATTAACGACCTTACTAGTCATTTTAACCGCTCTTGTTTGGTTAAGTATTTCAACACTGCAAATCATTTCTCAAGCTGACAAGATCACTAGCATCGAACAAACTCAGCTAACAAAACAACAAGAATGGCAAAAACAGCATTATCAGCAACAAGCTGTTTATGAAAAACAGCTAGAGCAATTGGCAGTCCTTGAACAAAAACAAGCGCTATTGCAAAGCATGATTGAATCGCTTCCAGAATCAATGAACAAACCTGCACTGCCAACCGACGCAGAGCCATTACTTTTGCCTGTTCAGGAGCACGCTGAAGAGTTTCACGCGCCTTTAGAAGATGAACAGCAACCTAAACAAGTAAAACGCTTAGAGAGTATTTCTGAGCGCTTAGCGCGTCTTGATGCTGCTTATAACAGCAGTTTTATTGTATTAGATGAGCAAATTAAGCTTCGTCACCAAGAAATTGTTGCCATGTTAGAAGGTGCAGGCCTTGATAGTAGCCTTGCTGACGGTTCTGTTTTAGACGGTAGCGAAACGGCACAAGGTGGTCCATTAGATTTATTTGACGAATCAAAAATTCCCGCTGAGTTTTTAGCGATTGCCGACAAATTGCTGGCATTAAATAACCTTGAAAACTTACTCAGCGAATTACCACAAACACTTCCTGCTGCCGATTACTACATTTCAAGTAGTTATGGTCTTCGAAAAGATCCTATGAATGGCCGCCGTGCTTTTCACAAAGGCGTTGATTTAGCAGGTTGGCATAAAACCGAGATTTTTGCTCCCGCTGATGGCACCGTTTTACGTGCTGGTCGTAATGGCGGCTATGGCAACTTTATCGAACTACAACACAAAAATGGCTTCGTTACTCGCTTTGGTCACCTTAATAAAATTAAGGTTAAAAAAGGCCAAACAGTGACTAAAGACGATGTCATTGGTTTAATGGGTAGTACTGGCCGTAGTACCAGCACTCACCTACATTACGAAGTTTTAGTGAATGGCAAACATGTCAACCCGGTTAAAATAACAAAGGCGCTTTCTCGTGTTCGGTAAAAAAAAACAATCAGCAGCTAGCTCGTCTGGCTCATCTTTAAAAAGAACCAACCACACTCCTTCTATTATTTCTGAAGACGTTCGTTTAACTGGCGGCCTCAGCAGCCAAGGTGAAGTTCAGCTTGATGGACGCATCGAAGGCGATTTACGTGTTAAACATTTAGTGATTGGTCACACTGGCATGATTGAAGGTGTCATTGAGGCTGATAGTGTTATCGTCAAAGGTAAAATTATCGGTTCACTGATTGCCAACAAAGTGACGATTGAAAGCACAGCACAAGTTCATGGTGATGTTTTTCATGACACACTGAGCATCGAAGCCGGCGCAATCATTGAAGGTAGTTTAAAACATCGTCACGAAGAAGATAATGTGGCGCCAATCAAGCCTGAAGAACAAACAAGTTCTTCATTATTGGCTGATGACGACAACGACTTGTCGTTTGTTAACAAACAAGCCGCTGATAAGTCTTAACGCTTTTTAGCGGTTACATACATTGTGATATCCGCGGTGAAAACAAGTTCATCGCGGCTATTATAAACCTTCACGGGTACTAGCAAGTCCTGCTTTTCTAACCACTCACTCGGCACGTCTATCTGGGCAACAGCACGCATATCTGTGTCAATTTTCGCTAAATAATTCACAGTCATGCCTTTTGGGATCCAACGGTGCGTTTTTGCCGGCACAGTGGCATCAACCATTAAACCTGCACATAACTCAGCGACATTACACTGTGCAATTGCATGAATAGTCCCTATATGATTGTGGATTGCTCGGCGGTTTTTAACGGTTGCACTGCAATGCCCAGCAGTTAAATGTGTGATCAATGGCTTTATTGACCCAAAGTAAGGGGCTTTAAAACACACGGCTTTACTAAACAACCAGTTACCCTTTGGCAGTGACTGACATTTCGTCCAAATTTTTAATAATGATGATGGTGAGCTCACGACGTTTATCCATTATTTTTATGATGTGAGATAAAAAACTAACACATCAGACCAGATAGCGAAATGGAAAGTTTTTGTAAGCAGTTTTAATGATTACGTATGTATTACACTTTTAGCCAAGTGAACGCTTTTCTTTTCCTTTAGGGGCACATAAAATACCGTTTTAAAGGAGAGCGAATGCAGTCACGCCAGCACAAAAACCTCAGCTTACTATTTATTCTTGGCCTTCTGGTTATTTTTAGCCCGTTAGCAATTGATATTTACTTACCCGCATTTCCGACCATTGCAGAACAATTTAACGCTTCAGAAAAGCAAATTCAGCAAACCGTCGCTATTTTTATGCTTACCGTTGGGCTTGGACAGCTCATTGCAGGGCCATTAGCAGATAAGTTTGGTCGTAAGCCAGTGGCAATTACCGGTGTGACAATTTATGGTTTAGCGGCTTTTGGGGCGTATTTAGCACCTGATTTTGCGAGCCTGATGATGGCAAGAGCACTGCAAGGCTTGGGGGCCTGTGCCACGTTTGTCGTGGCATTTGCGATTGTAAGAGATCGATTTGGTAGTGAACGCAGCGGTCAAATCATTACTTATCTCAATGGTATCGTCTGCTTTATCCCTGCCCTCGCGCCGATTTTAGGTGCTTGGCTCACAGTGCAGTTTGGTTGGCGCATGAACTTTTTATTCATGGCAGCATTTGCACTTATCGGTTTATTCATAACCTTGTTAATGTACAAAGAAACCCGCCCTGCCGATAGCGTCTATAGTGGTCATATTCTTGACCTACGCCGTTTTATGCCAATCATCAGCACGCCATTGTTTTTATTCCATAGCTTAATTTGCTTGGTAACTATGTCAGCTATTTTAGTCTTCGTTACGCTAGCGCCAGGCTGGCTTATTACTGAATTAGGTGGCAGTGTGACCGACTTTACTTTCTGGTTTACCTGTAATGCAGTATTGAGCATTGTTGCTAGCTTTATTATGCCACTGTACATCAAACGCCAACCCAAACGCGCGTTAAAAGCAGGACTCTTGTTACTTGTAATCGCAGGTGCCTTAATGTTGGCCTTTAGCCAACAACGTACTGCGCTTGCGTTGATGTTTCCGATGTTTATTGCTGCGTTTGGTTTTGCACTGACACTTGGCTCATCAGCAGGCCGTGCATTAAGTTTGTTTCCTAAACAAGCAGGCACCGCTTCTGCACTCATTGGTTTGATGCAAATGAGTGGTGCAAGCTTATTAGTGTTTATAACGCAATTCTTAAATTTGACTACCCCGGTATTAATTGGCGTGCACTTTTTAATGCTCATCCCATTTACCTACTTATTGTTCAAGCATAAGCACTTGTCATAAAAAAGTTTTATCATACTTTTCGTCATGACGGGTAAATGAGAATCGTTATACTCTATTTACCCGTTTAGACATCCTGTTATTTCCTACCGTTATAAAAAGTATCTTTCTAGAATAATTTGTTCCAGTTTTGTGGATTATTTTGCTTGTACCTATAGCGCCATTAAACTATTGTTTACTCACGTTAACATTTAGTTAACTCAACAACATGTTTGGGATACGAATTATGAAAAAGAATAAATTAGCATTAGCACTTATCATCAGTGGACTATGTGCTGCAGGAACTGCAAATGCAGCAAACGATCGTTACATCATCCAAGTAGACAACAACAATAAAGGCGTAGTTAAAGCACTCGCTAAAAAGCTCGGTGGTGATATTAAAGTTGATGGTAATGGCTTTATTGCAGCGCAATTTACAGGTCATGATCTTGCAAGTGTAAAAGGCTTACTGAACAACCCTCATATTAAACTAATTGAAGAAGATCAAAAGCGTGTACCCATGGCGCTGTATAACGATGACGCCGGTAATGCAATGCAGCAACAATTAACGCCGTATGCAGTTTATCAATCACAAGCTGATCAAGTTACCTTCGATGCGAACGCTGGCATGAAAGTCTGTGTAATTGACTCAGGTCTAGATGCAACAAACCCTGATTTCGTTTGGGGTAATATCACAGGTGATAACGACAGTGGCACTGGCAATTGGTACGACAATGGTGGCCCACACGGTACTCACGTAGCAGGTACAATTGGTGCGGCAGACAACAATGTTGGTGTGGTTGGGATGGCACCGGGTGTGGCAATGCACATCATCAAAGTATTTAATGCTGAAGGCTGGGGTTATTCTTCAGATTTAGCACACGCAGCGGACTTATGCTCTCAAGCTGGTGCAAATATTATCAGCATGAGCCTTGGTGGCGGTGGTTCAAATAGCACCGAATCTAACGCGTTTGCTAATTTTACTAACGCCGGCGGTTTAGTGGTTGCTGCAGCGGGTAACGATGGTAACAGCGTGCGCTCATACCCTGCAGGTTATTCTTCAGTCATGATGGTTGGTGCAAATGATGCGAACAACCAAATTGCAGATTTTTCGCAATTCCCTAGCTGTACAACAGGTCGTGGTAAACGTGTAACTACCGATGAAACTATCTGTGTTGAAGTAACAGCAGGCGGTGTTGATACACTTTCAACTTACCCAGCAGGTATGGCAACGTCAGCTAGCTTAGCAGCTGATGGCGCAGGCTTTGCTACTTCATCAATGGAAAACGCGGGTAATGCATCAGGCACGGCGTATTACATGGGTACTGCTGAAAGTGTTGATTCTGGCGCAGCGGGCAAAATTTGTATGATTGACCGCGGTAATATTTCGTTCTACGACAAAGTAAATAACTGCGAGAACTCAGGCGGTATCGGCGCCGTTATCATCAATAACGAAGCAGGTATGCTATACGCTACATTAGGCGATACTAACGATACAACAATTCCTGCTGTAGGTGCGGCACTTGAAGACCGCTCAGCTCTACTTTCAAGTACAACAATTGATATCGCAATTGGTACCAGTGATTATGGTTTCATGAGCGGTACATCAATGGCAACGCCTGCTGTTTCAGGTATCGCAGCGCTAGTTTGGTCAAACCATCCTGAGTGTACAGGTACAGAAATTCGTGATGCGTTAAAAGCGACAGCACAAGACCAAGGTGCTTCTGGTCACGATGTTTACTTCGGTCACGGTATTGTTAAAGCAGCTGATGCAGATGCATACCTAACAGCCAATGGCTGTGCAGGTGGTGGCGATAATGGCGGCGGCACAACACCGGGTAGCGATGACATTAGCCTTTCTACTTCAGGTTATAAATCAAAAGGCACTGCGTATGTTGATTTAAGCTGGAGTGGTGCTGCTACAAGCACTGTTGATGTGTACCGTAATGGTAGCAAAGTAGGCTCAGTGGCAAACACTAACAGCTATACTGACACTATTACAACGAAAGGTGGCGGCACTTACACTTACCAAGTATGTGAAGCACAAAGCACAACTGTTTGTTCAAACAACAGCTCAGTGACATTCTAATACTTTCCCCAACCCAAATCAGCGGGCATTGATTGCCCGCTTTTTCTTTTTCTAGAAGCTTGTTAAAATCAATTACCTAGCTTTTTATCTTTGTGCCGATGATCAATCCAGAATCGTTACTGTCGTTTTTAGGCGCCAGTTTTTTAATTGCCGTGGCTCCCGGCCCTTCTAATGCATTTTTAATGGCACAAACCTTTGCCAATGGCCGTAAAGCAGGAATGCAAAGTGCATTCGGTTTTGCCCTAGGTGGTGTGGTCCATACTTTTTTTGCGGTGGTGGGTTTAACTGCTATTTTAAAAGCATCTACAGTCGCGTATACCACAGTTCAGTATTTAGGTGCAGCGTACCTGTGCTATTTAGGCATAATGACCTTAAAAGACACCTTCACACAGCCTGAACCTGACTGTGATGAAAAGCCTCATGTTAGTACCAGTAAAAAGCAAAATGTGATGTTTCAAGCAATGATGACCGAGGTACTTAATCCAAAAGTCGCGCTATTCTTTATTGCATTTATTCCGCAGTTCGTCGATCCGAGCTTGTCTTCAACGACCTTTCAGCTCGCTTTTTTTGGCTTACTTTACCCGCTTTTTGCTTTTCCAATCGACTGCACGTATATTTATTTCGGCGATAAGATAGCCAGTTATTTTCGTGATCACCCACAAACCCAAATTTGGATTGATCGGATCACGGGACTGGTGTTTATTGCATTAGCAATTAACCTATTGATATAAGAGCACTTATGGAACAAAAACAACAAGCCTTACCAGCCAAAAAGAATATTGCCCTCGTAGCCCATGATGGCAAAAAAGCAGCTCTTCAGGCGTGGTGTGAAAAGCATCAAGCTATTTTAAGCAAGCACACGCTGTATGGTACGGGTACAACCGGTCATTTAATCGAGCGTACTACAGGGCTTGAAGTGATTAAGCTGCTAAGCGGCCCTATGGGTGGCGATCAGCAACTCGGTGCTAAAATTGCTGAACATGAAGTGCACATGTTAGTGTTTTTCTGGGATCCACTTGCATCGCAGCCACACGACCCTGATGTAAAGGCATTACTACGTTTAGCTGCGGTTTGGAATATTCCTGTTGCTTGTAATGAAGTCAGTGCTGATATGCTATTAAGCTCACCTATGATGGAAACTGAGCTGTGCCGCACGTTACCAGATTATGAAAAATATCTCGCAACGCGCCAAGTGACTCTTTAATTCTTAAAGTCGATATCTCAAAGTGGGGGCGATTAGCTATAAAGCTTATGCGCCCACTTAGTTAAGCCAGCAGTTACACTTCCAAAGTGGTCCCCGTTCAGCATAGTAATGTCACCTAAATGGGCCTGTAACGCAGCCTTGATAAGCGGTGATTGCGCACTACCACCCGTTAAGTAAATGACATCAGGCGTTGTGCCTGCCTCTTTGATCGCTTGTTTCGCTAAGCCCACTATCTGGCTTATCGAGTCATCAACAGCTAAGGCTAAATCTTTCAACGTTAAACACTGTGTTAGTTCTGAATCTAAGAAATGCAAATCAGTAGTAAATTCATTCGCTGACGACAATGCAATTTTTGCCGCTTCACCTTGCTGCACTAATTGGTGACCTTGCTTATTTTGCTGCAATTGAATTAAGCGTTTAAATAGTCCTGGCTCTTTAACTTCACGCAGCTGGGTCAATAACTCTCGATGATGAGCATCACTATAAAACTGGCTTTGTAGGTTCACATCATTGATTTTACACGCTTGCCAAAACGGTTGATTCGGAAGCGGAAGACCCGATTTAAACTCTGTGCCTAAACCAAGCAATGGCATTAAACCATGAAAGCTCAGCGCAATATCTAAATCATTCCCCCCCACACGCTTACCACTGTGGGCTAAAAAGTCATTGTCACGGCACTGATTTGCACGGAAGCTCGGCCCCATTTGTACAAATGAGCAATCGCTAGTACCCCCGCCAATATCGACAACTAACACTTTTTGGTCTTGCTGTAATGAGGTTTCATAATCAATTCCCGCAGCTAATGGCTCATACAAAAATGAGACCTCTTTAAAGCCTGCACGTTTTGCCGCTCGCTCTAATATGCCGAGCGCTTGTTGATTAGACTCTTCACCACCAACTGATTGAAAGTTTACCGGTCGCCCAATGACCGTTTCGGTTAATGACTCTTGCAGTGATTGCTCGGCGCGTTGTTTTATTTTTAAGATCATCGCCGTCGCAATGTCTTCAAAGAAGTTAATTTGTCCTTGCTTTAAGCCCACGGCGCCAAAAAATGATTTAGGTGATTTTACAAAGTAACCTTCTTCAGGAAATTGCACGTATTCACTGATCGCTTCTCGCCCAATAAATAAGGTGTCATCACCAGCTTGAATATCTAAATCGGATTTAATGCGAGGGATGGTATTTAAAAGCGCTTGACGCTCAGTTTTAAAATCCTGCTCAAATGGGCTGCCAGCAAGGTGTTTTGCTACAAAATCAACCACTAAAGCACTGTGATGAGTATAGAGTGTTGATGGTAAATATTGTTTGCCTTGCTCAAGGGGCACTAAAGACACTTGTTGCTCATTATCCATTACACCAATTGCACAATTTGAGCTACCGTAATCAAAGCCTGCAAACATTCTAACACCTATACATCAATAAAAAGGCCGCGAAATTTACCACAGTCGCAGCCATTTTTGAATGACACTATGGCCTTTCATGTAAAAAGCTTGCAAAGCGTGGCAAACCATTTTTAGTAAAACCATGATATTTATAGGTAATGGTACTTCCAATTGCGGGAGGTGATGTTCTTTGCTGATCGGTAAATCCCGAACCAATTTTAAATTCTAGCCCGTCACTGTTTCGAACTTTGAGTGCACCAAGCATATTTTTGTACTTTCCTTTTCCTGCGATGTAACCTACCACAACCGCTTCGGCATCAAGGTAGGGCTTTAATTTTAAAAGAGCATCACTGCGCCCTGCACTATGCTTAGCACTGGCTAGATGCAGCATCACACCCTCAGCACCTTGTGCGATTAGCTCATCCATAAATAAGCTCAGTTGCGTGTTCTCGTTAAAGTGCTTTTGCTCAACAGCTTTAATATGCTCGCTGTTCAGCTGACTGACTAACCGTGCGTAATTTTCAAAGCGCTGACTAAACGGCTTTGTCGCATCCGGCATATCAAATATCATGTAACTGACGGTTTGCCATTCAGACTCTACAGGTGTGACTTTGCGAACGATACCGCTTAGGTTTGCAAAGTCTTGACGCTTAGTCCAAAGCTCTCCATCAAGCCAAACCCCTGGCAGCGGCGCGGTAAACCACTTGGGAGCATAAATTGGGTTACCGTTCCGGGTTACTAATTGACTCCCCGTCCAAATGGCCCGAACACCATCATATTTTTCACTAACTAAATAATCGCTTACATTAACCTTTTCGGCTTCATAAACGTTCGCTAAGAGGACTGAAGGAGCTTGTTGTGCTTCGGCTGAAATGCCGATAAATAACGTGATTGCGCACAGCAGCGCGCGAGTGAGAATAACCATCATTGCTTCCTTGCAAATGTGTGAGTATTAGTTGGCTATTACTAGTTAAAAATAGCTACTTAACAATAGCGGCTTAGCAATAGCCAGTTAATTATAGTCTAGTTTGTAGCCATTTGAAAAACTCGCTCAAATCAGCAAACACACCCGCGGCTTTACTAAAATCATGCTCTAACGTGAAATGATTCGGCACCGCATACACAGCAACTCCAGCATTACTCGCAGCAGTGACGCCGGTGAAAGTATCTTCGACTGCGACGGCTTCATCGGCCATGATATTTAATGTATCGAGGGCTAATTGGTATGGATCGCCATCAGGTTTGGGATTGTTAACATCATCTTTGGTAACGACACAATCAAACCAATCAAAAATGCCATAGCCCTTTAAAATAGGATAGGCTTCATCTTTTGCACTGCCTGTTACTAATGCCATTTTTAAACCACTGGCTTTGACTTGCTCTAGCACTGCTTTTGCGTGAGGCATATAAGCAGGTAAATTACTGCTAACAAAACGCCCAAACGCAGCGTACTTTTCATCCGTTAACTGCTCTGGACTGATAGTAAGCCCATAATTTGTAACGACCTCTTTAGCTGCTTCAAGGGTGGGTCTACCAGAAAAGCGTTGGCAAAACGTGGCTTCATCATATTGCACGCCAAAAGGGGCTAATAAATAATTCCAAATATTAAAATGCACACTTTCAGAATCCACCAAGGTGCCATCCATATCAAACAATACTGCTTTTAAAGTCATCCTCATTCCTTCAAAGTAAAAAGGTGCCAAAGGCACCTTTAATTATGATTATTCTGTTAAACCCGCAGGTGGCTCAGCAAATGCTTCTTCGCCGG
Source organism: Pseudoalteromonas sp. T1lg21 (assembly GCF_002964625.1). Lineage (NCBI taxonomy): Bacteria > Pseudomonadati > Pseudomonadota > Gammaproteobacteria > Alteromonadales > Pseudoalteromonadaceae > Pseudoalteromonas > Pseudoalteromonas sp. T1lg21. The sequence goes on from NZ_PQBX01000056.1 coordinate 176,555, forward strand.
TTTCAACATCAACCAGCTCGTAGCCACGTTGCTTTCTTACCACTTTTAAAATCGGCTTAGAAAACGCTGTTTTTAAACGATCTGCATCTGCTTCAAGTTCTTCGACTGTATTACCAAATGGTGCAGCACCGGTTTCTGACCAATTAGTCACTTTACCATTTAAGTTATATTCAACTTCGTGAATTTGATATTGTGCTGCTTCATCTTTTGTTGCTTCACAAAAAATTACACGGTAGTTCCAAAATCCAGCCATAGCTATTCTCTTTCTCTTAAATTAATCCTGCCACTTTAGCAGTTACCAACGCGATTATAAACGAAAAAACCCGCTATACAGCGGGTTTTAATAGTACTTATCTTTCAGCTTAGAAGAAGCTTACTTTGAACTCAGCACCGATGTAACGCTCTTCGTTCACCATTGCTGTGTTGTTATTGAAGTCGATAGCACCGATTGATTGCTGCTCGTCGAACATGTTACGTACGAATGCTGACACTTCATATTCGTAGTCGCCTTCTGCCCAAGCATAACCTGCACGTAGACCTACTTCAGTTAATGGCTTGCCTTCAAACTCAACTGACTCATATAAGAAGTAGTTGATTTCGCTACGATAAGACACGTCAGCGTAAGTGAAGAATTCACCGTCAGCAACTTCGCGGCTATAACGTAAAGTTAAGTTTGAGATCCACTCAGGTGCGTGCGGTAGGCTGTTACCATCAAGAACAGCTTGACCTGCGCTGTTTAATGAGTTTGTAACAGTACACTGTGCACATACGTCAACGGCTAAGTCTTTATCTTTAAGCTCAGTGTTGTTGTAGCTTAAGTTAAATGTAGCGTTTAGGTTGTCAGTTAATACCCACTCAGTGTCTAACTCAAAACCGTAACCAGTTGTCTTATCAGCATTAACTAAACGGTTGAAGTTTGCACCACCACCTACAGCTGTTAATTGTTGGTCATCCATTGTGTAGTAGAACACAGTTGCATTTACACGACCTTGGCCGTCAAGTACGTCTGATTTGATACCTGTTTCGAATGACGTCACAGTTTCAGACTCAGCAACAGTTACTTCGTCACCGAATAAGATACGACCTTGAATACTTGGTGCACGGAAGCTGTTAGCAACACGTGCGTACCAGTTTACGTCATCGTTGATCTTGTAGTTAGCAGATAAATCCCAGCTAACGTGGTCGTCACTTGGGTTTTCTGTAAGGTATAACGCACTACCACCAATTGGGCTTAAAGTACGGTCTGCTGAGAACTCTTTCTCATCATCTGAGTAACGAAGACCCGCAGTGATTTTTAAGTCGTCAGTGATTGTGTAATCTAATGAACCGAATACCGCCCACGCTTTAGTATCTTGTTGCTGGATAACATAGCCGTTTAACTCACCTGGCGTTGAACCATAAGTGTCGTAGCTGAAGTTTTCGATTGTTAGCGCTTCGTCAAAGTAGAAAACACCTACTTGGAAGTTAACGTCGCCAGCATAGTTGCTAGATAAACGAAGTTCTTGCGTGTATTGGTCTTGATCTGGAATACCGTCAGCACTTTCAGAGTAGAACGGGATAAAACCTGGGCCCATATCTGGTAAGTAGCTTGCACCGTAACCACCGTCAATGTCAGCGCGAGAATAGATTTCAGCACTTTCCCATGCAGAGATTGAGGTAAGAGTTAAATCGTTGATATCCCACTCAAGCTTTAAGCTTGCGCCTTGAGATTCAACTTGCTGTGTCGCACGAGAAGCAGCATCGTGGTAAACCACATCGTGCTCATAGTTATCAGCTAAATCGTTTGTGCCTGCTTTGATAGCGTTACCACGGAATGCGATTGGCGTACCGTCCATATCACGTACGTGATAGTTGAAAAGACCTGTGAAATCGTCACCTTCATATAAGAACTGAACACGTGCCGCTTTTTCAGTGTAACCACCTAATACGTCATCTTGTTCAAAACCTGGCGCACGGTTATCGATGTAATCGTCTTTTTCTTGCCAAAGTACAGAAACACGCGTTGATAAACGGTCTGTTAAGCCACCGCCAACAGCACCTTCAAAATCAACTGCGCCACGGCTACCGTAAGATACTGAACCATAGCCTTCAAATTCTTGTGATGGTTTTACTGTATCAAATTTAACAAGGCCAGCTGGTGTGTTACGACCGAATAAAGTACCTTGTGGACCACGTAGAACTTCTACACGTGCAACGTCAAATACAGGGAAACCTTTTAAGATTGCGTTCTCTTGAACAACTTCGTCTACAACTAGCGAAACTGGTTGAGAAGCATTTAGGTCAAAGTCAGTGTTACCTAGACCACGAACATAAAAGCGTGGGAAAGAACGACCAAACGAAGATTCGATTGATAAGCTAGGGATTTTCGCGTTCATGAAACGAATATCCATACCAGCTGAGCTGTAAGCATCTAAGCTGTCACCTTGTAATGCAGATACAGCTACAGGTACTTCCTGTGCGTTTTCTACACGTTTACGAGCGGTGATTTGAATAACTTCTAGTTGGTTGCTTTTTGCTGCTGGCGCTTCGTCTGCAGCAAGAGTTGAAAATGAAGTACCTGCTACGGCAGAGAACAACGTTGCATTGATAAGTGTTGCTAACGTAGATCTTTTCATTGCTTTCATGTCGGGTTTTAACCTTTTTTATGCACTCTTATTCAACGGTGATGATGTTGCGTCAATTCATTTGACGGGCTCGGCCAATTTTTCGCGCCTTGTAATAAGCTGCGCGGACCTCTAGTTCGAGAGTGCAAAACGAGATAAAGAGGCTGAACGAACGCTGACGATTATAACACTTTATGACACTTTTACTGCATTAAAAATTAGAAATATACAAATTTTTTACAACAATTAGCGGCAACATCGCCGCATTTAGAAGATTTTATGCAATTATTTTTCACTTGAGCGGACATATGTCCTGTTCATCCACATGCAACAATGTTTAGACATTATGTACAAATGAGATTACCTTTCATTTACCCCTTTTTTAGCAACTAATCAGTAACTCGTGCGAATTCTGGATTAGCTAATTCACATTCGTGCTCATTCAATAAGCCTAAGATTGCTAAATTTAACTCTTCAATTACTTCCATATAAAAAGCAAAGTCGACGGTCTCTACGTAGCTTAGTACATCCACTTGTAAAGCCCAAGGTGTGAAGCCTTTAAAGCGAACACGACATGGTTCAAAGGCAATATGTTTATGTTGCTCCAAAAGCTCTCTTACAGCTTGCATAAACGAGATTAAGTTTTGTTGTTTGGTATTAGCGTTGAGCATCAACTTTGGTCGATAAGAAATACGCTCTCTTTCAGAGACGTTCTCAAGCTGCATATCTACAAACTTTGCATTCGCCACATAGATAACCGAGCGATCAAGGGTTCGAATTCGCGTAGCCCTTAAGCCTATTTCTTCAACGGTGCCCAGGTGGCTGCCAAACTTACATAAACTGCCTATTTTCACCGGTGCAGAAATATAAAGTGTGATTGCAGCAATGATATTCTCAACTGTTTTTTGCGCTGCAAGGGCGATAGCAAGGCCACCAATCCCTAACCCCGCTAATAATGTAGTGGCATTAAACCCTAAGTTTTCAAACCACATAAATAACAACGAAATAACAATCAGTGTTTTAGCTACATTACTAATTGGTCGTAATAAGAATACCGCTTGTGGCTTGTCTTGCTTGATAAAACGCTGACTTAACCTGTGCTTGGCGAGATCGACAGCCCTTAAACAAATCCAACCCCATGCAATTAATAATACAGTTGCACCATGAAATAGCGCCATCACTGCTATGGTGACATTAGATTGGTCGTTCAGTGAGCGCGCCATAAGTACTGCAAGCAACAGGCTGATCGGGCCATTAATGAAACCAATGACATCTTTTTCTACAGGTACTTTTAAGTGTGCAAGAATAAACGTAATTAAACGGGTAATAATAATCGCGATTGCCAAAAACAACACAAAAGAGAAGGCAAAATATATCCACTGCCAAAGCATCACACCTAAAAACTCAATATCAGGCAGATTATCGTACAACCACTCACCGACTCGGTTATAACCATACTCTTTAGTGAGCAGAGGAATTTGACTCACCGTTGCATTCGATATCTTCCAGATCCGATTACCTGTTTTATCATCCGGCACTATTTGCAATAAAATTTGCACCTTGCCTTGTGATGTACTGATTTCTCCAACCAGATCACGATAACTAGGTACGCTTTCTTTTTGTTTACCTTTAGGCTTGTTACTCAAGCTATCAACATCAACCCATAAGGTACGATCCAGCACCACCGATAAGTTTTCTGCAAGCTGAATTTTGCCAAGCGCCTCAACTTCTTTCGGTAAGTTACGGTAATCAAGATATTGGCTAGCACGTTCAAAATCGCGAGCGCGGGTTGCTTTTAAGTAGCCTTGCATGGAGCTGCGAGGCGTAGTTCGATCAAAGGCATCATAGGGTAAGTCATCTTCAAGAGGCTCCTGCACCTTTTCCGTTGTAGCAGGTGTATTCGCTTCAGGCTCTTGCTTGGCCGGCTTTTGTTCGGCTTGTTCTTCCTTGTTGTCTTTATCAATTAAGGATTTAACGGTCACTTCTGGGGTGGTTGTTGCCCATAAAGGCGCATTAAACAACAGTAAAAAACACACTACTAACGTGCTAAATTGCAATGAAAACTTAGTCGTACCACTGTTCACACTTAATTCCTTGTCCGCAAAAACTTTTTAACGCTGAAAAAATCATCTAATTAAATTAGAGCATGGTTTGTGTAACTGTACAAAAAATAATTAAAAATCTTTGCAAGTAAGCGCTGAAATGTTAGTTATAGAGAGACTTAAGCAAAGGATACTATTATGCAAATCTCAAGTTCACTGATCCCCCATTGGTCATCATTAATGATCCACGGTGGCATCGCCATCATTTTTGGCTTGTGTGGTTGGTTCGCCCCTGAAGCCTCATTAGCGATTCTGATGTTTATATTTGCCGCTTACTTTTTTGTCGATGGTGCCATTAGAACTTGGTTAGCTATTGCTTCAAAAAACGAAAATCCACTTTGGTGGATGCTATTAGTGGGTGGTTTAATCTCGATTGCCGCAGCCTTTGTAACGCTATTCGCCCCAAATGTAACGGCCATATTAATGCTTTACTTTATAGCCGCATGGGCCATTGCTATTGGGGTTATTGAAATTGTTATTGCCAGTAAACTACGAAAAGAAATCACGAATGAGTGGCTATTGATTGGCAGCGGTATTATATCGATTATTTTTGGTGGTTATCTGATATTTAACCCTGGCGCGGGTATCATTACCCTACTGTGGCTGGTTGCAACCTATGCCGTCGTATTTGGCATAATGATGGTGTTGCTTGCCTTAAAGCTGAAAAAGCTCAATGAACAAGCATAAAAAAAGCGGCTAAGCCGCTTTTTTTATTTTTGGCTGTTACGCCTTGTTAAAGCTATCTCACCATCGATATGAATATCGCGCTGCGGGAATGCAATAGTAATGTTATTTTCGGCAAATACCTTATAAATGCTAAAGCGCAGCTCACTGCGTACTTGACGAAGCGGTGCTTCTGATTCAGCGCACACCCAGAAAATAGCGCTAAAAGTTAAAGAGCTATCAGCAAAGTCATCAAATAACACAGATGATGCAGGTGTTTTTAAAATAGCAGGATGCTCATCTAGAATTTGCTTCATCAGCTTCTCAACAAGCACAACGTCTGAGCCATACGCAACACCAACATTTACAAACGAGCGGGCATTACGGTCAATTAAGGTCCAGTTAGTGACGGTATTTTCTAATAATTGGCTATTTGGTACCAGCATATGCACACCATCGTTACGACGGATACGCGTTGAACGGGTATTAATTGTCTCAACCACCCCTTTAGCTGTACCTACTTCTAAAAAGTCACCGATTCGAATTGGACGCTCCCACATTAATATCCAACCACTAATAAAGTTATTGATAATGTTTTGCGCACCAAAACCAACACCGATTGCAATGGCACCTGACACAAATGCAAACGCTGTTAGCGGAATGTTGAGTACCTCAAGCGAAGTAAACACAAGCACAGCGATGGTCACAACAAGGTAAATACGCGTGAATAGATGAACCGTATCAGGGCCTAGGTTTTTTGCCAGTAATGCTTTTTTTATTAATCGACCAATCCAGGTGACCACAAACCACATTAAAAACAGCACCAAAGGCACTTGAATTACTTTAAGTACGGTAATTTGCACATCGTTATAGGTGAACAATACAAACGATAATGCAGATTGCAGATCAGCAAGGGTCATAAATTAACATTCCTAGTAAAAAATGAGTTTGATTCAGTTGTGACTAAGTTTAGCACGGCATAATAGGTGAAAACTTGGTAAATACTAAGTTCTTTATGCGCAATATGCGCTAATTATTAACTGTTTTAGACCATAACTGCTATATACATAGAGAGAGCTTGAGGTTTCACAGGCTTTGAATAGCACGAGGAGAACACAATGTCACAAATGACACTCACACAAAAACTTGCAACTTTACAACCTTTGGTTGATCTTAACTTATTTGAATCAAGCTTAGAGTATCGTAACCGAATCCTAAATTTACTTGCTGAGCAAGAGCACTCACTGACTTTAATTAACAAAGAGTTTGGTAACGCCATGCCAGAAAACTTTGGCTCAGAGAAAAAATTTGTATTGGGTTATAACTAACCTATGGTGATTTATTACCAGCAGGATTTAAATTGGCAGTATGCGCCACTTTATTACTAAGCAAGCCATTGATACACAATTGATGGCTTTTTACACATTTTTATCCCTCAACAGCTTTATTTGCGTTCAAATTCCCCATTCAGACGACAAACTTGATTGTTTCTAGCCAAAAATTTGGTAAGTTAAAAAAGATTTATCCACTTTTTTGGAGCTCTCATGCGTAAGACCTTAGTAGCAACTACAATTGCTAGTGTGCTTTTATTATCTGCTTGTAGTTCGCAACAAGCCGACACTCAAACTCAAGTTGAAACTGCCGCTGAAACACAAACAGCCAATGTTGAAAACGTTCTTTTCAAGCCAAGCCCTTTACAATATATGGCTCCTGAGTTTGATAAAATTTCAACCAAAGACTACGAGCCAGCGTTTGAAGCAGGGATCGCTCAGCAAAAAGCTGAAATTGCAAAGATTGCAAACAACCCAGAACCAGCAACATTCGAAAATACCCTTGTTGCAATGGAATTATCGGGTGAGTTACTAGACCGTACTTCTGCAGCATTTTTTAATTTATCGGGTTTAATCTCTGACAGTGAGTACCAACGTATCGCCGCAAAAATGGCACCCGTTATGTCTGCTCACACAGACGATATTTACTTAAACAAAGCATTATTTGCTCGCGTACAAAGCATTTACGACAACAAAGCGTCATTAAATGCTGAAGATCAACGCCTTGTTGATTATTACTACAAAAAGTTTGTTAATGCGGGTGCAAAACTAACTGAAGCTGAAAAAGCAAAAATGCGTGAAATCAACGCAGAGCTTGCCAAGCTTTCAACGATGTTTTCACAAAACATCTTAAAGTCATTCAAAGAAGATGTGATTTTAGTTAAAGATAAAAGCGAGCTTGCGGGTTTATCTGAAGGCGAAATCGCAAGCCTTGCGTCCGCTGCTGAAAAAGCAGGCAAAGAAGGTTACATGATCACACTCGTGAACACGACTCGCCAACCTATCTTACAAAGCCTTGAAAACCGTAAGTTACGCGAAAAAATTTGGACTACATCGGCAACGCGTGCGCAAGCGACAAACGGCCCTATCATCATCAAAGAAACCAAGTTACGCGCAGAAAAAGCAGCATTACTTGGCTACAAAGATTGGGCTTCATATGTAATGACGACACGTATGGCGCAAACAACTGATAACGTTTACGGTATTCTTGATGACTTAGCGCCGAAAGCGGTTGCTAAAGCAGAAGCAGAAGCAGAGCAAATTCAACAAGTAATCAAAAAATCAGGTAAAACGTTTGCGCTTCAACCTTGGGACTGGGCGTTTTACGCTGAAAAAGTTCGTCAAGAAAAGTACGACTTAGACCCTGCTTTAGTTAAGCCTTACTTTGAAATGCAGTCAGTGATCCACGACGGTCTATTCTTTGCGATGAATAAACTTTACGGCATTACGTTTAAAGAGCGTAAAGACTTACCGGTTTATCACGAAGATGTCATGGTATTTGAAGTATTTAACGAAGACGGTAGCGCTATCGGCCTATTCTACATGGACCCTTATGCACGTGAAGGTAAACGTGGTGGTGCGTGGATGAGTGCCTATGTTAGTCAAAGCGGTCTAAAAGACACGATGCCTGTGATCTACAATGCACAGAACATTCCTAAGCCAGCTGAAGGTCAACCAACACTCATGACTTTTTCTGAAGTAACAACGATGTTCCATGAATTTGGTCATGCTGCGCACGGTTTATTCTCTGATGTTAAATACCCAAGCTTAGCAGGTACAGCAACTGCTCGTGACTTTGTTGAATTCCCTTCACAAGCAAACGAAGACTGGAATATAGAACCGACAGTACTTGCAAACTACGCCAAGCACTACAAAACAGGTGAACCAATTCCAAAAGCGTTACTTGCGAAAGTACTTGAGTCACAAAAGTTCAACCAAGGCTTCGATACAACTGAGTACTTAGCGGCGGCACTGCTTGATATGGAATGGCACTCATTTGGTGTTGATGCTGACATCACTGACGTACAAAAGTTTGAACATGATGCATTAGACAAGCATGGTATTGCATATTACCCAGTACCACCACGTTATAAGTCTTGCTACTTCAGCCATACCTTTGCAGGTGGTTACTCAGCGGGTTATTACGCTTACCTTTGGACTGAAGTATTCGCAGCAGATGCGTTTGCACACATGACTGAAGAAGGTGGTTTAACACGTGAAAACGGTGATAATTTCCGCAAAGAGATTTTATCAAAAGGTAACAGCCGCGACTTAATGCAAAGCTACATTGAGTTCCGTGGTCAAAAACCAACAACAGACGCACTATTAAAGCGTCGTGGTTTAGTTGAATAATCACACTGTTGTTTAGAGTATGAGGGGCAACCCTCATGCTTTTTAATTATTAATTAGATTTTCACCCCGCTTTTATTCCTATTCACCTCAAAGCCGTTGTCAGTTAATTCGTTTTTGCTAATCTCAAAGAAAAACACGAGTTCACACATGAAAAACGTTTTACTTTTAGGACTTTGCACAGCTTTAGCTGCATGTTCATCCCCCCCAGATCAGCGCGCTGACATCGTGATAGAAAACGCCCAAATTATTGATATGCAAACTGGGGCTATCGCAGCAAAGCAATCTCTTGCCATTCGCGATGGAATTATCATCAAACGTAGCGATAAACCTTTAAGTAACCACTATCAAAGCTCAACATTGATTGATGCAAAAGGTCAGTATGTCATGCCTGGTCTATGGGATATGCATGTCCACTTTGGCGGTGGTGATGAACTTATTGAAGAGAATAAACAGCTATTGCCACTGTATTTAGCCTACGGCATAACGACCGTTCGTGATGCTGCGGCTGATTTAAGTGAATCTGTACTTAGCTGGCGAGAACAAGTAAAACAAGGTCAGTTAGTGGGCCCAACTATTTTCACCTCAGGCCCGAAATTAGAAGGTAAAAGGTCTATTTGGCCTGGTGATTTAGAAGTAGAAACGACTGAAGAAATGCATGCTGCAATGGATCTGTTAGACAGCATGGACGTTGATTTTATCAAAATTACTGACAGCGCTTTAACGCCTGAGCTTTACCTAAAAGCCGTGCATGAGGTCAAAAAGCGTGGCTATCAAATTTCAGGGCATATTCCATTTTCATTGTCTGTGACTGATGTCTCCAAGGCGGGTCTTGATGCCATTGAGCATATGACCTATATGCTTAAAGCTGCGGCTAAAAACGAAGCGGATATTTCCGCAAAGGTTGCCTCAAAAGAGCTGAGTTATCGCACTGCGCTGCCCATTATCACCGCGCAGTTTGATGAACCAACAGCCATCGAGAAGTTTACGGTTCTTGCTAACAACGACACCGCCGTGGTGCCAACCTTGATTGGTGGCAAAATAACGGCTTACATTGATGAAGATAATCATCAGGACGATGCCTATTTAGATTATTTAGGTAAGGGTTTAAAAGCGACGTATCAATGGCGAGTTGATAGAGCTAACAAAGACACCCCTGCACAAATCAAACAGCGCAAAGAGCGTTTTATTAAAACTGCACAGTTACTCCCTATCGCCCAACAAGCAGGTGTGAGCATTATTGCAGGCACAGATGCAGGCTTTTTAAATTCGTATATTTATCCGGGGCTTTCTTTACACCAAGAACTGAGTATTTTTACTGAATATGGCCTAACACCACTGCAAACGCTGCAAGCTGCAACACTCGCGGGGCCTAAATTTTTAAATAAACAACAGCAATACGGTGCACTTAGTGAAGGCAAAGTAGCCGATCTCATTTTGCTTTCAAAAAACCCGCTTATTGATATTCGTAATACACAAACACTAAAGGGTGTTGTCTCGCACAGCACGTTTTACGATAGCAACGCACTCGAGCGATTAAAGCAACAAGCAAAAGCCTTTGTTGCCAGCCAACCCTAACCCCCCCATTGCCCATGATCGCGTATTATCCGTCATGGGCAATTTTAATTTTCAGCCATCTCATATACACTGCCCTTTTTTGCACATAACTCGAATAACATGACCTACTTATTTGCTGTAACCCTGCTTTGGGCCTTTTCGTTTAGTCTTATTGGTGTTTATTTAGCAGGCCAAGTGGATGCATGGTTTAGTGTGTTAATGCGCATTGGCTTGGCAACTTGCGTGTTTTTGCCCTTTTTACACTGGCGTAAAACCCCTAAAGCCTTAGCACTAAAGCTCATGGCAATAGGCGCAGTACAACTTGGTGTGATGTACAGCTTCTATTACCATTCGTTTTTGTACCTTAGCGTGCCCGAGGTACTGCTATTCACGGTAATGACGCCACTTTACATCACTTTGTTAAACGATTTGCTTGAAAAGCGTTTTAATGCCAAGTTTTTATTAGCCGCAATGCTAGCTATTTTAGGCGCCGTCGCTATTCGCTATGAAGGCGTCGATGAAAACTATCTTATTGGTATGTTAATGGTGCAGGCTGCCAATATTTGCTTCGCTACTGGGCAAGTAACTTACAAACGTTTAATGCAAGATGAGCAACTCCCCCACTCTCGGGTGTTTGCTTGGTTCTTTATTGGCGCTTTAATTGTCGCACTGATTTGTTACGGTTTATTTGGGGATACCAGTAAGCTACCCACCACAACGACACAGTGGGGCGTGTTAATTTACTTAGGCACGATTGCTTCAGGGCTTGGTTATTTCGCTTGGAATAAAGGCGCTACCATCGTTAATGTAGGTGCCTTGGCTGTCATGAATAACCTCCTGATCCCAGCAGGGATCATCGTTAACATTGTGATATGGAATCGTGATGCCGATATCATCAAGCTTGCCATCGGCGCAGCGATTATCTTATTAGCACTTATTATAAATCAGAAACTTAATAAAACTGCCATGGAGCAATGATAGGCTAAACTCTATTAGATTAGAGGAATGCTGATATGCGCGCACTGGTTTTATGTTGTTTAGTTTTCGTTATTCAAGGTTGTAAGAATCTGCCTGAGGAGCAGGTAGTGCAAGTGGGTGCTAGGCCTTACTATTTAATCGACAAGATGACAGATGGACCTTTAAAGCAGCAACTTTCGGCATGCGGTAATGGCCCTTTCTATAAAACTGATTTTGTAATTGGTCATCGCGGTGCCCCTATGCAGTTTCCTGAGCACAGCAAAGAGTCATATTTGGCTGCTGCAAGAATGGGCGCTGGCGTACTTGAATGTGACGTCGCCTTTACTAAAGACAAACAACTCGTGTGTCGTCATTCACAGTGTGATTTACACACCACTACCAACATTTTAGCGATTTCTGAGCTCGCTGCAAAATGCAGCCAACCTTTTACCCCGGCCAAAGACGGCCAACCAGCTCAGGCTAAATGCTGCACCAGCGATATCACCCAAGCTGAGTTTTTAACCTTAAAAGCTAAAATGGATGGTGCCAATGCAAATGCCAAAACGGTCGCAGAATATATGCAAGGCACACCAAGCTGGCGCACTGATTTATACGCAAACAGTGGCACCGTAATGACCCACCAGCAAAGCATTGAGTTATTCAAATCACTGGGGGTAAAAATGACACCCGAGCTAAAAAGCCCAGAAGTTAGCATGCCATTTAACGGTTTTAGCCAGCAAGATTATGCGCAAAAAATGCTTGATGAGTACCGAGCTACAGGTGTGAATAGCGATGATGTGTATCCGCAATCATTTAATCTTGAAGATGTGAAGTATTGGCTAAACAATCACCCTGAATTTGCAAACAACAGTATTTATCTTGATGGCCGAGATGAGCAAGCAGACTTTGATGCCATGGATGACACCACCTGGCAGCCATCAATGCAGGCTCTGTATGACGATGGAGTACGCATTATCGCACCGCCAATATGGATGCTTTTAAGCCTTGATGAGTCAGGTAAAATCGTGCCATCGCTTTATGCTATTAAAGCTAAACAAGCAGGGCTGAACATCATTACTTGGAGTTTAGAGCGCTCTGGTCCATTAACTAAGGGCGGTGGTTATTATTACCAGTCGATTGCCAGCGTGATTAAACAAGATGGGCAAATGATGAATGTGATAGACGTCCTTGCTAAGCAGGTGGGTGTGATGGCTATTTTCTCTGACTGGCCTGCTACTCTTACCTATTACGCAAGCTGTATGCAGTACCCTGCCTCAATAAAATAGCTGAGCATCAATAAATTTCAAGGGCTTTGACTCGTCCAAAAGGTGGGGCTGAGGTATTATTAGCTAAACCGTTTTTTACAAGGATTAACATGATTATTCAGCACCATAGCCACGACATAGCGACCAACACAGGCACAATGCGCACCAGTATTTATCGCCCTGTAGAAGAAGGTAAATACCCGTGTGTTATTTTCTATTCTGAAATTTTCCAAGAAACAGCCCCTATTGCACGCTCTGCGGCAATACTTGCTGGTCATGGTTTTGTTGTGTTAGTGCCAGAAGTTTTTCATGAGTTAAATCCTATTGGGACAGTACTTGCCTATGATGATGCTGGAAAAGACAAAGGCAATGCCGACAAATGGGCAAAACCGCTTGAGAGCCATGACTCAGACACTGACGCTTTAATTGCATTTGCACGTCAGCAAGATTACTGCACAGGAAATGTCGGTGCCATGGGCGTATGTATTGGTGGTCACCTTGCATACCGTGCTGCATTAAACCCAAGTATCAAAGCCGCTTTTTGTTTATACGCAACAGATATACACAGCGATACCTTACCGGCGCAAGCGGGTAATAACTCATTTGAGCGCATGGCAGATATTAAAGGTGAGATCCACTTTGTTTGGGGTAAACAAGACCCTCATGTACCAAAAGAGGGCCGCCTTAAAATTTACCAACAAGCTGTGGCAACAGGCATTAATTACCAGTGGCAAGAAGTGAACGCCCAACATGCGTTTATGCGCGACGAAGGCGACCGATATGACCCAGTACTTGCCATCAGCATGTACCAACAAGCCGTTGCTTTATTTAATCGCACGCTTGTTTAAATCGTCATAGTGGCTACTTGATTAGTAAAATAATCCTTCAAGTAATCAAGTAAAACCCGCAGTTTTTTGCTTCCCGCCGCCCCTGGCGGGAATACACCATAAAGTTCAATATCGGCAGTTTTGTAATCATCTAATATTGTGCGTAACAATCCCGCTTTGATCCTTGGCAATGCATCATAAACTGGGATTTTCGCTAAACCATGCCCAGCTTCAACAAAGGCAGTTCGCGCAGCGGCATTATTGGTACTTATGCCACCACTAACAGCCACATCAAAGCGGCGTTTATCTTTTTCGAGCGTGACAACAGCACTACTTGGTTGATACACCACCCATGTATGCTCTGCTAAATCAGCAATGCTTTTTGGTATAGGGTATTTTGTAAAGTAATCGACTGAACCGCATAAGCAGGTCGCCATACTTGCAAGTTTAGTCGCTTGTAAGTTTGAGCTTTCAAGGGCAACACCTCTAATCGCTAAGTCATAGCCCTCTTTGATGATATCAACCACATCATCACTGAGCTGTAAATCGATATCAATTTTCGGATACAAACGCCTAAACTGAGCCAGTGCCGGTACTACAAGTTGCAAACCAACATTTACCGGACAACTCAATTTAATAACCCCAACCGGTTCACTCTTTAAGTTCTCAAGGTGTAAATTAGCAGCCTCAGCGTGCTCGGTGATAGCCTGACAACGTTCATAATAAGCCATACCCGCTTCGGTAAGGGTCATGGTACGCGTTGAGCGATTAAGTAACGTGAGCTTTAATTGCTGTTCTAATTTCTTTAAATGATAACTAACTACAGCCCTTGATAAACCAAGTTGTTGAGCCGCTTTAGTTAAGCTGCCTTGCTGCACAATATGGGCAAACACCACCATACTTTTTAGTTGCTCAAACGATACTTTCATAAAGACTCCTAACCGAACCTGAATGATTGTATCAATTATTAAACCAATGAAGTCAAATTTATCTGCGTTGTTTAACTCAATTTTCAGCCCTATAGTGTTATCAACGATGTTTAATACACAAAGAGGGTTCACTATGTCAGCTAAGAAAATTTTAATGGTACTTACTTCACACGATGAACTTGGCGATACAGGCCATAAAACAGGCTTTTGGGTTGAAGAATTTGCAGCACCCTACTACGCCTTTATTGATGCCGGTGCAGAGGTAACGTTAGCTTCTGTTAAAGGTGGCCAACCTCCGGTTGATCCAAACAGTGCAGCCCCTGATGCAGCAACCGATGCCACAAAACGCTTTGATCAAGACAGCGCAGCACAAACCTTAATGGCCAATACTAAACCACTTGCTGAAGTTAAAGCTGATGATTTTGATGCGGTATTTTACCCAGGCGGCCATGGCCCTTTGTGGGATTTAGTTGATAACCAAGATTCGATCAATTTAATTGAGCAATTTCTTAATTCAGATAAGCCAGTCGGTGCAGTATGTCACGCCAGTGCCGTATTACTGAATGCGAAAAATGCAGCTGGTAAATCTGTGGTATTTGATAAAAAAGTAACCGGCTTTAGTAACTCAGAAGAGGATGCCGTACAACTTACCAATGTTGTGCCATTACTTGTTGAAGATGAGCTAATCAAACAAGGTGGTCAGTATCAAAAAACCGATGATTGGGGCGAGCTTGCGATTGAAGATGGCCTACTAATCACAGGGCAAAACCCTGCAAGTTCTGAACTTGCTGCGAAAAAACTATTAACCAAATTAGGTTAAACTAGCTCAACATGACCTAGACCTTTAGTAAACACCTTGCATATCAAGGTGTTTACCTTCACTTTTAATAAGTTATACTCATTCGGTCACATTGATTTAAGAGCTTCTCATCATGACTGAAAAAAAAGCTGTCAAAATTCCTCCTATCAGTAGTAAGCGATTCGCAATTTTAGGCATTATGCTGATGTGCTTGGTACTGCAAATAATTAATACCCTACCCGGCATAAACTTAAACGGTTTAGGTATTTTGCCAAGGCAAATGTCTGGTTTATCAGGGGTGTTTTTTGCGCCATTTTTACATGGTGGCTGGGCACACCTTTTTAGTAACCTAGTGCCATTTGCTATTCTCGGCTGGCTAGTTTGCCAATTTAGCGTAAAACGCTTTTGGCTGGTGTTTGCAGGCACTGCGCTCATTGGTGGATTACTAGTATGGCTATTTGGCCGCAGCAATATTCATGTAGGGCTCAGTGGTGTTATCTACGGTTTATGGGGCTATTTAATTAGCTACGGCATTATGCACCGCTCATTCAAAGCCATTTTAATCAGTATTGCGGTTGTTGTGTTATACAGCGGCCTGATTTGGGGTGTCTTCCCGCAGCGCATTCATATTTCATTCGAAAGCCATTTATTCGGCGCAATTAGCGGCGCACTAATCGGCTATATTATGGCAAAGCGTGATAAGCAAAAGAGCCCTAAGCTTTAAACTGACAGCTTTTAAATAATAATGACCACACCTACACTATTTAAGAAGCTCTTTCGTTTTGAAAAAGGCAGGCAACTGTCAGGCTACGATAAAATGCTAATTTGCACAGCCCGCTGGCCAATTAAATTTGATATGTATATTTTGCGTTTTCCTGAGGGCAGTGAAATAGCGGCTCACACCGATAAAGTCGCTAGTGGTAAACATTTCAGGCTTAATATTGTACTCAAAAAAGCGCGTGCAGGTGGGGAGTTTATCTGCTCTGCCCCACTCTATGAAAGCTCACGAATCAAATTATTCCGTCCTGATATCTGCGAACATCAGGTAACGCGGGTAACGTCTGGCAGCCGATATCTTTTAAGTATCGGCTGGATAAAAAATTAATAAGTTAACTCCCACGTTTAGAGCTATATTTCAATTGTTTATATAGGCTCATAAAAAACCTAAATAACAATACTAGTGCTACTACTGTAAGTAAAAATAATACGTAAAATAAAGACGTAGTAATGTTATCTTTCATTTGAACAATAACAGATGTGTACTTTATTACGAATAAAAGTAGTACTACTCCACCTAGAATACCCGCTACTAACTTCCATTTGAGTTTAACCATCAAAGCTTGCTCCCTTATAGCTTATAGTTCAACACTAGCAGCAGAAAGTGGTCAGTTTCAACTCCTTAACTTCATTGTCACCATCACAACGCCATGGTCGGTACTTTGATCATCATAGGCAAACTGGGGGTTGATTAAGTGCTGATCATAGGTGTGATAATCAACTACTTCAAAAAAGCTACCCTGAAACCCGGCATCAAACTCTCGAGATAACAAAATATAATCAAATACTGAGCTGCTACTGCCAAAATAGTGGGTGGCTTCTCTATCGTCTTCTGTTACAACATGGCGCTGATAGAGTTGCCAACTATCTTGTAGTTTGAACTCTGAACGAGATGGGCTATTTTGCCTATGACCGCTAAAGCGAAGATGATCAGCGATTAAATGGTTAAGAACGCCATCGTGTAACTCATTATTAAAGTCCCCCATCACAATCACAGGGTTATTGCTATGCGCTCTGCGTTTAATAATTTCAACGAGTAACAGTGCTGCTTCACTGCCACGTTGTATGCTTGATGCCCAGCGCCCAAGGGCTTGCGATTTTAACTGCATAACTAAGTTTTGCTGTTCGCTGTGGCTTTCATCATCTTGGTGATAGAGCATGCTACGTTTTGATTTAAAGTGCACTACATAGCAATCGACGTGTCCTAAGTGAGGTACTTCAAGTGTCGCGCGAATAATACTGCGGCTAAAGTTAAAATTATCGCTCAAGCCCATCGCTAAAATATCATCTTGCTCTGCCTCAACCTGACTGACATCAACAATTTTATAGCGTGAGGCAATAGCCACAACCGGATCGCGATAAATAAAGTCATCAATCACCGTTGGCTCATCAACGACTGCAAAATAGAGGTAACCCTCTGCGTTAACTTGTTGTTTCAGTTCATTGATACTGAACACTTCTTGAAAGCCAATAATGTCTGGCTGCTGATTTTTAAGATAATCGGCCAACCAGCGCTGCTTTTTGGCCCATTGCTCAGCGCTATAAATGCGCTGAAAATCATAAAATGCGTCAGGTGGCGCTAAATAATTATATAAATTAAATGTCGCCACCTTTAATTGGCTGTTTTCTATCACTTAATTCCTTATTCGTGCAACCACTCAGTGGCAATAATCGGGTCTTCAAAGTATTTCACTTCACCACTGATAAACCAGTTACCCACTTTGCTTGCCACTTGTTGCCAGTGTTTGTTACCAACTACTGCTATACGGCAAAACTCTTTGTTGTGTTTAAGGCCTAGCTTAAAATCATCCCACGCGGCTTGTAACTCCCAGCCTTCTAACTCAGTAATATCAACATAGGCTCTTATTTTTGCACTCGGAACTGCCGCTACTGCATTATCGATAAGAGGGGTAAGAGTTTTGTAATCGTCATGCGTGAGCTTCCCCACAATTTTCATTGTGAGATAAAAAGTCGTGCCAGTGCGCTCAAGGCCAATGGCTAAACCATGCTTTTTCATGTCATCCTCCTTGTTATTCATAATTAATAACTGTACTTCCCTTGCTTTATCTGATCAACTAGGATGGTAGTTTCGTAATGACATTCATTAAAGCACAATTTAGGAGTTTCAATGAGTAATACCGACAGTTATACACCACCTAAAGTGTGGCAATGGGATGCAGAAAACGGTGGTGAATGGGCGAAGACAAATCGCCCGGTCTCAGGTGCAACCCACGAGCAAGACTTGCCCGTTGGTAAACACGATCTTCAACTCTACTCGCTTGCGACACCAAACGGCCAAAAAGTGACTATCATGCTCGAAGAACTATTAGAGCTTGGTATTGATGAAGCTGACTACGATGCATTTTTAATTAAAATTGGCGATGGTGACCAGTTCTCTTCAGGGTTTGTAAGTGTTAATCCTAATTCAAAAATCCCAGCCTTAATGGATCACAGTACAACGCCCGTTACTCGCGTGTTTGAGTCAGGTGCAATTTTACAATACTTGGCTGAGAAATTTGATGCGCTGATCCCAAGCGATCACGCCAGTAAAACAGAATGTCGTAATTGGCTATTTTGGCAAATGGGCTCTGCCCCCTACTTAGGCGGAGGCTTCGGTCACTTTTATAGTTATGCACCATTTAAAATGCAGTACCCAATTGACCGCTTCACCATGGAAGTAAAACGCCAGTTAGACGTACTAAACCGTCATTTAAGCGACCATGACTACATGGCTGGCAGCGAATATTCAATCGCCGATATCGCAATCTGGCCGTGGTATGGCAGCTTAGTACTTGGCAATTTATATGATGCAGCTGAGTTCTTAGATGTTGAGTCATATAGTCATGTGATGCGCTGGGCAAAACAAATTGAGCGCCGCCCTGCAGTAAAACGAGGTCGCAGAGTTAACAAAACATGGGGTGATGAAGCTGAGCAGTTAGCGGAGCGCCACTCTAAGGAAGATTTTTAAGGGCTTAATTGCCCTTTTTCATAACCTCTGAACCCTATGAAAAAGCTCAGTAAAGAAGACATCTACCAACGCCTTAGTAACACCGAAGACGCCCGTGCCTGTAAAGCAATTGATGAAGCCGCTTGTAAAGTGGTACCCGGCAATTTTATTACTCTATTAGTAAGTCAGCTATTCAGTAAATTTGCAGATGCCTTGTTAAACCCTAAAGTGACCCTACCTTGGCTATTACAAAGCATTAATGTACCAAGTAGCTTTATTGCTTGGCTTGTGCCTATTCGTGAGTCAGGCTCAATGCTGCCACAACTGGCCATCGCCAGTGCTATTCGCAAGCTCCCAGTCAGAAAGTGGGTTTGGGTGATTGGCGCAATTGTGCAGGCTTTATGTATTGTTGGTATGCTGATTTGTGCTTTAACACTCCAAGGTGCAACTGCTGGGTTTGCTATCATCGCTATTTTAATTGTCTTTAGCCTAGCCCGTGGCTTTAATTCCATCGCTGCAAAAGATGTATTAGGCAAGGTTATTCCAAAACAGCAGCGTGGTAGCATTAGCGGTCTTGCTGCGAGTTTTGCCGGATTTGCAACGCTCACTTTTGGTCTTGGTTTATGGTATCTACAAAGCCTTGGCTATGAAAATGGGGTGTATGTTGCATTAATGCTGGCCGCTTTAATGTGGCTGTTTGCAGCACTCAGTTATAGCCGCATTCAAGAATACAAAGGCGCAACCGAAGGCGCTGAAAACGGCTTTTTACATGCTTTATCAAAATTAAAACTGCTTTACCAAGATAAGCAATTTGCTCATTTTATTGTCACTCGAGCATTGTTGTTATGCTCTGCTTTAAGCGCACCGTTTTATATCGTTCTTGCCAGTGAACAGCTTTCGACTTTTCACTACTTGCTACGTTTATGGCGCTTTCTGGGCTTGCCAGCTTAGTCTCTGCGCCTATCTGGGGTCGATTAAGTGACTTATCGAGCCGCAAAGTATTAGTGTTTGCTGCAATGCTCGTCACCCTCAACGGTTTCGCCGTTTATTTAGTAGCTTATCTTAGCCCACAAACGCTCAATGAGTTTTGGCTATTACCGCTCTGTTATTTTTTACTCACCGTAGCTCATCAAGGGGTTCGCCTTGGTCGTAAAACCTACCTTGTTGATATGGCTGAAGGAAACAAGCGCACTGACTACGTCTCTGTCAGTAATACGGTGATCGGGGTTATTTTATTACTGCTAGGTAGTGTTGGCTTATTGAATAGTTTTTTAACAACGGCAGAATTAATTTTTTTCTACAGTATCTTAGGCTTAGTCGGTGCTATAAGTGCTTGGTTTTTACCTGATACCTAGACCCTACCTTAAAAAAAGCGCATAATCTTGCTGTTTTTTATTCCCAAAAAAGGACTTACTATGAAAAAGGCAGCTTTTGCACTTTTAACGCTACTTACACTTTCTGCTTGTAGCACCAGTGTGCCTATTCGTAACTTTGACGCAAACCCTGTACCGCAAATGGCATCTGGTAAACATGACCTTGAAAGTATCAAAACCAATATTTTAAAAGCATGTATGAAACTAGGTTGGACGTGTCGTTCAAACGCTGAAGGTCAAATCTTAGGTAAACTTGATATTCGTAAACATCAATTACGCGTTGATATTACGTTTAACGAACAAGAATACTCGATTGATTACAAAGATTCGATAAACCTTGATTACAATGGCAAAAAAATCCACCGCCAATACATTAACTGGGTTACCAACTTAATGCGCAATATTGATGCTGAATTAGCCTATAAATAAAATTGACGCAGAATCAGGTATTAAAAAAGGCGACCTAGGTCGCCTTTTTCTTTGCTAGTTTTTCAGGTTCTTATCGAAGAACTCTAAAAACGCTTTCAACGTTTTAATTCTATACGGCTGGTGCGATAAGTAATGGTCGCCATCTTCGAGCTCAATGTAAGTAACATCTTTGCCTTCGTCTTTAAGTTCATCATCCATTTCACGACTATGATAAACAGGCACCACGTTATCATCTGAGCCATGAACCAATAGCACCGGGCGATTGATTTGCTTCGCAAAATTAACAGGCGACACCTTTTCTAGTTTATCGCTATCAGTACCAAATTGCTTACGCACAATTTCTTTATTAGTGAAATGTCGCGCCTTACTAACAATACGCTCAAGGTCAGTAACGCCAGCAAAGCTTGCTGCACATTTGAATGTTTCTGGGTGCTTAACCACCGCCATTAATGCGGCATAACCACCATAACTTGCCCCACCAATACAGATTTTATCTCCATTAGCGATACCTTCCTTAACAAGCCAATTAGCAGCATCTTGCAAGTCATCTTGCATTTCTTTACCAAAACCTTGAACTGCGGCCATCTCAAATTCATGACCATAGCCACTCGAACCACGGAAGTTTGGTTGCAGTACTGCATAACCATTGTAGGCAAGTAATGCTGTCCAATAGTCAAAACCAGCATAATCACGAGCCATAGGGCCACCATGCGGGAACACAATAGTGGGTAATTTATCCCCTTCTTTGTAACCCACAGGTAAAGTTAAATACCCTTCAATAGTTAAGCCATCACGGGCTTTATAACTGATTTTCTTTTTACCAGTATAAACTGTGTCATCAATATCCGGGAATGCCGATGCAAATACGGTTAACTCGTTAGTATCACGATTCCCAAGCAGGTAAGTTCCTGTGCTGTCGTCGCTTGTCAAATAAACCACATATTGACGCTGATCTTTACTGGTATCAATAATATCAATATCAAACTTATCTGCTGGTAATACACCACGTAATGCAGTGTATAATTTATTCAAGTCATCGTTCCAATAACGAATGCCATCTTCTAGATGCGAATGAGTAAAACCAGCTACCTCACCGGTAAGTGGCGAATAAAAAATAGAGCCGTCAAAATCATAGTTGTCATCGCTGAACACTAACTCTTTTTTCATGGTTGCTAGGTCCATTTTATAAAGCGCATCATAGCCATCTTTAAGTGCTTTGAAATAAAGAATATTAGGGTCTTTATCGAAGCCCAAAACAGTCACTACATCAGGGCTAAATGCTTTATATTTAAATAACGTTTTACGATTATCTCTATCTTCATCGTAAAGAATATATTCAAATTCATCTTCATCCATTTTAAGAGCAATTCGTACATTACCTTGGCGGTCTGCTTTCCAAGCAATGACTTTGTTACGTGAACGCTGCACTTTCTTTTTACGAAGTGTATTTAAATCAAGTTCATACACACCAGGCGCATTGGCAACATCAAAGTCACCTTGCACTAAGATTTTATCTTTATCATTAGGTAAAAAACTGATGACCTGATCGCCAAATTGAGGTTGGCGTTCATCACGGTTATAGTTTGGTTCATTGGCTAGTTTCGCCTTGCCTTTATCGTTAATATTGTAGGCATACATGCGAGTCGATGAATATTTAGGACCGCCAAATTGACGTTGAATATAGCGCGCACCTAAAAGTAGCACTTCATCATTTGCCCATTCATACCAATCGAAGAAAATAGTGTGGTTATCTGAACGGATAATAGAATCAGCTTGTTTAGTTTCACGGTTATAAACCATTAAAACTAACTCACCATTTACATTTCGAATAAACGATAAATTTTTACCATTTGGCGAAAATTTTACTTGGCTAAAAGCCCGTAAAGAGGCGAAAGATTCTACAGGGAGTTGGGTGTTTTCAGCAGCACGGGGCATTAAGCTGAGCACTGCCAAAAGTGTAAGCAGTAAGTACTTCATAATAAAGTCCATTTCTATTTTTATTGTACCGGCAATAATAACATTAAATTATAAAAAAAGACCAGTTCACAAATTTAGGCACACCATTCATTCGTTTAAAGCGAACATAACACTCGATTAATAGCATTATTAATTTATTTTTTGCTAATTATAATGGCTGCATAACTTCAGTTTTCTTAGGTGACATGATGAAAAAAGTACTTGTGTTAAATTCATCTTTAAATGGTGAACAAGGTAATTCAAGCAAACTTAGCCAACATTTTGTTGAGCAGCTTGCTAACAACCAACAAATTTCAGTAACAACTCGCGATTTAAGCGACAATGCGATTGCTCACTTAACGCAGACAGAAATGGCTGCTTGGATGACTGATGCAAACGAGCGCAGCGATGAGCAAAAAGCACTTGCTGCAATTTCTGACGATTTAATTGCTGAACTTAACGATAACGACCTGATTGTTATTGGCATGCCAATGTACAACTTTGGTATTCCATCAACATTTAAAGCTTGGATTGATCGTATTGCTCGTGCTGGTATTACGTTTAAATACACTGAGCAAGGCCCAGTAGGTTTAATTACAGACAAAAAAGTAGTGGTACTTGCTGCACGTGGCGGTATGTATCAAGGCACAGAGATGGATACACAAACTAAATACTTAAAAGATGTACTTGGTTTTGTGGGTATGACTGACGTTAACTTTATCTATGCAGAAGGCCTTGCGATGCCGGGTGCAGAGCAAAGCTTAGAAGCAGCACAAAACAAAATAAAGGCTTTTACCGCGTCGCTTTAATAAGTGATTAATAAAGCTAGATATAAAAAAGCGGTCATCATGACCGCTTTGTGATTTACGCTGTGACCGATAACAGCGAATCACCTTCAGATAAACCAAACTTTTCTTGCACAGAGGCTAGAATCGCTTCTTTATCTTCTTCTCCCAGTTGATCAGAATATTGCGCTAACAACTCATCTAAATAACTGACAACTTCTTCAGTATCAACCTGCTCGAGTGAGTTACCACTTGGCGGCGGCGGTGGTGGACCAGGCGGGCGTTCACCTTCAGGGCGACCTAATTCACCGACTTCAGCGGCATCAAAGCCAGCTTCAGCCATAATTGCTTCCATCTCTTGACCCGGTTGAATACCTGCGTCCATAAATGTTTGCATAATAGATTGTGCATCTTCTGCAGTTAAGTTTTCAGGATCAAACTGAGCTAAGGTTTCATTCATTAACTCTGTTTGTTCACTGGTTAACGGCTCTGCTTGAGGTCGTTGCATGGGCTGAAAATTCGCACCCGATGAAACACTGTTGATCATCGTTGATTTTCCTTACGTTTTGGTGGTTTATGGTTGTTGAACTCGTCTTCAGTTACTTCACCATTTTGATCAGCATCCATGTCATTAAAAATGGTTTGCAGCATATCTTCAGGCATAGGCTGTTCACTAAACTCAGTAAAATCAATCACCCCATTGCCATCAATATCAATCGATGCAAAGTCAGGTCGCTGGGGTGGACCGCCTTGATGGTCGCGAGCAAAGCAAGCGGGCGCTGTGGCTAACAACGAAATAGCTAAAACAGAAAGTGCAGATAAATGCTTCATAGCGAACCTCTTATGTCATTCAATTGACCGTAAGCATAATCTGAATACCATCCAAAAGTGTGTGGGCAATATGCAACAAATGTGGAAACTTTGTGGATTACGTTAGCAATTAATCGAAGTTGTGACTTGTTACGTATGAAGAGCAAAACAATTTTCCAACACGACGATTATGGCAGGCTCAAAAAAGCAAAAAGTGAATCTTGTTTGGTTCAAACGTGACCTAAGACTCTCTGATCATCAACCACTTGCCAATGCGATTGCATCAGACCTGCCCTGCATACTGATTTATAACTTTGAGCCACTATTACTCGAAGATCCCCATTACAGCTTAAGGCACTGGCGTTTTGTTGCTCAGTCACTTAAAGACATCAACCAACAACTTGAAAAATACAACGCTGAAATCGCCATTTATAATCAAGAAATGATTACCTTGTTAGAAACCCTTAGTGAAGATTTTGATATTGCAGGGGGTTTATAGTCATCAAGAAATAGGTCTATACAATACCTTTGAGCGAGACAGGTTGGTGAAGAGTTGGCTAAACAACAAAGCGATTCCATGGTATGAAACACCACTTGGGGGCGTTAAGCGCGCGCGACCTAAACACTTTGACTGGCAAACTTATTGGCATGGCATGATGAACCAACGTCTTGTAACGCCAAATTGGCAAGCATTTAATGCAATTTTGCCTAATAATTACCAAGCAGCGACCTGTGTTGATGATTTTCTAGAGCACGACCCGCAGTTTCAATATGGTGGCCCTCATGCAGCCAGAGCTTGCCTACAGAGCTTTGTAGAAGAACGAGCAATGAACTACCAAAGTGGCATTTCAAGCCCATCAAAAAGTAGAGATTCATGCTCTAGGCTTTCGCCTTACTTAGCCTTTGGTAACCTGAGCCTTAGGCAGGTTTATCAAACCCTAAAATACTATTTAGCTAAGCAGCCTTTAAGCTGGCGTCGTTCATTACATGCTTTTGAATCTAGGCTTCACTGGCATTGTCATTTTATGCAAAAGTTCGAAACTCAGTGCAGCATGGAGTTTGCACCGCAAAATGCTGGCTACCTACACTATCCTTATCGCGATGATGAACTCGTTGCAGAGCACTTAAAACGCTTTGAACAAGGTCAAACAGGTATTCCTTTAATTGATGCGTGTATGCGCTGCCTCGCAGCAACGGGTTACATTAATTTTCGAATGCGCGCTATGTTAGTCAGCTTTATGACCCATCATATGAACATTCATTGGCATCCTGTTAGTTTAATTTTATCGCGTTATTTTTTAGATTTTGAACCGGGAATTCATTACCCACAAATTCAAATGCAAGCATCGGTCACAGGAACCAACACGATTCGCTTATACAACCCAATCAAGCAATCTGAAGACAAAGACGCAGATGGCATGTTTATTAAAACATGGTGCCCTGAACTTAAAAATTTACCTATAGAAGATCTCCACCAGCCATGGCAACAGCCGCCAATGGAGGCCTTATTTAATAACTTTAAACTCGGCGAAGACTACCCTGAGCCCATGGTCGATATTGAACAGGCAGCCAAGCAAGCACGTGAGCGATTATGGTCATTTCGAGAACGTGATGATGTAAAGCAAGGTGCCAAGGTCGTGCTGCACCAGCATGTTACAAGCCTTAAAAAGCAACACCATGGCTCATAAAAAGCTTAATCTACCTAGTAAAACCTGCCCCGTTTGCGACAGGCCATTTATGTGGCGTAAGAAGTGGCAACGCGACTGGCAGCATGTTAAATACTGCTCAGAGCGTTGCAAGCGTGAAGCGAAGTTATTACAACAAAGTTTGTCTAGGCAATGAGCTTGTAACCGTTTCTTTTTCAATAACGCGGGCTGGTTGATTTTTAAGTTCATTCAACAAAGCCTCAAGACGTGCAGCATAGTCTGAATTAAATTCAGCCTGCACTTTATTTTGTTCGACTATTAACGAAAGTAAATCGCGATTATTTGATGCGGCTAATTGTTCAGACAACTGCCCTAATAACTCCGATTGAGAGCAGTTATCTGCAGACGCTTTGAGTGCAGCTAAAATTGCATGCAGCGAATCATCTTGCTGATTATCAGTAATGAGCTTTTCCAATTGCGCTGTGAAATGCTGAAGTTGTTGCTGTGACGCTGCCAATAGACTCATTTTTAACTCTTCAATTGCGACTTTAGGTGAATGAACTTCTAAAAGTTGCGCGATATGAGCTAACTGGTCTTGGTGGCTTACTTGTTGAGTATGCAAATTCAAGGCATCTTGTAACCCAGCAAAACTTTGCTTAGTGTTATTTCCATTAATCGCTTTAGTAAGCTGCTCAGCCAAATCAGCAAGCTGACTCTGCGGGTTTGATTGTTTTACCACCTCGGTTAACTCCGTTAACTCATTGCGGCTATCAAGCTTGGCTAGCTGCTGTAAAATTGCATTTAATACAGCCCGATTATCGGTGTCTTTGACTGCTGACGTTAACTCTCCTAGCTGTGATTGACACTGGGTTTGCTTCAGCGTTTCAATTAGCTCTTGTAGTTCTTTACGGTTATCAAGTTGCCCGAATTGTTCAGCCAAAACGGCTAAAGGCTGTTGATAATTGTGGTTTTTTAATATCGCAATTAATTCATTAAGCTGCTCAGTCGTATTGCTTGTTGCTAACAGCTGGTTTAACTGCTCAAAACTATCTTGATATGGCGCTTGCACAAAGCCCTGTTGAATCGTACTTTGCAATGAATGTAGAGCTGGTTTGGTATCTAATTCTTTTAGATTGATACCTAGGCTACTTAGTAATTCACTATAATCATGACTCAAATTAGTCTTACTTAATTTGCTCGCAATGGTCTCTAAAGACTCGTTTAAGAATCCCATTTGCTCGACAGCCATCATGGCCGGACTACCAGCACCATCTAACTTATTCAGACGACAAAAATCTGTTTTGATTTGAGTAAAACGAGTCTGTTCCTGCTCAGTTAATGTACCTCGTAATTCTCCTAATTTAAGCAGATTCTCCTCAGAGCCCTTACTTAAGGTCTGAGCTTCACCGCGGTAATGATCTCGGATCAGATTCTCAAGCTCTTCTTCATTCATGGCTGCAACGACTTTTTCAGCCATTTTATTCATGTTCCGATAACTACCCTGTAGTTTAAATGGCGGTTCTGTACGGTAGTTATTGTCTTGTGCAGCAGAAGCGATGTACTGAGCATTCACTTTCAATACGGTGTCGCGAACGGTCATCAAGCGAGTTAATACGGCCTTTATTTCATTCGCTTCAGCTTGTGAATAGCCGTACTCAAGTTCATTTAAAGCTATATCTTCACCTTGGCAGATACGAACCAACTTATACAAATCGTCCATATTACGATTTGCTAACGGAGCAAGAACGGCATTCGATGTTAACGCATTCTCAATAAAACTCATGGCAAACTCTTGCTCGCAACCTGCTAGCGTGTCGCCTAAGTTATAAATATCAGCACGGTTAGCTAACATATCTGGAATTTTGAAGCTTTCACCTGATTCTGTATATGGGTTACCTGCCATCACAACAGCAAACTTTTTACCTCTTAAATCATAAGTTTTACTTTTTCCATTCCAAACACCATCAATTCGGCGTGAACCATCACATAACGAAATAAACTTTTGTAAAAACTCAGGGTTTGTATGCTGAATATCATCAAGATAAAGCATGACGTTATTACCCATTTCAAAGCTTTGATTGATTTTTGCTATTTCTTTTTCAGCGGTTGCATTTATAGCTTGGGCAGGATCGAGCGATACTTGATCGTGTCCAATTGATGGGCAATTCACTTTTACAAACGTCAAGCCAAGACGGTTCGCAACATATTCAATCAGGGTTGTTTTACCATATCCTGGCGGCGAAATGAGTAATAGCATCCCCATTAAATCACTGCGCTTATCTTTACCTGCAGAGCCAATTTGCTTCGCTAAATTATCGCCAATAATTGGAAAGTACACTTTATTGATCAGTTGATTTCGAACAAATGAGCTTAATGGACGAGCTTTAAACTCGTCTAGCTGAAGACGCTCTTTTTGCTGATTTAAAATAGTATTTCTCAACTGGTGATACTGTTCAAATGCTGGAACTTGGCTGGTTATATAGTGCCGAGTTCGTGCATAAAACTCCGCATAATTAACGTCCATTGCTTGCTCAACAACACGCTTATGTTGTCCCATTAAATCCGTAACAGCTGTATTAACCTGAATATCCAAAACCCTGTGCTTGATTGGCGTATTATCACTTAAGTGTAAATAGTTAGCGGCTTCTAACTGCACAGCCAATGGCATACTCGGTTGATGTTGGCAGTAAGCACTTATCCAGCTTAAAAATAACTGCGCACGGTCATTTAGATTACTAACATTCTCAGATGCTTGATTTAAATCGGCAAAGTACCCCTTCGCTTTTGCATCACTTGCAAACTGTTTAGCTAAGTTTAAAGCTTGCTGCATTAGTACAAATTGAAGCTGCTCTGCGCTTTGTTGTTGCCCTAATTGCTTAACTAAATACTCAGCACTTAGTTCACATGAGAAATCCGTTAATTGTTGGCAAAAGCCTAACATTTGTTGACTAAATGCATCGATAAGTTGGCTTATTTGCATCATCAAGGTTTCAGCAAAATGTCCCGCATTAAAATGCTTCTCCATCAGCATTGCATTACTTGCTTGATGGTAAAAAGTATTTACATCCTGTGTTGATAACTGCGCACAAAATAGTTGCGCCATCACCCGACAGCTAGCCGGATAGATAAGTAAATCGAGGGATGTTTTTTGCTGCAAAAGTGATTTAATAATTGCATGCGCGTCGTGGTCATGAATACCTTTTTCGTAACCTTCTTGATAACGAGGCTCAGCAAACTTTTGTATCAGTTTAAGTAAAGAGCCATTTTGTTCAGCTTGTTGAAGCTCATCAAAACTCAATGGATGTTCAGCGTTTTCACAGGCTAGAATCATTTGCGCAGCAAGGTATTCACCTCGATAGACAAGATCACTTTCAGATACGAGCGTTTGCTGCCACAGGTGCTGTGTTTTAGCTAAAACGTTAAGTGATTGCTCATCACTAATTGGTTCAAAATAGTCAGTCCCAGTTAAGTGCAACATCAGCTGCTCATCACGGGGCAACAAGGTTAAATCTAACTGTTGTTTATTAACACTAAATGCATGCTTACCAATACTTACTGTGCTACCACCGTCACTGTAAATATCTTGTTTATCGCGCAGTGCACGTATCCCTTGATCTTTACTCGCTTTAAGTTTTGCTTGAATATCATCAGCACGAACTTCATCACCAATGTCTTTAAGCTCATTACACAACGCTCTTAGTTTGCTGATCATAGGATCTGATGCAAAATAAGTATTCAGTTTATCTAACTCAGAAAAGCTCAGCGCACGGCGATTCACACCTTGTAAAATCCGCTCAGCCGCATTGGCTAAATTTAGTGCCCGTCGCTGTCTTGCATCAATAAGGCTTTGCTTGTGGGCCTCAAAGCTTTCGTAGACATCGTCTCGCTTAGCAATAATTTCCGCAAGGTACTCATCAAAGTCACTAAATTGTGATTCCAATTCTTCAAGCTGGATAAGCAAACGAGAAAGCTGTTCATCACACGCATCTGGTGTTTTCGCATTGTTTAGGGCATTCGTTATGCTTTGTGAGAACAATTTAAATCGAGCCGCAAACTCAGCCTTAGCTTCCACACTACCCAAACTCTTCTGGCGAATTTCAATACTTGCTTTTGCACGGTTAACTAGCGCATATACCGCACTGATATCTTCAAGTATTTGTGTACGAACGCGACTATCAGCGATATCAAGATCAAGCATGGTGTGGTTAAGTAAATCAAGTTCGCTACTTTGAGTATCTAATTGCTCAACATACGATTTTAACTCTGTAACACTCTCACTTTTATTACTTAACGCTTCAAGTTCAGCCAGTGTTTTATGGTAAGGCTCAAGAGCCGTATCTTTTTGTAAAAATTCAGCAGTTGCTTGGCTTAGCTGTTCTAGCTTTTCATCCGTTTGCTGCTGTAGCTGAGACAACGCCTCAACATTAATGTATTTAACATCTTCAAGGCTGATTATTTGTCCCTTTAGAACCTTAAGCGCATCAATACCTTGGACAAATTCAGGTGCTAACTTGAAACTATCGGGCCTAATTTCACGGCTTACTTCTGTAAATTGCGAATTAATTTCAACTAAGGCTTGCTTGGCCTTATTTTGAATTTCAGTCACTTTTTCAAATTCGTCTAAAACTTGTTCAGCCGTTTCAAAAATTGAATGTAAAGAAGTAGCAATGTCTGCAAAATCAGTTTCATTCAACCAATGGTAGCGGTCGAAGATATTGCGGCTTAATGCAATCAGATCCTCATAATGATAAACATTAGGATTCTGCTCGTTTATAGACTTACAGACACTGTATAAATCAGAAATACCTCGAACTAATTCTGGGTTACCTATTTTGCCGAATAAGCTGGTTGCAGGCGGTGCATTTGCTGCAAATTCCGATGAAACAAAAGGACTTTGCCAAATTTGAATTGGGTGTACACGTTCGGCTTCGTCTTTATCAGCCTTAAAAGTTAGTGTTAAACCGTTACCATAGATACCATAGCCGTGACAGTAGATTGGATTTTGTAGGTTTTTCTCAATAATGTTATAGGCAAATAGCGCATAGCGCCCTTCGCTTGGTTCATAAAACACATATAAAACGTCTTCACCATTGGGCGCTTTAACTTGACGGTGAAAATCTAAGTCCTTAATTTGCTCTTCAAATGAACGAGCTTGACCTGACTGTAAGTAATAACCGCCAGGAAAGATAATGCCATGATCTTCAGGTAAACTAACGCAGGCACTACCAATTGCATCTTGTCTTATCACTTGCTGAGTGCGCGTGTTAAAAATAAAGTATCGCCATTGCTTTTCACGATACGGAAGTATCTTTAATAAAATTAGCTCACCAACTTGCGCGTATTCAATACCACTATCAGCGAGTGACTGATTTTTATCATCAACGGGCTCAAAGTAGATGCCTTCTCCCGTATCCGTACTGTTTTCAACTTTGATGGTTAATGTGCCACCTAGCGTTTCTACGAATACTTGATCATTGATATTAACGTGGGCGTGTCGTCCTTCAACGTGATGACTTCGGTCTGTTTTTAACCATTCAAAATCGTAGTCATGGGCATTTTGTATATCTCGTTCGCCGCGGTTATCGATGTAATTAATTGTGTTATCTGGGTGAATTTCCCAGCGAAATACTCTTACATCCGTTAACTTGTCACCAATTTGGAATAGTGCAAACAACTTACCATTCTGCTGGTAAAGATGCTGAAGACTTGTTTGCTTGTAATAAGTATAGAGTTCCTCAAAATCGCGAATAAATCGCTTATCCGTTAAAAAGCGAGTTTGCTCAGGATAAGGTTCAACTTCATAATGTTCATCCTGCTCAATTAACTTATGAACACTGAAGACATCACTGATAGACGTTTCTTTTTTCAGACCAAGTGAAACGTTGTAAGCAAAAATGACTTTATCGCCAACAATCGCAATATCGCGTGGTGTACAGTTTTGTTCGGTACGAACTCTTACCCGCCCTTTAACTTGTAACTCGGTGCTACCAAACTCCACAATTCGTTGTTTATTAACGTTATCGACTTGTGTTTTTAAGCTACTACCAAAATTATTTAAACGGCGTTTAATTAAATCGTACGAGCCCTGCTCTAATGCTTGTTGTGTTTGATCCGTCATGCAATCAGTCCTGATATTTAAAAGAAGTTAGCCGCAGCAAATACATGCTACGGCTAAAATAGGCTAGTCTTTAGACTCGAGTTCTGCTTTGGTGCCTAAATTACCTAACATGCTTAATAGCTGACTTTTTTCTGCAGCTGTTGTATTGCTCAATTGTTTAAGCAATTTACTCATGTTGTAGTTCTTTAGTGTTTCTGCCGAACCATTTGCACCCGCTAACACCCCTTTTAAATCTTCAATTAAATTGCGGTCACCATTTAAATGATCTTTAAAGATAGTTTGTACCGTTTTGCTTTCATCAACGATACCATCGATTGATTTACCTAAACTTATCGCACTCATGAACTGATTAAAGAACTGACCATCACCACCCATGATATTAATATCAGCATCACCTAACGCTTTAGCCATTACATGAGCTTGGTGCTCTGCAATGTCTTTGCTTGCTGATAGTTTTGCTAACACTAATTCTTTTTGTTGATTTAGCTGTAATGTAAAGCTCTCATAATCACGTGCATCTTGATTCATCGAGTTAAGTGCTTGTAGTTTCTCTTCAAGACCTTTCGCTTCTGCTTGCATCTTACGTTCAAGGTTAATTGCTTCAACTTCACCTTGCTTCTCATTAGCCTCAGCCATTGCACTTTGAACCTGTGCCTGTGCTAAGCCAACTTCACGGTTACCCTGTGCTTCAGCTTCAAGTTTTTGACGAAGAACTTTAGCGTCTGCCTCACCTTGCAGTGCATTCGCTTCAGCTTTTGCTTTTATAACATCAGCTTCAGCAAGCCCTTTCGCAGCAGCTTCAACTTGCTGGGCTTGAGCGAGAATTTTCTTCGACTCGGCTTGTTGATTAGCAATACGAAGCTCTGCATTGGCCATTGTTTCTAGCTCTTTTGCTTTAAACTCAGCCGCTTGCTCCTGCGCTTTTGCTGCTTCAATATCTTTCACCAAGGCTTCTTCGGCTTCTGCTTTCGCACGAATTATGATGGCTTCTTTTGAACGCTCCGCATCGGCAAGCACTTTAACGTCTTTAATACGCTCTTCTTCTTCAGCAACTGACTTTTCAACAATCACACGGTCACGAATAACATCGGCAATTTCTTTGCGCTCGACTTCCAGTGCTTTTTCTTTGTTGATCCGTAAGATTTCAGTCTCTCGTTCGCGCTCAATAACCTCGATTTCACGAGCTCGTGAAACTTTTTCTTCTTCAATAGCAAGCACACGAAGACGATTTTGCTCTGCAATATCAAGCTCACGCTGTTTGTTTTGTTCGCTGATACCAATTGCTTCATCGGTTAGTAAACGTGCTTGTTCTGCTTTTAAGCGTTCTTCTTGACGAACTTTTTCAGCTTCTGACTCTTCACGAGCTTTAACGGTTTCAATTTCGCGTCTTTGACGAGCAACGGCATCTTCACGTTGACGTTCAATCTCTAAAGATTTTTCAGTTGCTTCTTGATTCTGAACTTCAATTTTTGCACGTTCATCACATTTTAATTGGTTGGTCGAAACATTTTGTATTGCAGTCATCTCAGTGATACGGCGAATACCTTCTGCATCGAGAATGTTTTGAGGATCAAGCTTTTCTATTGAGGTTTGTTCTAAGTAGTCGATAGCCACATCTTCAAGGGTATACCCTGATAAATCTTGGCCAATGACTTCTTTGATATTATCGCGAAACTCATTTCGATGAGTGAAAAGCTCAACGAAATCCATTCGTTTGCCCACTGTTTTAAGCGCTTCTGAAAATTTCGCTTCAAATAACTCTTGCAATGTTTCATGCTCAGATGCCCTTGCACACCCCACTTGCTTAGCTACACGTAAAATATCTTCTTTGTTTTCATTTACACGAATATAAAACGTAATCGCGATATCAGCACGAATGTTATCTTTACAGATTAAGCCGCCTTTATCTTTACGCTCAAGAACCATACGCTTAGTCGAAATGTCCATTACTTCCATTTTATGGATGACTGGAAAAACGATGCCACCGGTTGTAGTTACATCGGGCTCGTTCTTCATTTTATTGATAATAAGCGCTTGACCTTGCTCTACTTTTCGGTAGAACTTACCGATGATTAATAGAATTGCGAAAATAACGACGATCGCTATCCCCACAAAAACCAATATTGGTATTAAGTTATCTAAATATTCCATGTTATGTCCTAACGTGATTATCGATTTTATTTTTTATTACTTCTTAAAGCCTAGGATCACCAAGGCTTTGCGGTAATGATGTAACAGTGTTTATCTTTGATGTGCTCAAGCAACACGGCAGTGTCACCAGAAGAGAATTGCTCATTATTTTCTGCACGAACTTCAATCAATTGCTCTGTACCTTGGTACTTAACGCGCGCTTGACCAAATGAGTCAGTCACTTTACCTGTGGCAACAACACATTCTAAGCCGAGTAGATCTGAACTTTGTGATGCACTTTTACTCGCAAAAAAGCGTCTTAATGGGCGTAATAAAAGGGCAGAAATAGGGATAGCGACCAAAAGGCTAATAAGTAACAACAAACCGCCAAGCACATAAAAAACAATGCTATTGCCAAGTACACTTGCAAAAAACTTGTGTGCATAAATGGTAATTAACCAGCTGGTCATCACCAACACACTTGCCGATACAGTAAGTGGTGCATCACCAAATCCTAATGTATGCCAAATGCTTCCTGAACTTGCTTGTGATACATCACTATCGACATCGGACTCAAACATATCAATATCTGCGAATCCGAGCAGTGTGATAGCCCAAAATATAACTACAACAAAAAGTAGAGCGGATAAAATAACCGAAGGAAAACTAAAAGCGAGGTTCAAAAATTCCATATTACTACATTCCATTTTTATAATTATTTAGCGCCAATCAAGACCCTTAAATAGGTAAATAATTATCACTGAATTGACTTCACCTATTCAAGTTTCATTTATATATACAACAAAATTCAGCAACTATTAAGCTTTTTCATACAGATTGGCGTTTAAGTTGCACTTATATCGTTAACTCACAGTTTTCGGCACAAAACCCTGAAAGCCTTTCACGGTTGTCGAAAAAATTTACAAAGGAGATGACGATGACGATTAAAAAATCTGCACATACGAGTTGGTCGGGTGATATTAAATCTGGCAAAGGCTATATTTCTAGTCAAAGTGGCGCGCTTGATAGCCAACCATTTGGCTTTAACACTCGCTTTGAAGATAAGCCAGGTACTAACCCTGAAGAACTCGTTGCAGCGGCACACAGTAGCTGTTTTAGCATGGCGCTATCGCTGGCACTAACAGAAGCAAGCTTTGTCGCTGACGACATAACTACCAAAGCAACAGTGAGCCTTGATGAGGTTGATGACGGCTTCGAAGTGAGCCACATTGCACTTGATGTCAGCGCAAAGATAAAAGAAATTTCGAGCGAAAAATTTGAGCAACTTTGTGAACAAACTAAGCAAGGCTGCCCTATTTCTAAACTGATGAATGCCGAAATATCACTCACCACAACACTTAATTAATCTCTGTAGGCCAAGCACTGCTTGGCCTTTTCACAAACTAACAGACCCACAACACTTTATTACAATGTAAGTAGCTGCTTGTTGTATTATCTTTATGAAACAAAACTAAATACAACAAGGATATGTATGTTTAAACAACTAACCCCTATTGCTCTGGCAACACTTGCTTATTCAAGCTGCTCAATTGCAACAGAACAACAGGTGAGTAAACAATGGTTCAATAGTATCGACTATACGCATATAGAGAGTAACAGATATAGTTTTAATGGTTACCAATTAGTGAGTCATTACTACTTTGAGGAGCAGCAAAGCTCGGGTGTGCTCGATGATTATGGCTACCTAGATACAGATTCAAACATTCGTGTGAATTACTCAGGGGGAGACTATTACAATGATATTGGTTTATCAGGCGAGTATTTTTTGAACAACTGGTTTGCTATAGCCGATATGAGGGATGTGAGAGATTTAGACAATTACACTCTAGGAATTGGCTACTTATTTGCCGATGCCTTAAAAGTCTCTATAAATAGGGATGTGCGTAGCTACGGTGATGATTATTTCCGCTTGAAAGCGCAGTATAACCTCCAAATCAACGATAAGGATTACCTTGGTTTTAGCGCAGAAACAGATGATGAACTCGACGTTTGGAATGTCTCTGCCAGATACTTTAATCATTTAAGCGGCAGCCATTACATTACCGTCGATGTTGGCCACCAAGACAGCCTTTATGAATCAGCAAGCAATGCCATGATCAGCTACTACTTCGGCGATCACTATGCCATAGGTGCAGGGTTGGATGATTCTGAAATCGTTTTACAAGGTAAGTACTTTATTAACGATCGCTATTATTTAACCGCGAATTACACTGAAAGCGGCTCTGCTGAACTTTATAACCTTAAGTTTGTTGCCCAATTCTAAATAGGAATGAGTCACCAGTTTAAAAAAACGCCGCTATAAAGCGGCGTTTTCAGTTTATAGAATTACATATTACCTAGCTTCATCATCATTGCAGTGTACATTTTTAAGTTCAGTGCTAACTGCTCTTCAGTAATAAACTCATGCTCTGAGTGGCCTGTGTACTTTTTACCTGGCATTGATGGACCGAATGACACCGCATTATCAAATAGTTTAGCATTTGTGCCACCACCAATTGACACAAAGCCCGCGTCTTTATCGCCAGTAAAGTGCTTAAAGATATCGAGTAATGCTTCTGCATGAGGCGCACCATCTAACAGCATTGGCGTACCAATTACCACTTTAGTGTCTTTTAAAGTGACATTATTAGTGGTTTGCCAAGCGCTAAGCGCTTCATTAATTTGCTGCTTAAGCACAGCTTCTTGTTTACCTACCGGACGACGCATATTAATCGACAGTTTAATGTCGTTACCGTCACGGCTTAATAAGGTTGGCGAAACAGTCATCGGGCCCATAAAGTCATGCTTGTAACCAATTTCACCGAATTGCGCGCCGTATAAATCAAGGCCGATTAGCTGATTGATAAACTCAATTGCTTGGCCATCGCTATTGTTCTCAAGATCAATACCTTTAAAGATTTCTGCAAGGTGCGCAATGGCATTTTCACCCGCTTCTGGCTCAGATGAATGCGCTGAAATCCCCTTCACTTGGACTAACAAGCTATTGTCTTGCTCTGTCATCGCCACTTTGACGTTTTTAAGCTGAGCGACATTGTCGTGTAATTTAGCCACTGTCGCCGCATCAGCGTTATGTACTAACACGCTGGCATCTTCAGGGATTTGGCTAACAAAGGCGCCGCCTTTTAAGCCACTAACATATAAGCCTGTTTGTGCTGAGGTCGCAGAGAAAGTCGGCGCAATTAAGCTCCAGCCTTTTTCTGCAACAACCACAGGGTATGAAGCATCAATAGTGACAGCATATTTAGGTTGCTGATAGGTTTTCATGAACTCTTCGAGTGGTGCCCAGTCAGACTCTTCTGCAAGGTAAACCATTAATTCAATACGGTTATTTAAAGTAATACCGTTATCTTTAATCGCCTTCATTGCATGCAGTGCAGTCGCAATTGCACCTTTATCATCTTCTGTACCACGTGCAATTAGCTTTCCTGGCTCAGAGGTTTTATCCATTTCAAATGGACTTTGCTGCCATTTACTAGCATCTGCAGGTTGCACATCACCATGGGTTACTATGGTTACTTTGTCAGCTTGGTTACCCATGCCAATTAACACTGTGTAGCCTAAATCTTGATAATCAAAACCAAACTGCGCCGCTTTCATTTTTAAGAACGACTTAAAGCCAATGAAATCAGGGTTATCAGGAGTCGCTAGACCTTCTTTATTTACCGTTGGATACGAAACTAAATTCTCTAAGGTATGAATTTGCGCTTGTTGATATTGCTCTACCGCGTAGTTAGCCAGCTTTTCACTTTGCTCAGACACAGCTGCCTGACTAGAGAAAGCACTTAATAAAAATGCAGCAAGTAATGAATGTTTCAAGATAAGCTCCAGAGTTTAAGAAGGTTTTTAGAAAGTCGCCTTGATTGTAACGCTTATAACGCCGACATAACATCTCTAATTCAAGCAAAATAGATCGCTTAAAAATACCAACAAGGTACAATAGCCACTCACCCTATTAATTCGTTTGTTAGACTCATGAACCGCAGAAAAAAGATCTTCACTAAACTTAAGCAAAAAGATAAGCGCGCCAATGCCAAGTTGCATAAAAGCAATAAGCCGGCATACATCTCAAAGGCAGATCGCGAAAAATTAGCACAGCAAGAAGCTGAGCAGGAAAGTTAAAAATACCTAGTTGTCAGCGGTAAGGTTGTAAGCGCGATTTTACATCGCGCAATATAAAAAGATAACGCGCGAAATAAATTTCACGCCTACATCAAAAAACGTGGGAGCGGCTTTAGCCGTGAATAAAATAAAGCTGTTCGGCGTTAAAACGCCTCCTACACCGTAGGCGTCACGTTTGCTTGGCGCGTCTCAACCACCACACAAAAAAACACCCTCGCGCGAAATAAATTTCACGCCTACAACACCTCAATTCACATTTGTATCAGACACGTGATCTGACTCGCTAACTTTACTCTCGTAGCTAGATACTCTGTTTTTGCGCGTAGAAATTTCACGCCTAGCAACTCAGCTCTTTTCACACTCATTCACAAATTGTGCTTCACATAGTTCCGATTTTTAAGTATTTTAAAATTAATAAAATAACAACAATAAGATACAAGGGAATGAGACGTTTATTGCTGCTTAGCTGTGCGCTTTTGTTAAGTGCATGCGCATCTAAAGTTACCAACATAAAAGAAGACCGAGACACACTATCTAAAGCCGATGAAGGCTACCTACTGATTGGCATTGAAACTAACCGCAGTTTAAAAGCCATT
This sequence comes from Pseudoalteromonas sp. T1lg21, assembly GCF_002964625.1. Classification (NCBI taxonomy): domain Bacteria; kingdom Pseudomonadati; phylum Pseudomonadota; class Gammaproteobacteria; order Alteromonadales; family Pseudoalteromonadaceae; genus Pseudoalteromonas; species Pseudoalteromonas sp. T1lg21. Next base: position 215,644 of record NZ_PQBX01000056.1, read on the forward strand.
TATATTGATGGTCCAAAGTCGCTTGTTCTTACGGCTAAGGACATTCGAAGTGGTAGCAATTATATTTTAGCGAATCTACCATTGGGTGATTACACCATCACACGCTTGAACTTAAGTCATTACTCATTTCTCAAATTTGATAACGATGAAGAAAGTTGGCAATTCACACTTGCCCCTAACAAAGTTAATTATGTTGGCCATTTAGACATAACAACTGTAGGTTACTGGAACACACGCTCTCATATTGTTTTAGAAAACCGTAGTTCTGAAGCACTGCAATACATGGAACAAAACTTCCCAACGATTTTGTCTGGTCGCTCGCTAAATTATGGCGGCCCTGGGGAAGACTCATTCTTTGATTATTTGGAACAAACATTTTCGCAGCAGGAAGCAAAATAATGAAAAAGCTACTTATCTTATTATTTTTTATTTTTCCCTTGCATGCTGAAATGTTATCGAGTGAAGACTTAATGTACTCGCCCGATCAAAGCCAAGTTAAAGTATCGCCCAGTGGCCGTTGGATCAGCTTTTTAGAAGCGCAGGAAGACAAAACCAAAACTCTCAATATCATCGATATGGATTCGATGAAAATGTACTATATCGTCAAACTCGACGAGGATAATGATTTTTATAATTATCAATGGTTAACAGATGATGATATTTTTATCAGTGTAAAAAGTCGCGATAGTGACGATTTTGAAGTCGTCGTGAATGTTATTGAAGGCGAAAAAAAACCAAAAATTGAACAGCATAGAGTTAAAGCAAAAGGCTACATTGTAGATAGATTACTCAGTGATCCTGAACATATCTTATTTGCTAAACCAGATAAGAAAAACACACTGCTTTATCAAGTGCCCTTAAAAGCCTTATACAGTGATGATTACAGCACTTATACTCCCATCGAGAAAGGTTTAAAAGGTGCCTTTAGCTACTTCTTTGACGAGCACAAACAACAGCTTTTTACTGCGAAATTTGATGAAGACGAAAAGAGTTTACAGTTCTTCTATAAGGTTATTGGTACTAATAAGTGGATCCCGATTTTTACTCTCACTGACGCAGATTATCAGTTTTTTCCAATTGGATTTACTGACCAAGATCACCTTGCCGTCATTACCAACAAAAATACCGATAAGAGCCAGGTGAGCCTTTTTAATATTAACACGCAAGAAATCACCGACACACTTTATCAACATCCAAAATATGACATTCAGTCCGCCGAACTTGATGATAATGGCAATCTTATTGCCGCCTCGTATATCAAGCATGGTAAATATACTACCGATTATTTTATTGACGCCTACGAGCAATTGCATAGCAAAGTTGCGGAAGCTTTAGGAGGCGAACAGTTTTTTTGGGTTGATAGCTCTATCGATGGTAAAACACAAATTTTATTTAGTCACTCAGCCACAGTGCCTGGCAAATACTATTTATACCAATCAGAAACAAATCACATAGAGTTAATGTTTTCTGTCGCCAAAAATAAAGACGCAACGTACGCTAAAACAACGTTTTTTAACTTTAAAGCCTACGATGGAACTAATCTTGAAGGTTACTTAACCAAACCTATTAACAACGATAAGCAGGTATTATTAGTGATGCCACATGGTGGCCCAATAGGTATTCGTGAAAGTGATGAGTTTAGCCCTGAAGTGCAATACCTTGCCTCTCGAGGCTTTACTATTTTACGTGCTAATTTCAGAGGCTCAGCAGGGTTTGGTAAAGAATTTTTAGAAAGCGGTGTTGGTCAATTTGGTAACCTTATCGAACAAGACATTTCTGCCGCAGTGGCTCATATTCGTTCACAATATAGCTTTAAACATACCTGCTCTATTGGCGCAAGCTATGGTGGTTATTCTGCGGTGATGCTGGCAATTAAACACCCTGATATTTATGAATGCGTGATTGCAAGTTTTGGTATTTATGACTTACCTCTACTTTATAACGCAAGTAATATCGCTTTAACTAAAGATTATCAAGAGCTTATAGAGCGCACGGTTGGTGAATATAGCCAAGATTTAAAAGATATTTCCCCCGTCTATCAGGCTACATCTTTAAAAGCCCCTGTTCTTATTATTGCTGGTAAACAAGATGAAATATCGGGCTTTGAGCAAAGTAATCGCTTTTACTATGTTTTAAAGCGTTTAGGTCATGATGTTGAAAAAGCGTTTTTCGAACGCTCTGGGCATGGCCATCAGATTTGGTATTACGATCAAATAGAAGCAGCTTTAGCTAACGACTTTCTTGAAAGAAAACTTAATCTAAACAGTACATTGACTAATTATACTGAATCAGAAAAGAAAGCGGTTCAACGTGATGCCATATTGTTAGCAGATACTTTTGACAGTAAAACAATAGAAACTGATCGTAAAAAAGAAAGCTTTGATTACTACCAATTAGCTGCCAACTTAGATCATGACCGAGCAATGTTTAATGTCGGTAGTTATTATCATCGTGGTGATAATAGACCAATCGATATTAAAAAAGCTATTGAGTATTACTCTCGAGCGGCAAATTTAGGCTACGAGCAAGCGCAAGAGCGTTTAGGCTATATATACTCTGTGAGTAAGCTAGTTAAACCGGATTATCATAAAGCAAAAGAGTTCTTTAAAACGGCCTTTGATAAAGAACATAGTGTCGATAATGCATTTAATTTAGCCTCTATCTATTGTATCGCTGATAATGAAATCAGAGATGTAGATAAGTGTTTATCTATGCTCAATAGCTATGCAAATAAAGTTGATAATGAATCTCGCCAACATGTTCGAGAGCAAATATCAATCATTATGCAAGAAGGAAACTACTCCGAGAATGAGCTAAAAGGTCTTCAAAGTGTCTTAACTAAGCTTTATGGCTTGAATTACCCGAATGCAATTTTGGAGTTAGAACGCAAAGGCTTATTTAAACTAGTACTTTCCGATAAGTTTAACGGTGAACCTGAAATAGAACAGCTATCAAAGCAATTAAATTTCAGCTATAAACTCGATGATGAACAACGCTTTGGCATAGAGTTTTACATGAATCGTGATGGCCTCGATACTCGTAGAGATCGACTTGTTGTGTTTACCAAATGGCACTTCACTCCTGACGATAAAGCGCTCACTGATTTTGTTTACTATCAGACTCTGTGGGGCGACCCAATTACCGAATGGTCTACCTACCGCACTTTAGATGAAACATCGACGCCAGGTACGTGGACACTAGATGTGATGGGCGCAAACCAACAATTGCTCTATCAAAACACCTTTAAGGTGACGGCTATCAACTAAACTCAAAATGCGCAATTTCAATCAGGTAACGACTTAGGGGCCATGGCAAACTGGCCCCACTTCTGAAAAGCATTAACGAGTAACCATGAAAACGAAGCAACAACAACGCATTGAGCTGGTCTGTGACTACATTAGCCAGCATCTTGATGAACCTTTATCACTGGAGACACTCAGTGAGGTGGCATGTTGTTCGAAATATCATTTTCATCGTTTATTTGTCGCTGGAGTTGGCCTAAGCGTTACCAAATATGCGCAGCTTGCGCGCTTAAAGCGTGCCTCATTTCGACTTGCATTTGAACATCAACTTAAAATTATTGATGTTGCATTAGAAGCACAATTTGATAGCCCAGAAGCATTTAGCCGTGCTTTTAAGCGCACCTTTACGCAGTCGCCAAGCGAATTCAGAAGCAAACCAAACTGGCCTAATTGGCACACACAGTTTGAATTTTCATTACCTGACAAAAAGGTTTGCCCTATGAATGTAAACATTGTTGATTTTAAAGCACAGCCGGTGGCTTTATTAACCCACCATGGCGCTGCTAATACCCTGATGAATACCGCTGCACAATTTATTGAGTGGCGCAAAGAATCAGGCTTTTCACCTGTTAAAACCAGTAACACGTATGGGATCCCGTATAGCGATCCGGCCACCACTGAAGACCATGCGTTTCGTTTTGACTTTGCAGGCAGTATCACCTCACCGATTACTGAAAACCCACAAGGTGTGCGAAATGGTGAAATTCCAGCAGGACGCTGCGCCGTTGTTCGTCATAATGGCTCTCATGACACCATTAGCGATACAGTTTACTACTTATACCGTGAATGGCTGGTGCAAAGCGGCGAAGAAGTCAGAGACTTCCCTTGCTTCTTTCATTACCTCAACCTCATCCATGAAGTTGATGAATGTGACCTGCAAACGGATATATATTTGCCGATAAAATGATTGCGAGTTGCGAGTTGCGAGTTGCGAGTTGCGAGTTGCGAGTTGCGAGTTGCGAGTTGCGAGTTGCGAGTTGCGAGTTGCGAGTTGCGAGACAAAGATTGTAGGCGCGATTTTACATCGCGCAATATAAAAAGATAACGCGCGAAATAAATTTCACGCCTACATCAAAAAACGTGGGAGCGGCTTTAGCCGTGAATAAAATAAAGCTGTTCGGCGTTAAAACGCCTCCTACACCGTAGGCGTCACGCTTGCTTGGCGCGTCTCAACCACCACTCAATACAAGCACCCTCGCGCGAAATAAATTTCACGCCTACGACAGCTTATTTCACATTTGTATCGGACACGTGACCTGACTCGCTAACTTTACTCTCGTAACTAGAAACTCTGGTTTTTAATCTGAAAGCTGACGGCTGATAGCTGACAGCTCTCTTTACTCTTTCCCCTAGCAGCTTGCTAACTTTACTCTAGCAACTCGCTCTCTAAAACCTATAACTCACACTGGCATTATACGAGCGGCCTTGCCCTGCAAATTGCTCAAAACCATTGCTCATGTCTTGCTTATAATTAGCAATACTTACACCGCCAAGTGGCTGTTGGTGGTATTCATCAAGTAAGTTGGTAATTGCTAACTTAAAGGTTAAATTTTGCCACGTTTTCTGACTTGATATAGCCAGTAACTGATAGCTGTAGGTTTGGTTTTCTAAACGGCGCTCATCAACATGGGTTTTACTATCAACCCATTGCCAGCTCAGTGCGTTTTGCCAGCCTTTGTATTCGTGCTCTAGGCTCAGCTCAGTGTGCAGTGGCATAATTTGATATAAGTCTTCATTGCTATCATCACGTTCGCCATAAGTACTGGTTAGTGAGCCTTTTAACTGCCACTTTCCTGCTTGCTTTGTGTTGTAAAGCTCTACCAAGCCCGCCAGTTTTGCACCGTAAAGAGTGGCATCTAGGTTCGTAAAGGTAAGAATATTACGCTTGGTATGCGCCATGTCAGTGCGATTAAAGCTCTTAGTCACTTCAGCATCAATATAATCATTTACTTGCGTGTACCAAACATTTGCCGTTACTTGCCAGCTGTCGTCTTTGGCAAGTTTGGTGTAGCTAGAGCTCAATGTGTGAGCTGTTTCGGCTTCTAAATCTGGGTTACCAATATAACCATTACCATCACCAAACCAACCAATCATGGTGGTTGCCATCGTACCTACACCCCAGCTGTAACGCTCATATAAATTAGGTGCGCGGTTTTTACGAGCTAAACCAAATTGCAGCTCATCGTTATTCGATAATTGATAGCGAGCAAGCAAGCTGATATCAACTAAAGTGTCGTCACGTTTACGGTCTAATTGGTTAAATTCCATCGCAGCTTGGGCGTCGGTTTTTGACATATCCATCATTGAGCCCATATTAGCCATACCGCTCATGCCACCTTCGTTATAAGCCTGCACTTCGCCAGCATCTGTGGTGACTTGCTCAACTCGAACACCTGCCGACACCCACCATGCTTGGTTTACTTGGTTTTGGTACTCAGCAAATGCCGCAAGGCGGTCACGTTTGCCATCGTTAATGTTAACGTACTCATTTGGGCCCATCATCATTGACCCTGTAACCGCTGGCCACCAATCATCAATTCGATAACCGTAATATTCTTGCCCTAGCATTAATGATGACTGTTTTGATAAATCAGTGCGCCAATGAACTTGGTAACTGTAATCTTGTGCATCGGTATTCATTGGCATCATGCCGGTTTTCTCATTACTGAAAAAACCCATTTCGTGTTTTACATCGTGCGCATTCACTTGCACCTGCAAATCACCATTTTCAAGCTCACGCTGATACTGAGCAACAAAACCATAGCTGGTGTTATCGGTCATATCCATGTATTGATTAGGAAAGCCTTGGTAAGGAATTTTTTGATGCGTCAGTTTAACTACAAGCTGTTGTTTCTCATCACGAACAGCGCCCGTTAAGGCATGATTTTGCACTCGATATAAGGTATCAAGTACACGCTCACCATGCCCATCATCATAGCTGTTCGCATCTTCAAAGCTGCCTTGGTAAGACAAGCTAAACTGTTTGCTCGCAAGGCTGGCACCTAGCGCATATGCTTGGCTATCGTTAACGCTTTTGTATGCTGCTGTCACATAGCCTGCGCGCCAGTTCACTGAGTCTGTATCACTAAATTCAGGGGCAATCGTATTTACCCTAATAACACCAGCAATATTATCACCGCCACTGCTTACCGGTGATACACCAGCAACGACACTGTAAGAGGCAATTTGGTTTGCCGATACATAAGAGAGTGGCGGGTTCATTTGGTTAGCACACGCTGCTGTAACATCAGCACCATCGACTAATACTTTAACTCTATCGCCCATCATGCCGTTCATTACTGGCAAGTTAGACACCCCTCCGGCTGCTGAAAAATCAACACCTAAATCTTTCAGTAACGCGTCTGCAGAGCCAACTAATTGGTGGTTATTTTGGGCATGACCTTGTACTTCTATCACTTCAATAGAATCATCAGCAAAGGCCGAAATACTTAATACACAGCTGAGTGCTGCAGCAATTTTAGAAAATAAAAAACCAGGGCGAGAAAATTGCGTGTTCATAACTCTTTTAAAATCAAAGCAAATAATTAATGACGCCGATTATAAAACTCATTAATTAGTCTGAACACGTGACATATTGTCGCACCCTGTCACAGGTGAATAACTTAGCGCAGCACCACTAAAGGAATACGGCTATCTTCAAGCATTTTTAAGGTCGTGCTGCCTAAAAAGAACTGCCGCCATTTAGAGTGACCAAATGCGCCCATCACCATTAAGTCAACGGCGTGGTCACTTTTATATCGCCACAGCGCTTGGTAAACATCGCCATCGAGCATGCGCGCTCTCACATTAAAGCCGTTTTCAGCCAGCCTTGCTGAGGCAGTATCAAGTTTGTCTTGGCAGTGACCGTCTTGTTTATCAACCATCACCAAGTGGCAATCTAAGCCGGATAAAATCCCGCCATTGATAATTTGTGTAATCGCTTTGTCGGTACTTTCGCTGCCATCATAAGCCAGCATAAAATTTGTAGGCTCATGAAATTGCGGCGGCACAATCGCAACCGGGGTATGCACCTGACGGATCAGCGTTTCAATGTGCGAGCCCAGTACTTTAAAATCATCGTAATGGCCTTTACCAGAGCGGCCAATAATCATCACACGGGCATTGTCTTCATGTTCAAGTAAGGCATCAACAAGACTCATTGAAAGCTGCTGTTGCTCAATCTCGGTTAGGCCTGCATGCTCGGCTTTTTTCATTGCTTCATCTAGCAAAAATTGACCATGCTGCGACGCCACTTTGTTGCGTTCTTGCTCAAGTTTTGCCAATTGCTCTAACAATGAGGTTTGCGAACCTAAACCAATAATTGCGGTTAAATCATCACTGCCCTGCGGCAAAGGTGGCTCTAATGCATGCAGAAAGTTAATTGGATGGCTGGAGCGCTTAGAAATCCAAATAGCCGCTTCTGTCACCGCATCGGTCATGCATGAACCGTCGATACAAGCAAATATCTTTTTCATTACAATCTCCTTCAAACCAATTTAATTAACCAAGTATAGTTGGCTTTTTCTCTGTATTTATTTTGAACAGCAAAGACTTAAGAAGTTCAGGTTATTTTCTTATAGCAAACTAATATAGAACGTTCCAAAAAGTACTGTATCAACCCCATTAATTTGTATTACAATAGCTCTGGGCACACATCTCTACTCCAGAACAAAGTATTTGTTACTGGCATTTTCAATTATCAAAAATCTATTTTGTTTTTAAATTTATTTTAAAGGAATTACATGACTAACGTAGCCAACTCCCAAGGCAACGCAAGCACGTTTACCATTCTGATAGTATTGGCTTTAGGCACATTCATTTTAGGCCTATCAGAATTTTCTATGATGCCAATGTTGCCCCTGATCAGCGAAACATTTTCGTCTACGCCAGCGCAAAGTGGTTATGCCATTAGTGCTTACGCGATAGGCGTAGTCGTCGGTGCACCGCTATTTATGATCACAACCGCCAACATGCGTAAGCGCAATGCACTGTTGATGTTTGTCACTATGATGTTTTTATTCAATGGCTTAAGTGCTTTTGCAAACTCGCTTGAGCAACTTATTTTATTTCGATTTTTAAGTGGTTTACCACACGGTGCCTACTTTGCCGCTGCTATTTTATTGGCAGCCGACATTGCCCCTGCCGATAAACGCGCAAGCTTTATGTCAAAAGTATTTATGGGTTTAACCATTGCCACTATTGTTGGTGTGCCCATGGTCACCCTAGTGGGGCAAAACTTTAGCTGGCGTTATTGTTTAGCGGGTACCGCTGTACTTGCGTTAGTTGCCTTGGTATTGATTGTGAAATACGTACCTAACGTAAAAAATACCGCGCCAACATCGATTCTCGATGAGCTAAGTGTATTAAAGAACAAGCTCGTATGGACCATTCTGGGTATCATCATTATTGGTTTTGGTGGTGTATTTTGTGTTTACACTTACATTGCCGACACTATTTTAGAAGTCACCCATACCCCTGCTTACACTATCTCTATTGCGATGATCATGTTTGGTATTGGCTGTACTTTAGGTAACTACGTATTAGGTAAAGCCGCCGACCACTCACCGCTGAAAACCACAGGCGCAGCGCTGATTGGTGCGGTGGTATTTGCAGCCAGTTATGTAAGCGCAAGCCATAATATTTGGCTGTTATATGCGGTGATTTTCTTTATTGGTTTTAGTGTTGGTTTAGGTACCGTGATCCAATCGCTGCTAATGGATGTATCACCACAAGGGCATGCCATGATTGGTGCGCTAGTACAGTGTGCGTTTAATACAGCCAATGCGATTGGCCCTTGGCTTGGCGGCATGGCTATTGCCGAAGGCGCACTGCCTAGTCAAACAGGCTATGTTTCGGCGGCACTATTCTTAGGTGGTTTTTTAATGTGGTCGTTAAGTGCGATGCAGATGAAAAAACAAAGCTGTAAGCCTTAAGCTGTCGGCTCTCAGCTCTCAGCTCTCAGCTCTCAGTCTGATCGCTGAAGGCTGAAGGCTGAAGGCTATCAGACTTACTCATCCTGAAATATCTCTTCGATACTCAGGTTGAATAAACGCGCGGCTTTAAATGCTAATGGCAAACTTGGGTCAAATTTACCTTTTTCTATTGCATTAATAGTTTGCCTAGACACATCCAAAAGCTCTGCGAGTTTCGCTTGGGTGTAGTTGTGCTCTGCACGGAGCACTTTCAAGCGGTTTTTCATTCTTCGCCCTCGTCGTTTAACTGCTTATTCATCATTAAAAGACTCACTAAATAGGTTAAACCCATAAAGAGCACGAGGTGAGATATATCTTCTTTAAAGCTTATTAAACCGCTTGATTGCACCACCGAATAAGCCAAACCAAATACTAAGCTTGCACCCAAGGTAATGGCCATTGCATTAAGGTGCATACGCTGCTGCAGCTCATCCATTCCTTGTAGTTGTCGTTTGTTCGATAAAATCATCATGATGCCAACTACTACATTAATTAAGATTGCCACAACACTAAAAATAGCCTGCTCTTGCCATAAAAGATGCGGCCCAAATGAGGCCATTGCTAAAGTAATCACCCATGCTGATGTCCATTTCGCGAGGTTTAGCGTGTTCTGCTTATTACGTTGTTTAAAGGTTAATCCTGTTTGATTCATTATTCTCACCTTAAAAGTAAAGTAAACTTGACTAAAGATTAACCTAGCAATACAAAAAGTCAAACAAACTTTACAAAAAGTTTTGTATACACGACATCAATATGATTTTTTAATGTCAGAAAAGGCAAGGCGCTTGCTGTTAACCTCATAATATTGTATTAATCAAAGAATTCCGTAATCTAATATAAAATCGGTCCAATCGGGCTGCATTTCTAACAATAACAATGAAGATAACACTATGAATACGGCACTGTTTTTCGTTGGCGAATGGCAAGTTACTCCGGCTACTAATTCAATCAGACGCGGTGAACAAACAAAACATCTTGAACCCAAGGCGATGGATGTATTACTACTGCTTTGCGAAAAACAAGGTGAGCTTCTAACAAGCGAAGAAATTATCAGCCAATGCTGGCCAAATGTAGCGCTGGGTGACAACCCCCTACATAAAGTGATCACCCAATTACGTAAAGCCTTTGACGATAAAGCAAGCGACCCGCATTACATAGAAACTATTCGTAAACGTGGTTATCGGGTTATTGCCGAAATCAACTTTCCACTCAACGAAGAACAAAAAGCCAGCCAAACCAGTTGGCAAGGTGATTCGCCCTTTGTTGGCTTAAGTGCGTTTGCACCAGAGCAAGCCGATGTATTTTTTGGTCGTAACAAACAAATTGCCACCTTGTTACAGCGAGTGTCGGCTCAAATTGAGTTTGGTCGCGCATTTTGCTTAATTTTAGGCGCCAGTGGTTCAGGTAAATCGTCATTAGTTAACGCAGGTGTATTGCCCGCTTTAATGTCGAGTAATGGCTACGATGGCATTAGAGTACACAGTTACTGCCAACTCGACTTTGCCGATGTCAGCAAAGAGCGCTTACTGCTTGATTTAGCCTCAACCTTGCTCGATTTAGAAATAAACGACGCACCTGTACTTAGCGATATAAGCGCCGATGCGTTGGCTGAATTGTTACTAACAGATCCAGAACAGGTTATTTCTCGCTGTAAAGCAGCACTTGCAGCGCTAAATAAAGAGCGCACTACGCCCTATTTATTTTTATTTATCGACAGGCTCGAAGTGCTATTGTCATCACCTTTATTTAGCGATGACGAGCGCAACCAGCTGTTAGCACTTATTGAGCGCTTAGCAACAAGTGGCTGCATGATCATTTTTAGTGCCTGTCGTAATGACTTTTACCCGCAAGTAGTGAGTCAACCAAGTTTAATGGCAGGTAAAGCCAATGGCGCACACTTTGATTTATTAGCGCCAACTCGCTCTGAGCTTAAGCAAATGATCCGTTTGCCAGCACTTGCAGCAGGCTTAAGTTGGCAACATCATCCAGAGCATCACACACCGCTTGATGAACAACTTTGTAACGATACTGCCAATAACCCTGATGCATTGCCGATGCTGCAATACACCTTGCAGCAGCTTTACTTGCAGCGCAGCCCAGACAACGAATTATTGTTTTCTGAATACCAAGCGCTTGGCACCATCGAAGGAGCCATCGGCCAAAAAGCCGAACAGGTATTTTGCCAATTACCCAAAGACCAACAAACTGAACTTGCCGCAGTCCTTTCTAAACTGATCACCTTAAACCCAGATGGCGAAACGCTCACCAGCCGTGCTGCACATTGGAGCGAATTAACCAGCCCAGCTGCGACCAAGCTTGTTCAGGCTATGGTCGATAGCCGCTTGTTTGTATCACACCTTAAAAATGAACAAGCCTGTTTTAGCCTTGCCCACGAAGCCCTGCTACGCCATTGGCAACGCGCCATAGATTGGGTGCAAGAGCACCAACAAAGCTTAGCAATTCAAAGCCGTGTGCAACTAGCCACCGAGCGCTGGCTGATTGAACAAAAACACAGCGACTTTTTATTAGCCCAAGGTAAACCGCTGCAAGAAGCACAAAGCCTAGTTAAAAACCCTATGTTTAGCTTATCGAGCGACGACCAAGCGTTAATTAAAGCTTCTAACAACAAAGCGAAACGTAAAAAACGCGTGTTACAAATAACGGCGGCTGCACTTGTGTGCTTAACCTTTATTGCCACATTTATGAGCGTGCGCAGCTATCACGCCGAACAAATAGCAAAACAAAAACGCCAAGAAGCTGAGAGTTTATTGGGTTTTATGGTTGGTGAATTTGCCGATAAACTCAGAAGCGTTGAACGTATGGATTTATTGGATGGTATCAGCAATAAAGCCCTTGAGTATTTTACCAATCAAGACGAAGAAACAGCGTCGTTGTTTGACTTTAGCGATAAACAAGCCGAGTTTAATAACCGTTTTCAATACGCTCAAACCTTAGAGGCCATGGGCGAAGTCGCCTACTCTCGTGGCAAAACCGACGAAGCCTTCACCGCCTTTGAAAATGCGCGAACGCGCCTAGAATCATTACTACAAATTCAACCCAACAACCTTGATTTACTAATGCTCGCAGGGGCTAATGCTTTTTGGCTTGGTAATTTAACTTATGAGCAAAGTAATTACTTAGCGACTGAGCCAATGTTCAAAAGTTACTTGGCTTACAGTGAAAAGATGTATCAACTTGCCCCTAATGACTTTAATTCAATTATGGAGCTATCTTACTCACACAATTCACTTGGCTCGCTGTATTTAAAACAGTTTAATTACGCACTTGCAAAACAAAGTTTTACTGAATCTTTAAAACTTAAAAACCAAGCTCTTGAACTTAAACCTAATAACAAAAATTTATTACGCGATAAGACAGATACTATCAGCTGGATTGCAACCACAGAAGAAAGGCTCGGTAATTTAAACGCTGCACTCGAAATGCTTGAGCAAGCCTCTCAACAGCTAGTCAACATGCTTAAAACATCACCGAATGATGCAAGTTTGCAAAGTCATTTAGCAAACACTTATATGCAGCAAAGCTTTTTATTGAGCTACTTCCCAAACAAGAAAGCGGCATTTTTAAAAGCAGAAAAAGCAACCAATGCGATTAATCAAGCAAGAATACAAGATCCAAAAAATCAAAACTTTCAACGCACCTTTTATAGAACGCTTGCATACCAATTAATGCTGTTAGATAAAAATAAAACTAGTGAAAGGGTAAAAGATGTTTTGAGTTACATTGATAACCAAGGGTTTTCAAATACAACTTTAATAAACATTCAAATAGGTGTCATTCATTATTTAATAAATAGAAATCTTTTAAGTGAAGCCGAATCCCATTTATTAAAATTAGAAAGAAACTCAGATTTTATTGAGATATTGTCTGATACTAAAAAAATAGAAAACAACTCTATTCTAATAAAGATTAACTTAATTAAAGCAAAGCTTGCTGAAGACAAAATAGCAAAACAACAATTTTGCCAAGCAACTATAAATACAATTTATAAAAACAACAATGGTAATAAAAGCATAAAAAGAACTTACCCACTTATTCAAGCTTACACCTGTTTAAATAAGGTAAGTGAGGTAAGCGCAGTTAAAAATAAACTAATAGAGTTAGGCATTACTAACTTTGAACTATAAAAAACAACTAGAAGGTAATAACAATGAGCGAAAGTCAAACTTACAATTTTACAGTGAACATTACACTTAACACTGAAAATGAAGCTGTATTCACATACTTCCAAGACGGTCAGCAAGTTTCTGGTGGCGGTACTGTCAATGAAAGAAACAGCCTAGGTATTTATACACTTGATAACGCAACAGTTGAAGCGGGCTTTCAATTTACAGGTGCTAAATTTGCAAACCTTGAAGGTAATTGCGAGCAAGACTTTGCTTTAAAGTCACTAACAATGGTCAAACAATTGAGATTGCCGATACAGATGATAATAGCGGTACTGCGTGTATGATTTTCATCGTAGAGTGCAATGGCACAAGCTATGAAAGTGCCGACCCGCAAGTAAAAAATGATAAAGAAGACTAAATACCTCTCGTGAAAAGCTCCTTTTTAGGAGCTTTTTTACATTACAAAACAACAAATTAAAACCAGAAGATTACCAGAAGGTTAATTTGCACTTTTTTAAGTAACTTTATAGACACCAAAATCGTTTGCATCGGCAAAAAGGAAACGAACGTGTCTACTAACAAAAATGAACAACCAAGCACTGCAAAACCAGAAGCGAAAAACGCACTACCGCAGTCTATCAATTCAGAGCAACTTGCGCTGATTGCCCAAATGTTTCAGAACATTCCTGAGGGAGTGTTTATCATTAATGGCCAAGGCACGTTTGAATTTGCAAACCCGATGGCAGCACAGCTTTTAGGTGACAACCAAGAAGCGTTAATCGGGCAAAACATTTTACATTACCTACACGACACAGACCGCGATAAATACATGTATACCCTACTCAGTTGGTTAGACCATAAAGACTCGCCGATAAGTCTTGGGCCAAACGAAGTTAAAATAAACCGTGCCGATAGTAAAACCCTTGAGGCGGATTTATGTATATCGAGCCTGCCAAAAAACATTGCCGTTGCAGAAAATTTATTTATTTGTGTATTACACGATTTATCATCACACAAAGAGCAATACAATCGTTTAATTAAACAGGCTACCACTGACCATTTAACCGGCCTTGCAAATAGATTAACCCTTGAGGAATCATTAAAAGAGCATTGGCAAGAAAGCGTACAAACCAACCAAGCCATTAGCACTATATTAATCGACATTGATTACTTTAAATTATTCAATGACCGATTTGGTCATGTAAAAGGCGATAAATGCTTACAAAAAGTAGCAAGTATAATCGCAGAATCACTCCCTTCTCGTGATTGTTTAGCAGCGCGTTATGGTGGTGAAGAGTTCGCCATTATATTACCCCGCTGCCAAAAAGACACGGCCGCCGCTATTGCTAAACATATTCAAATAAAAGTAAATAACATGCCATTTACTGATATAGGTTTACCAAGTGATTTTAGAATAAGTGTAAGCCAAGGAATTGCCTGTGAGTTTAATAATCAATATCGTACTTCAGAGGCATTAATTTGTGCAGCAGATACTGCTTTATACCGAGCAAAAACAGAGGGTAGAAATAAAATAAGCATTAGCGCATAACAAAGTAAATACAATGTAAAAACAGTGAGCTAAATAGCTTGTTCAGATAATCATAAAGTATACTTTTATGTTATTTGTTCGTTCCTTTTTTATTGATAAACTGCGAAGCGAAATCAACGTCAGAAGGGATCCAACAATGACATTTTTTAAAAAAGTACCTTTGCAACTCGCAATTGCAAGTACACTCGCTACATCAGTGACTGCAATCGCTGCTGAGCAAACAACTGACAACACCGCTCAAGATGTTGAAGTTATTTCTGTTACTGGTACTCGCCGAAGCCTTCGTAGTATTTCTGAAAGTACCGTGCCTGTCGATTTATTAACAAGCCGCGATTTATCAAGCACAGGTCAGCTTGATATGAGCCAAGTATTAGCATCACAGTTACCAAGCTTTAACTACCCAAGTGCCACCATTGCTGATGGTACTGACCACGCAAAACCGGCTGTTTTACGTGGCCTTGCTCCGGATCACACATTAGTTCTGATTAATGGTAAACGCCGCCATGCCGGTGCATTATTAAACTTAAATGGTACGGTTGGCCGTGGTTCAACGGCCGTAGATTTAAATAATATTCCGACTTCTGCGATTAAGCGTGTTGAAATTCTGCGTGATGGCGCTGCAGCTCAATACGGTTCTGACGCGATTGCCGGTGTGATCAATATTGTATTAAAAGATGCCGATGAAGGCGGTAGTGTGAGCTACACATACGGTGAATACGACACACAAATGGCAGGCTCTCCTCAGCTACTAAACACTACAACAGATAGCGAAGGCAACTTAAGCTTTGAAACTGGCAGCGACCGTGAAGTAAACGACGGCATTACGCGCACAGCAAGTGCTAATGCAGGTTTCGCACTAGGCGATAATGGTTTTATTAACGTGTCAATTGAGTCACGTAATAACGAGCCAACAAACCGCTCTGGCTTTGATGCACGTGAGCAGTATAGCCGTGATGAAAATGGCGATTTAGATTCGCGTGAATTTGACTTCGACCGCTATAACCACCGTTTTGGTAAAGCCGATATCGAAGACTTCGCGCTCTTTTATAACCTAGGTTACGAGTTTGATAACTCGCTATCGCTTTACTCATTTGCTAGTTACTCAAACCGTAAAGGTAACTCAGGTGGTTTTTATCGTCGTGCCAACGATTCACGTAACTTAACTGAAGTGTACCCTGACGGTTTCTTACCGCAAATTGATACCGATGTAGATGACTACTCATTTGCAATTGGCTTAAATGGCGAAACTAATGATTGGGCTTGGGATGTAAGCACCAATTATGGTCGTAACGATTTTGGTATTGGCGTAAGCAACAGCTTAAATACCTCGATGGGTGTTAGCAGCCCAACAGAATTTGATGATGGCTCGCTTGTGTATGAACAATACTTAGTAAACATGGATGCTAGCAACACACTAGATTTAGGTTTACCTGATGATGTGTTTGTTACTATTGGTGCTGAGTATCGTCACGAAAACTACCAAATCAAAGCAGGTGAAACAGCCTCTTACCTCACTGTATTAGATGACGATGGCAACCCAGTTGCTGCCGGTGGCGCGCAAGTGTTACCTGGTTTCTCACCAGAAAGTGCAACAGATAAAAGCCGTCATAACATTGCGGTATTTGCAGAGTTTGATACTTACCTAACGACAGATTGGAACCTTGTATTAGCAGGTCGTTTTGAAGATTACAGTGATTTTGGTAGTACTTTTACCTCTAAACTTGCTTCACGCTACAGCATTAACGAGTCGCTGTCGCTACGTGGTGCAATTAGCACAGGTTTTAGAGCGCCATCACTTGCCCAAACTTCATATAAATCAGTAAGCACTGTTTTTGAAAATGGTGTGCCAAATGAAGTGGGCTTATTCCCAGTTGATGAGCCAGCAGCGCAAGCTTTAGGTGCACGTGAACTTGAAGCAGAAGAATCAGTAAATATGACAGCGGGTTTCATCTTTACGCAAGGCGGTTTTAGCTTAACCCTAGATGCGTATCGCATTGAAATTGACGACCGTATCGTTTTGTCTGAAAACTTAAGTGGCTCAGAAGTTGAAGCGATTTTAGCCGAAGCGGGCGAAGTAAATACGCAGCGCGTTCGTTACTTTACTAATGCCATTGATTCACGTACGCAAGGTGTTGATATTGTTGCGACCTACTCACTAGGCTTAGAAAACTATGGTGATTTACGCTTAAGTGCAGCGGTTAACTTTAACGACACTGAAGTAACACACGTTAAAGAAAATCCACCTGAATTAGAAGCGCTTGGCGATAGCTACGAGTATTTCTCTCGTCGCGAAATCACACGCTTTGAAAAAGGTACTCCAGCCGATAAATGGAACCTTTCTGCAACATGGGATTATGAAAACTTCCAAACGACATTACGAGCAACTCGTTATGGTGAAGTAGTTGATACTGCAAGCAGTGAAGATGGTGATGAAGTACTTGATGCTAAATGGATTGCAGACTTAGAAGTGGCTTACCGCCCTGATGAGCAGTGGAAGTTTGCATTAGGCGCCAATAACCTATTCGATCAGTACCCTCAAGATACTGTAAGTAATATAGGTTATAGCGATTTCAACCAAATTTTCCCTTATAGTGGCTTTGCACCATACAGCTTAGATGGCCGTTTTATTTACGGTAACATCACTTATAGCTTCTAAAAAAATAGGGCGTGAAAGCAGTAATTGCTAACACGCCCTAACCTACAATGATGAGTGAATAAATTAACTAATTTGAATAGTGTGATACGCCAATAAAGTGCCATCACTATTTTGTGCTGTGTTTAAAATAAACTGCTCATAATCACTACCAAACACGTTATCGATGCTAGCAAGAGTTGTATCTTGTTCACCGCGTGATTTGTAATCGCTGTGAGTGGTACAAATTTCTTTTGCAAACGCATCAGTAAAACAGAACTGGCTAATTACATAGTCGTTATTGTTGTTTGCTACTTTAAAGTGAATATGAATAGTACGGCCAGAATACCAACCAGGGAAATGCGTTTTAAAGTTCACACGGCCACTGCTATCTGTGATCAATGAACCACGGTACCAAGTACTTGCCTCAGCTTCGGCATCGCCGTCAGTACAGAAGTCACCGGCAAAACGTGAGCTATCAGAACTACTGCTAGTATCGCCCGAGTAAATACCGCTGGTATCACAGTGCCAAACCGAGATTTCGTAATTTGCTAATGGGTTACAGTCGCTATCAATTAACTGTAAGCACAGCATCATAGGTAAACCGGTTAAACCATCCGAAATATCTTCGTCTGAATCAGCTTGGAAGTAACATGGGCCTTCGGTTGTTGCTTGAGTAAGTGCTAACACACATGCTGTTGATGTTTCAAAAATACTGTCATCAGGAAAGTCATCAGTAATAAGTGCTGTTGTGCCCGATACATAATCACTGTCGTTCGTGGTTGTTGTATCGCCTGTATCAGTGCTGGTGTCTGAGCCTGTTGAAGTGTCTGTATCTGATGTTGTATCTGTTGATGATACTGTATCTGAGTTACAGCCTAAAAATGCCAACATAGGCACAGCAGCAACTGAAACACCTAATGTTTTTAGCATTTTTCTACGAGTATAAAGTTCAGGTTTTAAAGTCATCTTGTGCCCCTTCGCTAACATGAGTAATTAGCATCGAGTATAAAGAACAAATGTAGAGACTTTGTGTAGAAAAAGTGGTGCTTTTATAGAGTGACTAGTATGCGCATGCCAAAAAATAGACATTTATAGTATATTCAATATTGGCTATTACATTTTACTATTATATCTATGAAGTTAATTCACAAACTCTTAATTACTAATCTTATTATTACGTTATTGCTGGTATTGACCATGTTTGGCCTGAATGCAATTACCAATAAGCGTATGCTCAATAATGTGTTTGAAGATATAGATAACGAAGCATTTAACCGTATAGCCACTGAAATTAGCCAGCAGTATCAGCAAACGGGTTCGATTGGCATGTTTATCGATTCTAAAGCCCTGTGGTATGAGCTAATTAACCGCAATTTTCATTCAAGCCGTTTATTATTTTCGCCTAATAGCCCACAACCAAGAGAGCCCGGCCCTTTTACACAAAATGGCCCTCCCGAAAAGCATGTGCAAAATGAGGTTATGCCACCCCCTGATGATTTTGGGAAGCCACCATCGTTCGATCAAGCACCTGAATTTGACCCATCAACTGAGTTTAACGAGCCTGCAAACTATGCTGACATGCGTGAGCCACCGCCTCGCAATAAACCCATGGCTGATGACTTTATACCCTTTGAAAAACGCCTAAGCTTGCTTGATGCAAAAGGCGAAATACTGATTGCTGGCTATACCGAAACAGAGGTCGTGAACGAGCAAGAAATCACTCACAATGGTGACGTTGTTGCGGTGCTTCAGCTGCATGCTAACCGCAATCATGTTAGCGCACTGACTCAGCATTACCTTAGTACCCAAATTAATATCAGTTTGTGGACAGCAGGGATTGGTTTATTAATTGCGTTATTGTTTAGTTACTTACTCGCACGTCATTTTACTAACCCAATTTCGCAGCTGAAAAAAGGCGCAAAAGCCCTTGCAGAACGCGAGTTTGAGACCCAAATAACCGTCAACAGCAGTGATGAATTTGCTACCTTAGCGGATGATTTTAATCGTATTGCCACAGAGCTCAGACGCTTTGAATCGCAGCAAAGCCAATGGATCATGGATATTTCTCATGAGCTGCGCACGCCTTTAACTATTTTAGAGGGTGAACTAGAGGCTATTAACGATGGCATTATCGAACCAAACCAAAAAGCAATAAGCTCACTGCAAGAAGAATTGGCGCTGTTAAGCCGACTTGTGAACGACTTACATAAAGTCAGCTCACTCGACAGACACAGCTTTAACTATCACATGGAAGCCATTGATTTTAATGCCTTAGTGGCCCTACAAGCGCATAAATATGCGTTTAAATTTCAATCCAAAAACATCACGCTTAATGCCACCTTACCAGAGCAAACGGTAATGGTTTTGGCTGACCAAAATCGTATTACGCAAGTATTACAAAACATTTTAGAAAATAATTTACGCTATACAGATGAACAGCAAAAAGTCTGGTTAGATTTAACCGTGTCTAACCATCATGTATTTTTGTCGATAGAAGATTCAGGCCCTGGTGTTCCTGATGAAGCCCTTGAAAAACTATTTGATCGTTTATATCGCACCGATAGTTCTCGTAACAGAAAAACCGGCGGTTTTGGCTTAGGCTTGGCAATTTGCCAAACAATTGTTGAAGCCCACCAAGGAAAAATAAATGCAACTAAAAGCCGTTTAGGCGGTCTGTGTATAACGTTAAAACTCCCGCTTGCAGAGGCGCACTAATATGTCAGAAACCTTAGCTAAACAGCATATTCTCGTTATTGAAGATGAAGTTAAAATTGCCGAATTAATAGAAAAGTATTTATATCTTGAAGGGTTTAAAACAAGCCTAATTCACGATGGCAACTGCGCACTGGATGCTGTTAATGAGCTAAACCCTGATTTGATTATTCTCGATATCATGCTGCCAGGCACAAATGGCATCGAGTTGTGCAGCAAGATAAGACAATACAGTGATGTGCCTATTATTATGCTTACAGCACGGGTCGAAGAAATTGATCACTTAATTGGTTTTGATGTGGGTGCCGATGACTATGTTACTAAACCATTCAAACCAAAAGAGTTAATGGCGCGTGTGAAAGCCATTTTAAAACGACGCCGAATGCCAACTAACAAACCGAGTACATTCACAGCAGGCAATATTATTGTTGATCCGAGCGAATACAAAGTACTGGTAAAAAATGAAGAACTGAAACTTACAATTAATGAATTTAGTTTATTAAAAATATTAATTGCCTCACCTAATAAAGTTTTTTCACGCCAAGATTTACTGACCATGACCCAAGGGAAGTACTTTGAGAGTTACGAGCGCAGTATTGATTCACACATTAAAAACTTGCGTAAAAAGCTGATTCAAGCCGACCCTGATAGCCATTACATTGAGTCAATTTATGGCGTGGGATATAAATTTAAAATTTAAACAACCTTTTTCACACTTGCGACGACTAACTAAATAACATAACCCATTAGGACATCATTATGAATTTAGTACGCATCAGCGCAAGTGCACTCTTAATCACAGCCACTACAGCGTGTATCGGCCTCTCAAATGCCAGTACAGCACACAACCAAGGTGATTATCGTGTTATCACTTTTAAAGACTGTAAAAAGATAAGCGAAAGTACCCTCAATAACGAACAGATTGCTGCATACCTAGAGCTTGAACGTGAGCAGGTAAAACTAGAAGCACTTGAGCAACCTATTAGTGACATTGAGCTACAAGTTACTGAGTACTCTGAGCAAATAGAAGCAATCACTGAAGAAGCAGTGATTGAAGACGAGAACCACTTGCGAATTAATAAAAGCTTATTAAAAGAGCAAGATAAGTTGGCTAAAGAGCTCAATAAACTTATGGCTGCTCATGATGCTGACTTTAAAGCACTGGAACAGCAAGCAAAGTTAATTGAACATGCCGCTAAGCAGTTTGATAAAACTATGAAGCCTTTGATGGAACAAGGTGAGTCGACCCATTTACAAATTTTAGCGCCGGGTGAAGACGAAAAACCAGGGTGTTTTTACACTATCTAGAGTACGTTGCCAAGATGTGCATAAAGTTTCGCATGTGATTGACGAATGTCTTCTTTATGCACTTGCTTATACCATTTTAGAGCCTGCTCTGGCTTGCCTGCTTGCCAATTAATTTCAGCTAGGCGTAACGTATAAATGGCAATCACATGGCGATCTGAGTCTAAGTCCATGTACTTAAGAGACTGAGTATAAACAGCGTCAGCTTGCTCATAATTTGCCAGAAGTTGGTGGGTACGCGCTAAATTACCTAAAGCGACAGAGATTTTGCGATTATGGTTGGTTTTTAAAATCCAATCAGCGGCGATTTGTCGGCTTGCAAGTGCGCCATCTACATCACCTAATGAATGAAAAACATTGGCTTTATTCGAAGCCAGTTCAAAGTGAAAAATGGGATCTTTGCTTTTTCCAAAGCGGCGCTCTGCCCTATCAAGTATATGCAGTGCCGTTTCTTTGTTGCCAAACACGTATTGCAAATTAGCCAATTCGACCATGCGCATAGGGTTACCAAAAGAGTCAAAGATTGCTTGCAGTTTTTCAAATGCTTTAGTGGCATATTTACGACCTGTTTCAAAGTCGCCTAAATAATGCATTGATTTAGCGTAATAAAAGTAAACTTGCACTTGAAAGACAACAGGTAATTCTTCACTTGAAATGAAGGGCTCAGTGCTATCTTTCAAGGTCTGAAATTCCATTTTGTCGTAGAAATAATCAAACTGATAAGATTTAATCTCATACCAACGCGCAGAGCCCAACTCACTACTTGCAAGCTGCTGATTAATGTAATCTAAGCAACTAATTTGTGGTTGTTGCTCACAAAACATCTCATGATCACTAAAGTTTTCAGAGGCGCTGACATTAAGGCAAGATAATCCTAGTAATAACAAGGCTAACTTTTTTTTCATTCACTATTTTCTCAGTGATAACTCACTCAGAAAACTAACAAAATTTAATGCTTTGTAACAGTATTTTTTAATTAAATTGATAAGTGTAACCCAGTACTAAGTTTTGATCTGAGCCATAATCACTGTCTTCTGTTGCAGCAAAAAGCTTGAAACTTTGTTGTTTATCAAATTGATAACTTGCACCAATGGCTGCGAAATAACCTGAATAATCGTTAGAACCTACCGAATACGCTGCTGCAGTCATTAATGTCCATTTTTCGGATAATGGCTTTAAAGCAAATGCACCTAAGTAACCACCGTCACTGCTGTTTGGAATGAGCACCCAACCCTCGGGGCCAGGTATTTCTGTTGTTAAACATGCTCCTTGCCCTGCTAAACAAGCAATTTCACCATCAACATGGCTATAACCCCCCATAGCGAAAATTTGCCAACCATAGGGCGCAATATCAAAGTAACTCAGTGGCATAAAGGTGCCAACACTGTAGGTTGTACGCTCAGCTCCTTGATCATAACTTTGCTTACCAAAGTTAAAATTAACAATGCCAATATCAAATAGCCACGAGCCACCAACACGCCATTCATCACCATTGGCACTCACACTGGCATTAAGCTTTTTTACTGCTCCCAAACTTAGCGAACCGGTGATCCTTAATTCATCAGAATAACTGGCGCCAAACTGAGTGACGACCTTGGTGGGATCTTCACTCAGTTTAGTTTGTTCACCCGAAGCGGTTTGTGCTGCTGATGCGCTAAACACTGAAATTACCGATAAAGCAGCCAGTGCTGCTTTTTTACCTAATACCATATTAACGTCCTTTTAGTTTGACTGAGTCACAATTCATAATAACTGTGTATTAGGTAAATAAAAGTGTTTATTTTATGTTCGCTTACAATTTTAGCTACAACGCAGCAATACACTCCACTTCAACCTTTGCGCCAAGTGCCAAGCCGCTAGCTGCAAAAGCACTTCTGGCGGGTAACTTAGTAAAAAATGGCGTGTAGGCTTGATTGGCTAAAGGCCAGTCTTTTATATCTGCCAACATAAGGGTGCATTTAACAACATCGTTAAAATCTAAATTGTGATCTTGCAAAACAAAGCCAATGTTTTTCATTGCCTGCGTCATTTGGGTGCTGATGTCATTGCCTGCCAACGCCATGGTGGTTGGCAAGTTGCCTAATTGCCCCGATAAAAATAATAACCCAGCCGCTTCACGCGCCATCACAAACGGTAATTTTTCATTATCACCTAAGTGGATAAATTGGCCATTTTTAATTACATGAACAATGTTTTGGCTATTGGTGATTTCAATACTTGGATCACTGTTAAGTACCACAAGATTCGCCGTTTTACCTGCCTTTATTGAACCAGTTTGCTTTTCAATGCCTATCACTTTTGCACCATTAATGGTTGCAGCCTGTAGAGCTTCTAAAGGTGTTAAACCTGCCCGTTCAACTAATAACTTCATTTCATCGTGCACCATAGGCGTTACAGTATTAAATCTATCACTGGTCACATCAGTACCTGCTGCAATAGTTACACCGGCTTGATGAGCCAATTGCGTAAACAACCCGCCCCACTCATTGAGCAATAACCCTTTTTCACCACGTGAGGCTTTGGTTTTATCAAAGACCGTTAAGGTTGAGTCTAGAATTGTGCCCTTATTTTTCATCTGTTTTATGAGTGTTTGATAAGCTTCTAGTTGCTTTGCATCGCTTTTTTGCTGCTCTGTTAAGGCGACATTTTTACGACGCATATCATAGAAATTTTCAATTACTTGCGCGGCAAAATCGGCAGCATGTGAAATTGTTTCAACCCCACCATTAACCGCTTCAAGCGGTGTTGCTGGGCCAATAAAAGCATGCGACCACACCTTGAGGTCATGTTTTTTAGCAGCTTGAGATAACTTTGCTACCACTGATCCTGGCACATTTGCATAAATTTTGATGCCGGTTGCCCCCAACCCTTTACTACGCAGCATAATGGCATCAAAGTCACTGTGTTCATCAACGGCACGCATCCAGTCCACAGCTCCCGGGATTTCACCTTTTGCAGAGGCGACTGTGCGGGGGTCAGAAAAGAACGCTTTACCACCAATAATCACAGAATAATAGATATCCGGTGATTGAATAATATCGTTATCGGCTCGTCTTTTAAGTGAACTCAAAGCACGGGTATCGCCGCCCATATCGCGCACACTTGTTACACCCCCCTGTAAAAGCTGACGCAAGCGTGTGCGTGTGATTTCATCGTTATCTGAGTCATCAGGCGAAGTAGCATGGTGCACATGAGTATCGATTAAACCGGGTATGACATACTTTCCTGCTAAATCGATTTTAATGACATCATCGGCAAAGCGACGAGAACTTGCAGGAACAATTTGTTTGATTTTGTCATCTTCTATGATGATGGTTTGTGCTTTATTAACCGACAAGGCTTCGACGTCGATTAGGTTCACATTTTGTAATGCAATGGTTTGTGCCATCACCGACGACGATAATGCCAATGCAATGCTGGCAAGTAATGTGTTGATGCCCGATTTCATAATCACCTCTTATTCTTGTTTTAACCCCCAACTTACACCTGAATTGCTTGGTTTTACATCTCACAAAAGTTTATAGTGTATGAACTTATAGTTTAAAAATAATAACAATGAACAAACTAGAAGCCGTCAGGGCAATATGCTTAGTTGCTGAATATCAAAGCTTTACGCAAGCTGCTAAGCAGATGCAGCTGTCTACCACCATGGTTAGCCGCTACGTTAAACAGTTAGAGCAAAACTTAGGCTGCTTGCTGCTAAAACGAAACACCCGCAAAGTTTGCTTAACCGATGCAGGCCAAAACTATGTTCTGCAAATGAAGCCATTGCTGAATAAATTTAATGAAGTTGATGCTGAGCTTAGCGGGCTTAGTCAAACGCCTAGTGGTAAGCTAGCTATTTCAGCCAGTATTGAATTTGGTTGCCAATATTTAGCACCTTTGGTTAGTCAATATCAGCATGATTTCCCTGATGTGAAATTAGATATTGTATTGTCTAATACGCCTGTTGATTTATTTGATAGCCAAATTGATCTGGCATTTAGAGTTGCTCCTTCATTACCTGATGCCAGCCACATAGCGCAGACGGTTTGCCATTCATCATTATCTTTATGGGCCAGTCCTGCTTACTTAAAAAAACATGGTACGCCAACAGATATTGCGGCTTTATCTGAACATAGATTACTGTTTTTCAGTCATCATATTCGTCATGACCAATGGATATTTTTGCTAGATGGTCAGCATGTTTGCCGCAAATTTAACTGGGCAATGACCTCTAATAATGGCCGATTTTTAAATGAAGCAGCGGCAGCGGGTGGTGGGATAATTCAAGCGCCTCGTTATTCAGTCGCCCCGTTTATTAAGTCAGGCGAATTAGTCGAGGTGTTAGCAGAGCACACCCTAAAACCATTAACGATTGCTGCGGTTTATCCGCATAGGTATGCGCTGTCAAATCGGGTGAAATCATTTGTTGAGCTGGCTAAACACTACTTTAGCCAGCATCCGATCCCTTAAAGAAGGAGTAAACTACCTAAACCTAGGAAGGTAACAAAACCGACGATGTCGGTGACTGTGGTCAGGATCACAGACCCTGAAAGGGCTGGATCGATTTTAAGCTTATCTAAAATCGATGGGATCACCACCCCAGATAATGAAGCAGCCACTAAGTTAAGTAAGATAGCGATAGTGATGGTTAAACTTAACATGCCATCGTTGAACCAAAAATAAGTAAGCACACCAATCACAAAGGCCCAAACACAGCCGTTTAACGCCCCTACTCTAAGCTCTTTTTTCAGCAGCGCTTTGCGGTTAGAGTCGGTAACCTGACCGAGTGCCAAACCGCGTACAATAACCGTTAACGTCTGACTACCTGCAATACCGCCCATAGAAGCGACAACCGGCATTAATACCGCCAGCGCAACCACTTGCTCGATAGTTGCACCAAACAAACCGATAAACCAAGAGGCCAAAAACGCCGTTGCTAGATTAATACCAAGCCAAATACCGCGGTTTTTTGCCGATTTAGTGACGCTTGAGAACAGATCCTCGTCTTCACGTAGACCACCGGCTTTTGCAGCGGCTTCGTCGGTCACTTCTTGACGCAATTCATAAGCTGATGACACTGATAATCGGCCTAAGAGTTTGTTGTCGGCATTCACAACTGGCATTGCCATTTGTTCACTGTGAATAACCACTTCAGCGGCTTCGTACAGGTCGTCATCAGCATGTAAAACCGACACATCTAGGTTCGCGTAATCCAGCAAGCTGTCGTTATCATTGGCTTTAAATAATGCATTAATTGCCACTTCACCAATTAATGTACCTTTGCGACTGACCAAATAAATCACTTCGGTGTATTGCGGTAAGCCTTTTTGAAAAATTTTACGCGCGCCTGCCACTGTGAGTTTTTCTGACACTTTTAGCGCATCAAAATCGAGCCAGTGACCTAACTGCTCTGGATTATATTGCTGTGCAAGGTCGTACTGTTTTGTTTGAACTTCATCAAGTTGTCTGCGTGCATAATCAACAAAGCGCTCAGGAATAATTTCTTCAAGTTCAAGTAACTCTTCTACGCTCACTTCGTCAAGTAACTTAAAGCCTTCGGCTTCATCTAGACTTTGCAATAACCAACGACAGCTATCGCCACCTAGGTTAATGAAGATTTCATGTTGTGTATCTTCATCAAGTAATTGCCATATTTCTAAACGCTGCTCTTTAGGTAACGCTTCGAACAATAACGATAAATGTTCCGTAGAAAGCTTTTCTTTAGCATCAGCAAGTAACTTATTTTTGCGTGTTGTGGTGTCACACTGAAGCAAGTCATCAATTAACTGGGGAAGTTGGTCAACTGGATACTCAATCATTTGAGACCTCGGTTAATTACATCAATAACAATAGTCTAACGCAGCTGGCAAAAAATAACTGCTCTGAAAAGGTATATTTTTTTGAAACTAAGCAATTACTCCCCAGCTGTAAAACATCGTTTTTAAATCACGGTTCAAGTTAGAGAACCACAATTGCACAAAAAAGCACAACCAAACGCAATTAAGATCTATTATCATTCGCATTATAATGATAACATCTCAACCCTTCATAATTTTTAAATAATAAATACGGGTATCAGCATGAAAAACAGAATAAAGTATTTACCATTTGTAATTGCATTTGCTCTCACTGGATGCGGTGGTTCAGATAGTAATAATGCACCTGAGTTCACAAGTAACTTAATGTTCACACTAGATGAAGATACATCTATTACGGGCCAAGTTGTGGCAGCAGATGATGATGCTGTTAGCTATACCCTCGGCTCTGCAGCAAGTAACGGAGTATTTGCTTTAAATGCTGATGGTACATTTACCTATACCCCAAAAGAAAATTTTGCAGGCCAAGACACAGTAACCGTTACCGCCACTGACGGCAGCTTAAGTACTGATGCAGTACTTACTTTTACGGTTAACAACGTTAACGATGCACCAACGCTTACGAGCCAGTCAATCACTGTAACCACCTCAACAACAACTGAAGGTTCATTAACTTTTAATGATGCCGACGGTGACACTGTAACTGTCTCTTTAGTAACGCCTCCTACCAACGGTACCCTTACTCTAGATGAACAAACAGGGGCATTTACATTTACCGCAGAAACGCTGTCAGAAATTAACGATAGTTTTGTTATTGAATTTACCGATGGCAATATTAGCTCGCCTATCACCGCAACCATTGAATTAAAACCTTCGTATGTTACGAACGAAGATAAGCTCAATTACTACTACAGCTCAGATAAGTCTCATTTAAAACAAGCACAAGCGATTAGTGAAAATATCAATGATGATATTTACATGGACGAAGTAAACACACAATTAGCTATTGGTTACCTTATTGCAGGCTTTGCTGAGAAAGCTGACGAACACTTCAACAAAATTACAGCAATAGACACAAAAGCAAATGCCTATTTAGATGCAGCTAAATCTCTTGATTTGATAAATTTAAGTGAAAAAGCTTTAACGTTTAGACAAGATGCTGCAACTCTTTACAATCAATACCTTGCTGAAAAAGGACTGGAAAATATCAGCAGCTCAGATCCGGGCTTTTATCTGACTCTAACGAATCAATACAACGCAGCTGGCCAAACTGAGGCCGCTCAAGCTATGTTAGACACACTAAAACTTTATGCAAGTGAGGTTTATACAGAAGAATATAATGCGACTTATATTAGGTTCATATCTGCAATCAAAAAAACCGTTGAGTCTTCTAAAGAGCAATATGCTGCAACCCACACAGAAACAGTAAGAAATGAAGGAGTAAAAGTCACTCAAGCCATGGCCGAATTAAGTGAAAAAATCGGTTACTTTATACAAAAGTCAGGTGACTACAAAGGCCAACCAACTGAGCGTATGCGGGCACTTTACATTGCATGGTCTGCTCAATCTTTTATTCAGCTAAATGAAGTTGATTTGGCAAAATATTATACGAACTTAGCGCTTTCATATTATGGTGTTGTTGGTTTTGATAATACATATAGCTTTACTGCAAGCCCATATGCAGAAGCAACTTTAGCTTCATATACCTATCCATTAGAAGTTTTAACAGCAAATATTAAAGCTTTATATGATGTAGAGCTTTCAAATAATCCCGCTTTTGCTTTACTCACAGATCAAGATGACAAAGATGATGCTGTTGAATTTTCTTTTGCTTATGAAGTAGCTAACAAGCTACAAGCGGGTATCACCATAGATGATGCAGTACAAAACGCGAAAGAATACTTTATGAGTGGCGAATCACCTAATGCAATTAGCTTCTATCAGACACTTATAACCTCATCAGGCCAACCTGGTGCAGCTGATATTCTTCGAGTTCGAGGTGAAAATGAACTTGGCCTAATTCTGGCTAATTACGCCGCAGATATACTATTTTCTGAAGAGTATATTTTAAGTCAAACTTCACCTACTTACATTACTGACCGGTATGGTTGTGCTGGACTAGTCAATCTTGCAATAGCATTAGGTAATGAGCAACAAGCTAAAAATTACGCACAGCGTTGTTCAGATATTATAGATACTTACTTTATTGAAAATAATACTAACTTCACTACCGTCTCAGCTGCTTATGCATTGAATCACCAGCTAGCTACTTTCGGGCTCGTATCTCAACCTGAATCGATAGCTAACACCGCAGAAAAACTTAACACTCTAATTAATTTGTTTGAAAAAAAGCAAACACAAATAGAATGGCGATTAAG
Source organism: Pseudoalteromonas sp. T1lg21 (assembly GCF_002964625.1). Taxonomy (NCBI): domain Bacteria; kingdom Pseudomonadati; phylum Pseudomonadota; class Gammaproteobacteria; order Alteromonadales; family Pseudoalteromonadaceae; genus Pseudoalteromonas; species Pseudoalteromonas sp. T1lg21. Next base: position 245,425 of record NZ_PQBX01000056.1, read on the forward strand.
TTCACTCGGATACCTTGTACAAGCAGGGCTAATTGATATGGCGTTAAATTGGTTAGATATCAGCTTGACCACACTGCAATCAGAACAATCAAACCTTGATATTAATGACTATAAATCTCTACTTACTAAAGCACTTTACGCGACACTTAGCACTGGCAAAACAAGTGGTGGACTATTCGAAAGCTACTCTCTCACCTCATCATTAGCTAGATTCCAAGTAAATAACGAGCAATATGCCTCAGCTTATGCTGAAACAATTGAAATGTTAAAGCCATTTGTAGCCAATGCAAATACGTTTGTACTCTTACAAGACGATAAAGTTATACAAAGTAACCTTGAAACATTGATTACTTTTCAGACCCTACTTGGCAATGATGCCGCGGTAAAAGAATTAATTGCTCACTCAGTCAATGCAGAAGCAGATAAGCTATCACTTACAGCCCTTTATGCTAACTTAGTCGCTCAAAGAGATGATTTCCCTACATCTTCGATAGCAAGTATCGATACAGACCACGATGGCAAACCTAACTTCTTCTTATCAGGCGCATCAGAACAAGCAATTGCTGAATCCGGCTTAATTGCAGATAACGATGCTGACAATGATGGTATTGAAGACAGTATCGATGTGACTCCTTTAGGAGAATAACCCATTCATAATACGGCGAGGCATTTCAGCCTCGCCCGCTATGTTAAAACCCCAACAAATTCAAAATATATACAAACAAAGGAATTTAATATTCCATGCAAAGCTAAAAAACAACAAAATACAATTGAGATCTATTTCTATTCGCATTTTTAATTGATACAATCACCCACTCTTACCTTTATGCAAAATACGCAACAAATAAAGCAATTAATTTAATAAAGGTAATTAACTATTGCCAGCTCTTATGCGGCCTTCTCTTTAATCTAATTGGTACTATTTCAGGAGTTTTACCATGCAAATGCGCTACTTATCAGCGTGTTTGATGCTTTTACTTAATGCCCCTATACACGCTAATGAAGTAAAGCAACAAGCAACAGATCCTCAATGTAACGATAAGAACAATAAGCAATGCAAAGAGATAGAGCGCATTACTGTTAAAGGGCAATACATCGGGATTGAAGTACCTGAGGTGATAGGTCGTGCCTATTTAGATAGAAACTTTATCGAAGCAACCCCCAAAGGTAATGGTGATATTAATGAATTAATTGCCTTACTGCCGGGCGTGCAATTAAGTGAAGACTACTACTCGATTGATAACCTTGCTGAAATTAGCGCCCCTGAAATTAGTATCTCGGGTGCAAAGCCTTGGCAAACAGGCTTTATGATTGATGGCATGAATTATAACAATCGTCTTGATCCTGCCAGCGCGAGCCGTATTGGGGCCTCTGAAAATGAGGTATCAGGCGGTGTGCAGAGCATGAACATTAACAGTCAAATTGTTGAGTCGATTACTGTTTACGATCATAACATTCCTGCAGACTTTGGTGACTTTTCTGGTGGCGTGGTCGATGCCGAAACGATTTCACCTTTTTCTACAGACACTCGTGTGAGCTTTGGTATTCGTGGTAACCGCAGTGATTGGGGGGAGTACCATATAATCGATAACGATGAGTCTGATGACACCGCAGAAGGCAAAGAAGACCTTGCGCCACCAATCTATGAAAAAACGAATATCGATTTTTCAATCCAAAAAAAGTTAAATGAACAGCATGCGTTACTAATGAGCGTTAGCTATTTAAAAAGTGATATTTCGGATATTTCGCTCTCGGCGCAAAAGGTCGAAAGTAGAGAAAACATCAACGCCTTACTGAAATACAGCTATCGCGATGGCTGGGTTGATTCACTCGATTTAAGCGTTATGTATGCCCCTTATACTTCAGACTCGTACTTGAAAGACGTGCTCAATAGTGACTATCAAGTTGAAGGGGGAAGTTTTGGCTTTACTGCGAATTTAGCTGAAGAAACACGCTTTGGTCACTTCAGCAGCAAATTTAATATGAGTCAAAGTGATAACAACCGTACAGGGCCTGCGCATTTTTATACTTGGCTTCAAGCTAAAGGCAAAGAATGGGGTCAATTAGCCGATCAAAGCGTCGACTCAATTCCTGTTTCAGAGTACGGCGGCTATGGCAACCTTGATAACACGCAAACCACCTTTAATTGGCGAAACACCCTAACACTTGAGCGTAAAAAGTGGGGCAATACCGAACATGCAATTCGCGTGGGTGCTGAACTCAACCATCAAAATTATGAGCGAACTCGCCAACAAAACTATTATAAGTATGACTCACCAATTCAATACTCATCAACTAACGCACAACTAAACTGTAGTGGCTATACTCTTGATTGTGTTGAACAAAGTTTTTATGTTGATTTAGATACCCTTGCCGAGCAATTAGGCGGCAGTATCGATTTTAATAATCCAGAGCACTTACTTGCCTACTCGAATAACGTCGCGACAACTGCTCAGTATTTTAACTCTCGTCTTGTCACACCACGTGAAAATATCGATGTAAGCTTAAATAAAGCAGCACTGTATGCTACCGATGTGATCACCTGGAAGCAATTTGATTTTCATTTAGGTGTTAGATACGACTACGATGATTTTTTCAAAAATCACAATATCGCGCCACGCTTATCAATGGGTTATGACGTATTTAACGATGGCAATACACTACTGACTGCGGGTTTGAACCGTTATTACGATGCAGGCCTACTCGGTTATAAAATTAAAGAGCAACAAAAGTTCGCTTATCGTGAGTACCGCCCTATTCAAAGTGGCTACTTACAAGCTTGGCTTCCTTCTTCTTACACAGGTAACTTTCGTTATATTTATGACGATGTGAAAAGCCCTTACGATGATGAAATTGCGTTAGGTCTTCGCCATGCTACCGAGAGTTTCGGTAACTTTGCAGTGAAATACGTACATCGCGACAAAAAAGACCAGTTATCCAGAAATGAAGAAACCAACCTAAAAAACGACGGTTATCAGTATATTACTATTTATAATAATGGTACTGGCGAAAGCGAGCGATACTCGCTGTCTTGGGATGCAAAATTTGGCGACCATTCAATTTGGGCCAACGCATCTTATAGCCAAAATAGTGAAAGCAATAGCGACTACACCGCGACTCCTGACAACACCCCTATCGAGACACTGGTTTACTATGAAGGTGAGCTCATGAGCTTATCTGAATTAGATACCCTTAAAGCGAATTTTGGTCGCCCAGTAACTGCTAACTTTGGTTGGAATACTAACTGGACTGATACGTTTTCAACTGGTTTAACAGCAACCTACAGCGGCAGTTACACAACTGCAATTAAGTCTAGCAGCGATCAACAAATTGGTATTGGTAGTGAGTGTACTACGTGTGAAGCAGTTGAAATATTTGTACCAAAATACGAAGCACATACCTTTGATTCTCGCATTATGTTTGCCTTAAGTAGTCGTTGGAATTATCAAATAAGTCAATCTCAATCTGTTGAGTTCCGTCTTGATGTCAGCAACTTATTCAACGCCCGTAGTCATGCTATTACAGAAGGAAACTCAGGGATTGAACCTGGAAGAATGTTTTGGTTAGGGGTGTCTTATAACTATGAATAAGTGGTTACTTCTCTTAACGTGCAGCATTTTTACAACGAGCGCTTTTACTCAAGAGCAGTCATTACGCGAATTATACGCAAAGCCACAGCATGAGTGGCCAACGATTATTAGTAGTAAAGATGTGCCAGCTGCACCGCTTAAACCTTTAAAAGCCAAGCCGTTTAAGCAAAGTGATGAGATCATCGCATTAGGTGAAAAGCTATTTAACGATACCCGTTTGTCACGAGATAACACGGTAAGCTGCGCAAGCTGTCATGAGTCTCGTTTAGCGTTTACAGATAGGCGTAAACTAGCAGTTGGCATTGATGGTCAAGTCGGCACACGTAATACCCAAGCCATTATTGGTGTTGACCATTGGCAAACATTTTTTTGGGATGGCCGAGCAAAAACTGCAGCTCAGCAAGCATTAATGCCAATTGAAAACCCGATAGAAATGGGCAGTTCGGTTGAGCTTGTGCTTAACAAAGTAAACAGTGCTGAGGACTATAAAAACCCAATATTTAATGCCTTTGGCAAAGAAGCGCTTAATAAAGAGCTATTGGCTCTTGCGCTTGTTGCCTTTGAACGCACCTTTGATATTCCTGAATCACTTTTCACGCGCTTTATCGATAAAGCACAAACGAACCCTAGTGAAGCGGTTGCACTTTTAGACGATCAACAACTTGAAGGTTTACATCTATTTAGAACCAAAGCGAGGTGTATGACTTGCCATGAAGGCGCTTTACTCAGTGACAATGAATTTCATGTTACGGGGCTGCATTTTTATGGTCGAAAACTTCAAGATTTAGGGCGTTTTGATGCCACTCAAGACCCCGCTGATATAGGCAAGTTTAGAACCCCTTCTCTTTTAGCATTACAACAAAGTACGCCTTGGATGCACCATGGTGGCTTTCAAAATTTGCTAGGGATAGTCAACTTTTATAATGCAGGTGGAGCAAGGCCAAAACCGAGCAAAAAATTTAAAGATGATCCAAACTACCCACAAACAACTGAGTTACTGCATAAGTTAGCACTCAGTAAGGATGAAAAAAATGCGCTAATCGCATTTTTAGAAACCCTTTAACTGCATGCTCGCTCTTAGCAATAAGAGTGGGCTCTCTTACCCCTTTAATTGACTTGGCGTAAGCCCTGTCCAGCGTTTGAATGCTCGTCTGAAATTAGCAATATCATAAAATGATAAGCGCATGGCGACTTGCTCATTGCATTGCTCGCGCATGGCAAGTAAGTAAATCGCTTTGCGCTTACTTTGCTCATCATACAAGGTAGAAAACCGCACGCCATGGGCTTTTAGTTTGCGCTTGAAAGTTGCAGGGCTCATGGCAAATTGGCTGGCGACTTGGTCTAAATTTAACGCCGGATTTTGATAAATTAATCGGCTTACGGCTTCCACAAAAGTGCTATTTGCAGAATTTAATGCCGCTAGTTGCGAGTTAATTTGTGAGAACCTAAAACTACTAAACGCGGGGTTAGTCAGCCTAAGCGCGTGTTTATTTAATACCCAGCGGGTTATAGGTTTTTCAAAAACGACTTTAAGGCCCAAATGCTGCTCGTATTCTTGGCTATGTCTGGCGCGTTTATAGGCAAACTCAAACTGACAAGGGACTCGCTCACCCGCCACTTTTTTAATAACTTGATAAAACGCAGCGCTGTAAATTTCCATAACGTACTGGCTTATTTCATCATCCAAGCCCACTGCATTTTGCAGCACAATGTAATACTGCTCGTTATGTACATAACTATAACTAAATAACAAAGGAGCTAGTTGCATGCGCAAATTGTGTAACTGCTTTAAAGCTTGGCCGATGTGCGCTGCATGTAGCACGCCTTGAGCAGCAACAGAGGTATCGTTCGCCAGCTGACTGCCTAATAAAAAGCCGCTGTCGGCAGATTTCATCAACTGCTTAAACTGCGTCAATAAGCGTACTTGCTGCGAAATACTAAACTGATGCTGCACACTCATTAAGTCTTGCTCAAACACCCCAGTGCCTCTGAGTAACTTATGCAGTGCAATGCCGCGGCTTAAAGCCAGCTCCACCAGCGTGGTGATCAGGCCCTGTGCGGTGAGGTATTTGTCATCTTGATTAAGATACGGCTTCACAATGGCTGACTCTTTGTTGTTTTTGTTGTTGTAACTTAGCGTGTAAACGCGAGCTTAAACTGTGTGGTGTATCGCCTTGCATACTGCCCACTAAGGCCGCTGTTACATCTTGAAACTTAGCGTGTTTTTCGCCTTCGACCTTAAATGCACAATGGCTCAGCGCCGAGGTAATTTGCGCCACCAGCTCTTTCGCTTGTACTGCGCTGGTGTTTGGCATTAGCACCATAAAGCAGTCTCCTGCATAGCGGCACACCACATCGCTAAGGCGGCAATTCATCAACAAAAGCTCGCTCACTTCACGGAGTAAGCGGTCGCCTTCGATAAAACCAAATTCAGCGTTAAAATCAGCAAAACCGCGAATATCAATGGCGGCCAGTTGCAACGGCTGTGGCTCACTTAACTGCTCTTTTAGCACTGCTTGTAAGTAATCAGCCTTGTAAAGTCCTGTTATTGAACACACTAATTCATGCTCACGATGCTGGGCTTCACGACGTTTTAGTTGCCTATTCAGTACGTATTGCTCTTGGTGCCATTGATACAGCCCAAGGCTTGTGAAAATCATGCCTATCGGCGCAGGCAATGATTCAATCCAAGTAAGCCATGTGTTAGTTGGTTGATGTAACCACTCATCAAATAAATCAAGGGAAGCTGAAAACATAAAAAGCCCAAGCCCAAGCACTAAAAAGCTGGTGACTTTGCCGGGTGGCCTCGAAATAAGTAGCGCAGCTATCCAAGTAAGGGTCATTAGCACAATGCCCCCCTCACCTAAAATATCTAACCATGCGATATCAGCAAGAGACTTTAATTCTCCTGCTTGCGCGCTTAGCAAAAACGCAATTACAAACAGAGCAATAACTGCATTGGTTAAAAATCGATGATGAGTAAAAGGGTTATATCGCATTCTCAGTACCTAACTATTATTCACGCTGCCATGCTAACTCGTTAGCGTTTAAAGCAGCAGGGTCATATTAGCTCAATGATGTGACAGCAAAACGACAGTCATACCTTGTTAAACCTCCTAAGCACTGTATTTACCTTAAAAAGATGGGGTTATTGCAGCTCAAAAGTACTTTTAAAACCCGCTAATCACTTGTTTTTACTGGCTGTTAGCGATTTTCTGTCACATTTGCGTCATTTAAGCTGCGTACTTTGCTCGTCAAACCAAGGACAACCAGGAGCAACCCCATGAAACAATTTAAAACGAAGGCGTTAGTAAGCGCCCTCGCCTTATGCCAATTTGCCGCATACGCACAAGACGAACAAAACAGCGATGAGAAAAAAGTAAAAGTCTCTGAAGAGCTTGTCGTCTATGGCGAGATTGGTTATCGCAACCGCTCACAAGAGCTGGCACCGACGCTTGAATACTCACAAGAGTACTTTCAACGTTTTGAACCACTTACTGCTGGTGATGCATTAAAACGCGTACCGAGTGTGACGTTTTTATCGGATGTTTTAGAGTCTGATGGCGCGCGTATGCGTGGCTTAAGCCCGGCTTACACAAAGGTTCTTATTAACGGTGAAGAAGTACCAGGTGCAGGCGCAGACCGCTCATTCTTTGTTGACCGTATTCCTGCAGAGCTAATTGAGCGTGTAGAAATTATTCGTGCTTCAAGTGCAAACCGCTCTGCCGATGCCATTGCCGGTACGCTAAACATTGTATTGCGTGACGGTTACAGCCTAGATGGTGGTTACCTTCGTGCGGGTGGCCTGCGTTATGATGATGGCGAATTAAAAGAAAGCTTTGCCGGTGTTTACGGCACTGAGTTTGCTGGCGGCCGTTTATTACTTGGCGCTAACTTACAAGGCCGTTATAACCCAAAACAAAAATCAAGCCTACGCTATGGCGACAGCCCAGAGAATAACGCCAATTACAAAACCGAAGAATTCGATAACCGTGAAGATCAAACAGACACCCGCGATGGTGACGACACCTCACTAAATGCCAGCTACGAAATTGCTTTTGATAATGGCAGCAAGTTTGATATCAGCGCAATTTGGGTCGATACCGACCGTACTGAAGATGAGCGTTCATTTGAATATGACGACCCAACAGCAATCAATAACTCAATTGTTGAAGGCGGTAATCTTGAAACCGACAACGCCAATGTGTCTTACATTGATCAAACCAACTACAACATCAACTCGGGTTATGAGTTACCCCTTTTTGGTGGCACCAGTAAATTCAAGCTTGGTTTTGCAAGCTTTGAAGAGTCTGTTTACGAGCAAGAAGTAGAAATTGATACCTCTGAGCTACCTATGGTGTTTGAGGAAGAAGAAGAAACTGTAGACCTTGATGACAAAGAATGGTCATTACAATGGCAACATAGCTTATTTGCAGGCGAGAACAAAACGATTCAATTCGGTGCCTTTGTACAAGGTAAAGAGCGCGATACTGCGGTTTATCAAGCCGAAGGTGAAAGCGAACAAAGCTTTACAAGCTGGGATCAGTTTAACCAAACACCAATGTCACTGGCAGGCTTTAACAACGAGTTTGAAGCAGCCGCCGGTGGCGTAAATAAACTCGAAGAAGACCGCCTAGATGTATTTGCACTAGTGAAGCACGAAGACCAAGACTTCTCGTGGGAGTTAGGTGTGCGCTACGAAACAACTGATTCAACCATTACTGACAAAGTAGAAGGTGTGAGCGCTAAAAGCGATTATGACTTCTTCTTACCATCGGCACATTTACGCTACAACGTCTCTGAAAATGGCCGTGTTAGTGCCTCGGTTGCACGTAGCTTACGTCGCCCTGATTTTGATTACATCACCCCAGCTCTACTTGAAAAAGAATTAGGCGATAACGACTTTTTAGGTAACCCAGACTTACAACCAGAATCATCGTGGGGTATGGACTTAGGCTATGAGTATCGCTTAGGTAAAAGCGGCGTAGTAGGACTCAACGTGTTCTACCGTGATGTCACTGACCTTATCGAAATAGCTAATACAGGCCAACAAGGCTCAGAAGGTGATGGTACTTACATTTTGCAACCGCGTAACACCGGTGATGGCAATGTAAAAGGTATCGAGCTTGATTTATCAACGCCGCTAAGCGCCATTAGCATGCCAAACACCGGGGTATTCTTTAACTACTCATGGCTTGATTCAGAAGTAGATGACACTTTCGGTAGTCGTAAATTCAACGACCAATCTGACTATGTGTTTAACGTGGGTTTTATTCAAGACCTACCTGATTTAGGCGCTTCGTTCGGTGCAACTTACCGTAAACAAGGTGATGCCTATGGCCGTATCGTGGGTGAAGAAGTGACCACACACTATGGCGCGGACCTTGAAGTATTCGTAGAAAAACGCTGGCAAGACGTCACGCTTCGTTTAGTGGGCTCAAACCTATTAGATGCAAGTAAAGACGAAACCTTTAACAAGTTCGACACGGTTGATGACCAAATCAACCGCGACTTTGACGAGTATGAATTAGAGTCTGAAGAAGCAGGCCCTGTTATTCAGTTAATGCTGCGCTACGCGTTTTAATACACAAAAGAGTTATTAAGGCAGCGAATTGCTGCCTTGTTGTATATTTGGGGATCCCATGAATTTTAAAAAACCACTTAATCTTGTTGCCAGTGCAGTGATACTAAGCACCCTAGCAGCGTGTAGCCAAACAACGGCAACCGAGGCACCAAGTAAAAACCAATTAACAGCCTTTGGCACAACTGAAAATATGCAAGGCTCACAAGCAGCAGCCCTTGCTGATGACGCTTGGCTCTTAAGCTCACAAAGCCAAGGTCTGCAACTTATTGATGCCACAGGTAAACAGCACGCATTACAAAAAGGTAACTTCGAAGCGTTATCTGTTAAGGCTATCAACAAAAACAGTTACCTTGTTGCTAGCATCGACAACGAAGCCGACCAAGCGGTGATTTTTAGCTTACAAAAAGCAGCTAAATGGCAGTTAACTGAAATTAGCCGTATTAGCCCACCAAAAGCAAAGCCTGAGGCAGTGTGCTTATTTGCCAACCCGACCACTCAGGCTGTGTCGGCATTTGTGGCAGACGCTCGTGGTCTTATCCGCGAAACACTGGTGTTTGATATGGCAAATAAGCGCGCGTTAAACCTTGAATTACGCGAGTTTGCCGGTGTGAGTGAAACATCGGGCTGTGCGGTTGATGATAACAGTAAAACCCTTTACCTAAGCGAAGGCGAAGTGGGTATTTGGCAAATTAACGCCGACGCTGAATCGCGCGCTGATAAAAAGCCCCTTGCTATGATGTCGCCATTTGGCAGCTTAGCACCTGAAGTTGGCGGCTTAAGCACAACAAATGATGGCAGCTTATGGTTTACCACCTCTGAAGATAACCAATTACATCGCTACGAAAATAACACAAAGCGTTTTAGTAGCTGGCAATTTGCAGGAGAACTAGCAATTGAATCTGCCGCAGTGCGCTTTAACAATAATCAAGCTGATATTGTGCTATACGATGATGAATCAGGTCATTACCTAAAAGGTCAAATCGAGGGGCAAATTAAAGCACAAGCCAAGCAGCAAAATAGCGCTAAAACAGCGGCTGTTACTTATATCAATGCACAAGCGCAAAGCGATGCGGTACGTGCTTTTGGTGATGCTGCCGATGACCCTGCTATTTGGGTAAACCCTCACAATGCAGCAAAAAGCTTGATCTTAGGTACCGACAAACGCCGCGGTTTAATGGTGTATGACCTTGCAGGCAAAGAGCTACAAGCGCTAGAAACAGGCCGTTTAAATAATGTTGATGTGCGCCAACATGCAAGTATCAACAACGCAAGCAATACGTGGATCACCGCAAGTAATCGTACTCATAACAGTATCAGTGTTTACAGTGTCGATACTCACAATCAAGTGCAATATCTTGCTGAGTTACCAACGACTTTAAACGAAATTTACGGTATGTGTATGTATTCATCAAATACAGGCAACTATGTGTTTATGAATGATAAATCAGGCCTGTTTCAGCAATACAAACTAACTGGTGATAATGAGAGCGTATCAGCACAGCTAGTACGCGAATTTAGTGTTCCTAGCCAACCAGAAGGTTGTAGTGCCGATGATAAAAGCGCACAGCTATTTTTAGGTGAAGAAGACGAAGGTATTTGGTTTATTGGCGCTGAGCCAACAGCAGGAAATAAACCTGTAATGCTACAAACCGTGAACGATATGCTCGTTGATGATGTAGAAGGCATGGAAATCTACCACGCAAAAGATGCTCGATATTTAGTGGTTTCTAGCCAAGGTGATTACAGCTATGTGCTTTATAAAATTATTGATGGCAATACCCCTAGCCTTGAGTTTGCGGGTAAGTTTGCAATCAGTAATAACCTAGAGTTAGCAATAGATGGCGTATCAGAAACCGATGGCCTAACGGTAACGCCGGCTGCACTACCGGGCTACCCTGAAGGGGTGCTAATTGTGCAAGATGGTTACAACCGTATGCCACAAGCACCGCAAAACTTTAAGATTATTGACTGGCGCGAAGTAAAAAAAGCCATTCAATAAATTACTCCGTAAAGGTGCTCGGTTTACCTGGGCACCTTTTTATCTGCACATATTTAATCAGTAAAATAGATAACTAAAACATCCTACAATTGCACCGTAAATCAGCATCGGCAAAAAGGTTTTCTTAAGCACGGGCCCTTCTTGATTATTCACTCCAACAATACTGGCTACAGCAATAATATTGCTAATGCAGATCATATTACCCATCGCCGCTCCCGTTGATTGCAACGCAAGCACTAAAGTTTCTGATAAGCCCACTTGCTCTGCAATACCATATTGAATACCGCCAAAGGTAAGATTAGACACCGTTGCCGAGCCTGAAAAGAAAGTGCCGAGTGCCCCCAAGTACGAGGCAAATAACACCCAGTGCTCACCGCTTAAATCAGCAAAGGTACTCGCCATATAAAATATGGGCGCATTATGGCCGCCTTGCATTAAAACATTCACCATCACCAATGCACCGATTAAAGCAATACATGGCATAGCAATACGGCCTAAGGTGTCTGAGCACATTTTCTTTACTTGTGGCTTACTCATATTAAGTAACGGCACGCAGATCAACACCACCAATACAAACGGGATCAGCGCTGGAACAAACAAGGTTTTATATGACCACCCCACTGAGGTGCCGAATATCTCATGTAAAGATAAGATCAGCGCTTTACTTAATTCAAATTGCGCAAAGCCCAAATTGACACTCAGCCAGAGCGTTTCGTCGTTAAGCAGTGCTTTAATACCCAGCTGATGAATACGGGTTATGACCAGCACAACAATCAAGAGTAATAGCGGGAATAACGCTACAAACAGCGTTTTAGGTGTGAACTCAGCCTTGTTTTTCGAGCTTTGTGTATTTGCAGCTGATTTATCTAAACCCACTCCCCGGCTTGCCAAATAAATAGTGACTAATAGCCCCACTGCACCACCAATCAGTGATGGAAACTCATAGTTCCACTGAGCAAACAACCAATAAGGCAAGACACATGAAAACACGCTTAGATAAATGAATACGCTATTTTGACGCACCTTTTTTAGTGGCAGCACAAGACACAGCGCAATCATAGGAATAACCAAAGCAGCAATAACATGGCACAGTGCCGTCCATTTTGAGATAGCCAGCACTTGCTGGTCATCTAACTGTAGCGCCGAAAAACCAAACCATGTTGGTGTGCCAACAGCCCCAAAAGAAACGGGAATTGAGTTTAAAATAAGAGTGAAAACAATCACTTTAAAAGGCGAGAAACCAAGCCCGACTAAAATAGGCGCAGCAATAGCCGCTGGCGTGCCAAAGCCCGATGCGCCTTCGAGCATAAATGCAAATGCCCAACCTATGATCATCAATTGCGCAACCTGATTACTGCTAATAGATTCGAGCCAGTGTTTAATCGTGGTTTCGGCCCCTGATATTGCCAACATGCGGTTAAGTAAAATAGCCCCAGCAATAATCGAAATGGGGGTCATGACTGACAACACACCAGCAAACGAATTAGCAAGCAACAGCCTTAAATCAGCTTCAAAGTAAAACAGTTGCAATAAGGCTGCGAGTAGCGCTGTTATGGGTAAGGCAATATAAGAAGCGATGGGGCTGCGTTTTACCATCATCCAGATCAGCACCAAAATAGGTAGTGCAGCCACTAGGGTATTCATGGGTCATCCTGTTGTTTTTATTAAGCGCTTTCCTTAATTCAAAGTATAGACAGGATAACCATAATCAGTATTTTTTATTTGTTAAATGAGTGTATTAAATGAGTGTACTGAGCCACCAAAGAAGCAGTACTAACACAGAAATAGCCACTAAGGCTTTGGTTTTGTGCTTTTGAATAATTCGCTCAGCCTGATTACCCGCGTAATAAACAACGGCAGCAAGGGCAAAGTACCGAATTGAGCGAGCAATGACCGTAGCCAGCAAAAAGAGAAAAATTGAATACTTAGTTGCCCCAGCGGCCAGCATGGCAATTTGAAATGGAATGGGCACAATACCGAGCGTCAATACAAACCAAAAGCCTTGTGCTTGCATGTTTTGTTTAACTTGCTCGAATTGCTCAGGGTTCGAGAAGGTATTAATCACCCAGTCCCCCACTACATCAAACAGATAATAGCCGAGGGCATAGCCAAAAATAGCACCGATAATACAGCCAATGGTCGCCATTAATGCAATTAACCAGAGCTTTTCGCGGCGTGCTTGCATTAACGGTATAAGCACAGCTTCAAGGGGGATGGGCACGATGGTTGACTCTAAAAATGATGCCACCGTAATCGATTTAAGCATATGTTTAGAGTCGATAAACTGCCGTGTTTTTTGCTTTATCTTTTTAGCAATTGCCATTATTCATCCCTTGGATTTTTGTTGCGATATAGGTTACAACAAAAACCCTTAACCGTCCCTTACGGTTTATGAATATAACGGCTACGGCCTTGGTTTTTTGCCAAATAAAGCGCTTGGTCGGCACGTTTCATGGTGTTGCTAAATGTCTCTGTGGCGCGTTTTATCGCCGAACCAACACTCACGCTGAGCGTTTTACTCGGTGTCACCATCACATTATTGGCAAGGCTTAGCAGTTGCTCACAGGTAGCACGTAACTTATCAGCGTCGTCGGTGGCAACATACAGTGCAAACTCTTCACCACCAATTCGCGCAAATAGAATGCTTTCATCTAACGCTTGATGACATTGATATACAAAATCTATCAATACCTGATCGCCAACATCATGGCCATATTCATCATTAATCGCTTTAAAGTGATCAATATCTGCAATCACTATACTGTGCGGCTTATCTTGGTTTTGCTGCACATAATGATAAAAATAACGACGGTTGTACGCCTTTGTTAATACATCTGTTTTTAGCTCTTCTTCAAGCTGCTCGCGGGTTTTCGCTAAATCAGTCAGGGCAAGATAAAGACCAAACCCCGTTACTAGCATCCCTAAGGTGCGGGTAATATCTTCGATATAAATACCAACCCAAATTGGTTGAAATACCAGCTCGTCTAAAAAATCAAAAGTCAGCCCAACGCTCCAAAGGAAGATACCCACACTTAAAAATAAGTAACTGCGCTTAGCAACCACTGAGGTTTGCACAAAGGCAAAAATACAAATCAAAATAAGCAAATTGATGGCATCACTTAGCACACCATTTAAGTAGATATCATTTTCGAGTCGATTAAAGTAATACAGATAGGTGATCACTATCAGCAACAAAAAGACAATAAAAAAACTAATAAAGAACTGCTTTATTATGAGTGGCACTGAGTTTAACTCAGCCTTTATTTCTGGAGGAGAAGACTGTTTATTCATAACTAATCACGACAACATACTGCAATGACTTAAACATTAGCAAAGCAAATTTAAAAGTGCATGATAAAGCCGCTTTAAAGGGCAAAAACCAGCGTTTTTACTGGAGTAAAAAGTCTAAAAATAAGCCGTTTTAGTCAGTAAAAAAGTCTAAGTTCATGCTATTTGCCACTAACGGTCGCAATTCTGCTGTGTTTTTTTTATCATCGCTGACAATTTAAATGACACAGCAAGAATTAATGAGCGACGCACGATTTATTCCATTTCGAAAACACGACATCATCAACCTTTGCCAAGCCTATTTAGGTGAACCGCAATCAGGTTCGTTTTTGGAGTTTGCTACACTTTTGCAAAGCGTGACCCATTATCAATATCACGAGCTGCTGGAGTCATTAAAAAACAACTATGCGCCATTTGACCCAAATAGCGACACCCGCACTCTATCACCGATTACTAACGAGCAACGTGCCAGCTACCAGTCAGCCTTCGCAAAAGATTTTGCCACCGTACTCAATGCTGCCAATTTTGAAACCATTACCAATCAAGACTTACAAGATGCGCTCAATGAAGAGTCTTTATTTAAAGTGCGTTTAGCCGTTGAGTTTGATGACTTTGCAGAAGTGGTCTTTTACCGTCGCGGCGAATCGCAAAAAACAGAGACGCTTCGCAGCTTTTGGGGCCTCAAGAAAAAGCAGATTCAATTTACTAACTATGATCGTGTTGCCATATTCATCCGCTTTAAAGACGAGCAGTACTTTTTAGAAAAAGGCAAAATGCCAGTGGGCTTTGAGCCAAACTCAACCATCGTCAAATTATTCCAGAATGTGCCAAAAGCCGATTTAGAAATGCTGTTTCCGAATAGCGAAGTAAAAATGCGTCCAATAGATAAACTGATTATTGGTTCATCAGCACTGATTGGTGGTGCTGTGGTGTTGGTAACAAAATTAGGTGCGTCAATTTTACTCCTGATTGCCATGATTGCCTTTTGGGGTGGTTGGCGCAGTGAAGAAGTGCATATGAGTCAGCAGCACTTTATTACCTTTGCAATTGGCATGGGAGTGTTTGGCAGCTTTATTTTTAAAGAATGGAGCAAGTTTAAAAACCGTAAAATTCGTTTTATGAAAGCACTGGCCGACAACTTATATTTTAAAAACCTCGATAACAATGCGGGGGTTTTTCATACCCTAGTCGACGCAGCTGAAGAAGAAGATGTAAAAGAGGCGCTGCTCGCCTACACCTTTTTACTAAAAAGCGAGTCTGCGATGACTGCACAGCAATTAGATAGTCAAATTGAACAGTGGTTTAACGAGCAACATAATTGCCAGCTCGACTTTGAAATTGATGATGCTTTAGACAAACTCATCAAGCTTGAGCTAGTTAATCAGCAAAATGATCTTTATTCGGCGGTTGATTTAGCTAAGGCCAAACAGCGCTTAGATAGTCGTTGGGATGACTATTTTAAGTTTGCCTAAGCCTTTAAAATCAGGTACTAGCAAGCATAAATCGAGTTTGAGTCAATTTAACTCTCGTTACGGCATTTTGGTCTCAATGTGCTTGCGCAGTAAATGGTCTGCTTTTAGGATAAAATTTTACGGCTAAAAAAAGACCATTCCATGCAATTAAAAAAAACAATCCTTATTGGAGCTAGTTTGCTGTGCGCAGCAACGACTGCTCAGGTATATGCTAGCGACAAGTTTGTCTCTGAAGATATTTTTCAACTTGAATACGCAGGCGACCCACAAATAAGCCCAGACGGTAAAAAAATCGTTTATGTTCGCAGCGGCTACGACATCATGAAAGATGGCAACAAACGTAGCTTTTGGCTGTACGATTTAAAGTCTGGTCAACACACGCCACTGTTTTCTGATGAGCATAACTACAGTCAACCAACCTGGTCTCCAGATAGCCAAAAAATTGCCTTTACCAGCAACTCAAGCGGCTCAAATCAGCTTCACGTTTATTGGTTAGCGCAAGACAAACAAGCACTTTTAACGCAACTACCAAAATCAGTCGGCAACTTAACGTGGTCGAATGACTCAGAGCAAATTGCGTTTACGATGAGTATTCCTGAAGGTAAATCTGCGTTCGCAAAATCTGTAAAGCTGCCAAAAAAACCAAAAGGTGCTGAGTGGTCAAAACCTGTTAAGGTTATTGAGAAAGCGCGTTATCAAGCTGATGGTGCAGGTTCTTAGAACCTTCATATCGTCACGTTTTCGTTATCCCCGTTTCGGGTGGCACGCCGCGTCAGCTAACCTCAGGTGATTTCCAGCACTATGGCCCACTGGCTTGGAACGCGAACAATAGCAAGCTTGCTTTCTCTGCTGATCGCAATACTGATTGGGAGTACCGTACAACAGAGTCTGATCTTTATGAAATCAATGTAAAATCAGGTGAGCTTACGCAACTAACTGATTTACCAGGTAGAGAAAGTAACCCGCATTACGCTAAAGACGGTGATGAACTTGCCTTCATTGCTCGTGATAACGCCCCTGTGCCTTATATCAACTCAACCTTGTCGTTACTTGATCTAGATAACAAATCAGTCAAGCATATTACTGAAAAGCTAGACCGCTCTGTGGCTGATTATAAATGGTCAGGCGATGGCGACTTTGTTATTCAATACGATGATTTTGGTAAGCGTAAGCTCGCTAAAGTAACAAGCCGCGGTAAGGTCACTGATTTAACTGATACCGTGTCGGGCACTTCTATTGGTCGCCCGTATATCAGTGGTAGTTTTAGCATGGCCAATAATGGCGCGATTGCTTACACCACAGGCAGTGAATACCGCCCAGCTGATTTAGGCTACTTATACAAGGGTAAAAGTAAAACACTGACTTCATTAAACGAAGATGTGTTAGGCCATAAAAAGCTTGGTAAAGTGCACGAGCTGAATGTTAAGTCGCAGTTTGACGGCCAAGCCATTCAAGGTTGGTACATCACGCCGCCTGATTTTGATGAAAACAAGCAATACCCATTAATGGTTGAAATTCACGGTGGCCCACATCTTGCCTATGGCCCAAGCTTTACTGCTGAATTACAACGTTATGCAACCGAAGGTTATGTGGTTGTGTATGTGAATTACCGTGGTTCAACAAGTTACGGTAAAGACTTTGCATTACTGCTAGATGGTAAATACAGCTCTGAAGAAGACTTTGCTGATCATAACTCAGCGGTTGATGCGATGATTGCTAAAGGCTTTATCGATAAAGATAACTTGTTTATTGCTGGTGGTTCAGCAGGTGGTATTGCAACGGCTTATGCGGTTGGTTTAACAAACCGCTTCAACGCTGCAGCAATTACCAAGCCGGTGATCAACTGGTTAAGTAAAACACTAACTGCCGACAGCTACATTGGTCAAATTCGTAACCAGTTCCCTGGTATGCCATGGGATAATGTTGAGCACTACTGGAAACGTTCGCCGCTTTCATTAGTGGGTAACGTAACCACGCCATCATTGATCATGACAGGTGAAGAAGACCGCCGTACGCCGATTTCAGAATCAGAGCAGTTCTATCAAGCATTAAAACTGCAAAAGGTCGATACCGTACTTATTCGCGTACCGGGCTCACCACATGGTATTGCGGGTCGTCCATCACGTATGATTTCGAAAATTGAATACACGCTTGCGTGGTTCAAGCAATATCAGAAGTAATGAATTAAGCAGGAGTGAGGCACTCACTCCTGCTTAAAAGTAATGATGACTAAGCGCAAGTTGAGCAGATCCTATCGACTGCGCTTTTTCCCCGCACACGCCTAAACTCACTTCACAGCTACGTAATCCACGACTATCTAAACGTGCAAATGCTGCAATTGATAACTGCTTGAGCTGTTCAAGCGCTTTACTCGGTAGTGGCGAATCAATAATCACCGCTTGCATATCTAATAAACTTAAACTGTTATGCATGGCAATACTGATAGCCTCAGCGGCTTTTTCAAGCCAAGGCTGAACGAGTCGTTTATGCTCTGTAAACTGACTGTCTGTTAGCTCGTACACAGAAATACCAAGTTGCTGCTTATCAAGCTCGCTTTGCAGTGATAGTAATGAACATTGGCTAAGTAACTGCTCCCGATCAGCATTTAGCATTGAGCCTATAGCACCCGCATTACCACTTTTACCTTCGAGAAGCTGGTGATTAATCACTACAGCGCCGCCTAAAAAAGCCCCCAAATAAACATACAAAAAATCGCTGTAGTTATTAGGGTTACCAAGGCTTAATTCTGCACAACAGGCTGCGTTATTGTCGTTACTAATATAAACAGGTAACTGGAACTGGCTTTCTAAGTAACCTTTTAAGTCGAAGTTTTGCCACTGGCTAAGAGTATTTGTTGCTGAGTCTGAAGCTGCTTGCCATTGCCAAATATCAAACGGCATAGCGACCCCAAGCCCACACACATATGAGCGCAGTTCAGGTTCTAATTGACTGATTAATTTTGGGATATATGTTTCTAAGAATGATTTAAGCTCATCAACCGATGCCTCGTTCACCTCAACAGATACAGATGCTGTTTGCGTGCTTTGTAAGTCAACGAGTATCAGGTCGAAGCGTCGTCGCCCAATTTTCAAACCAAAACTAAATGCGCCATCAGGATTTAGCCTAAATGGCACACTAGGTTGCCCTACTCGGCCTTTAACAGGTGCATCACGAAGCAATAGCTTATCTTCTTCGAGCTTGTTGATATTCACTGTTGCCGCCTGAGCAGACAAGGCTAACGCTTTCGCTATTTGTGCTTTAGGCATGCTTTGCTGTTGCCTAATTAAACTTAAGATTGCGCGCTCGTTATTGCTTCTTGGTGCTCGCGATAAACTGCTCTTCATAACATCCTTCTTGATACAAGCTTGATTAGCGGCCTATTAGACCTTTTTGGCGTACTATCTACCAGTCAAAATAATAAATCAACTAGGTTGATTTATTATTTATAGTCGTGAATACTGTCGGCCACAACAATATGAACACATTAATCTGGTGAACTATGCAAACACAGTCCGCTATTGTATCGCGCCAAATGCTTTGGCCTTTTATTCTGCTTACAATTTGCTTTGCTGCTTGGGGTACTGCGGCGAATATGACAGACCCATTAGTGAAAGTTTTTAGCAAAACATTTTCGATGAGTGCGTTGCAATCAGCACTGGTGCAGTTTAGTTACTACGGCGCATATTTTTGCTTAGCTTTACCGGCAGCCATGATCAATAGACGGTTTAATTATAAAACGGGGCTGTTAGTGGGTTTAGCCATGGCCGCCTGTGGTGCGTTATTGTTTTACCCTGCTAGCCAAACCATGCTCTATAGCCACTTTTTATTGGCCCTGTTTATTCTTGCAGGTGGCTTGTCTATTTTAGAAACCTCTGCCAACCCCTATGTCATGCAGTTAGGATGCGAGCAAACAGCCACCCGTAGACTTAACCTAGCACAAGCTTTTAACCCTGTTGGTACTAATATTGGTGTGTTTTTAGCGGCAACGTTGATTTTACCGAACTTAAATCAAGCTGATAGCGCAAGCCGTGCCCTGATGAGTGAAGCGCAACTAAAAACCGTTGTGAGTGCAGAACTCGATGCTGTGATGGTGCCGTATGTGGGTATGGCCTGTTGCTTAATCTTACTATGGCTATGCATCTTTTTTAGCCGCTCTCCTGCCGCTGTAACAAAAGCCGCCACGCAGCCGCGTAAACTTAAAAAGACCTTTCAACATTTGTATCAAAATAAGCACTACCGATTTGGCGTGCTGGCACAGTTTTTTAATGTTGGCGCCCAAACCTGTGTATGGACCTTCACCATTGGCTACACCATGGAAGCACTTAACACTACAGAAGTCACCGGCGGCCAAGTCTTACAATATTCTATGCTGGTGTTTTTAGTATCTCGTTTCATTATGACTTGGCTAATGCGCTTTATTAGCGGCGCTAAATTACTGCGTTTTATGGCTTTAGTTGCAGCCATGCTTTGTTTTATTGTTACCACCCAAGTTAATTTAGTGGGCGTAGTCGCACTTGTTGCTATTTCAAGCTGTCTATCTTTGATGTTTCCAACCATTTACGGCACAGCACTTGAAGGCCTCGGCGAAGATGCAAAAGTGGGCGCGGCAGGTTTAGTAATGGCAATTTTAGGGGGCGCATTTTTACCTCTGATCCAAGCTGCAACCATAGATGCTTTTAACACTGCGGTTTCGTTTGTTGTACCTCTGGTTTGCTTTTTAATTGTTGCTTTATATGGCCACCATACCAAAGTAGCAGCAATACCCGCCAGCGCGCAGTTGCAGGACTAAACGCATCAATGAGATAATGCACCTCGTTTACCTACTTAAGCGAGGTGTATCGTCAATTAATGGCACATATTACGTTTTTCATGGTCAAGTTTTTGGCCTTTTCTGCTGGCTGTTTTGCCTGTTTTTTACTTCATGATCAAGCCCATGTTGCCCTTGTATTATCTGCCGCTGTTACCGGATTAGTTGGCACATTTATTCCTTTTCCCGCTCGTTTTGGTAACCACCCTTATGCAGCCATTTACGCTGGCAGCTTTGCTGGTATGTGCTCATCGAGTTTAATCAACAGCTACTGGGAGCTGAGCTTTATCTCTTTAATTGGTGCCAGCCTTTACGTATTAACTATGAATCTATTTGCAGGTTTTGGTGGTCGTCTTGGTAGCGTTGCTTTTGCCAGTGTGGCGCTTTACATGCTTGCAAAAGGAGTCTTTTAATGGATTTGTTTATTGCTATTACCGCTTTACTAGGCGCCTACTCTACTTACTTTTTAGCGCATCATAATCGCTTTGATGGCATTCGCGCCTCAGCCGCCACCAGCATCATTGCATTTGCGATTTTAAGCCTACTCCCTGTTGATGTAGAACTTTACAGCGTGGCGTTTTTTGGGGGGACTTTCATTGGCATGAGTGCACCAAAACGCTTTGGCATTTTTACATTAGCCATTGCTTCAATATTGTTTGCTTTGTTATTTGAATACCTTGTGCCGCGCTTGCATGGCTATGGCGGTGCATTGGGCTTGAGTGCTTTTCTATCTGTCTGTGTTTGCCATATAGGTATCTTGCTAGGGGCACCCCGCAGTAAAAAAAGCAACTAAATCTGACTTGCCAATTAAAAACCTATACCTTTTCATTAAGATTCTTTAGTATGTTAATTACTTGTTTAAGGATAAAGGATCTTTATGCTGTTTCGCTCATTACTGATTGCTACCCTGCTTTGTTTCATCAGTTGTGCAGCGGCGGCGAAAACACTGACCTTTATCGCTGAAGATCTACCTCCTTACCATTTTAAAAACCAACAAGGCGAAGCCGATGGTGCACTTGTTGAAGTAGTAAAAGCCGCCTTAACACACGCAAACATCCCTAGCGAATTCGCAATTATGCCTATGGCGCGGGCTTTTCATGAGCTCGAAAACAACCCAAACATGTTAATGATTTCGCTACTAAAAAACTCAGCTCGCGAAAACCGCTTTCAGTGGTTAGCACAAACCTATTTTTCGGACGCTTACCTTGTTGACCTTACCAGCAAAAGCCACAAAATAATTAGCTTGAAGCAAGCTCAGCAATACCGTGTCGCGACTATTCGAGGCTATTCAAGTGAGCATTATTTGAAGCAAGCTGGATTTAATGAAGATAAAAACTTGGTGCTAGTCAGTCATTACCATCAACTTTGGCAATTGCTTGAAAAAGAGCGCATCGACTTTGTACTGACCAACACCCTAACCTTGCAAAACGAACTGGCATTATCTGGGGTTGATCCGAGTGACATTCATAAAAGCCTTCACTTAGATGACTTTCCTTCAGGTCTTTATTTAGCTGCAAATCTTAATTTAGATAAACAACTCGCTGTGCAATTAAGTAACGCGATTGAAGCGTTGAAGCAAAGTGGTCAATACCAAGCAATTTTACAAAAATGGCAGTTGCCTTTACCCAAATAAAAAAATGAAAAATACTCCATTATTTTACAAAAGCTTAGCTTTGGCTTGTGCACTTAGCTGTTTATCGCTCAGCGCCTTTGCAATAACTTCTGAACAAGCATTAGAAAAGCTAAACGAAGCACAATCGTTACGTAACAGTAACCCAAACCAAGCCACTGAAATATTTGAGCAGTTAACTAACGACTCAACCCTTGTCAATGAGTCTAACATCATACAAGAAGCGCTTGAATCGCTGGCATTTATGAATGTCAGCAGTGGTGATTATGACCAAGCACTGAGCTATGCAGAGCAGCTGCTGGAGTACGGACAAAAGCAAAGTAATCAGGCTATCACAGTACGAGCAATGCTTATTCAGGGCTACGCACAAGGTAGAAAAAGTAACTTTCTAACAGCAGAGCAGCACTACCGAGATGCATTAGCTATTGCCAAACAGATAAAAGATTCAGTGCTGATTGCTCAGTCTTATGAGCGATTAGCAGCCATTTTACGCTGGCAAGATAAATACATAGCCGCCCTTAATGAGGCACAAAAGTCTGTTAATATCTTACATGAATTTGATGATGACAAATCGTATGCATCGGCATTACTAAATCTAGGAATAATCGAAGCCATTATTGGCGATCACAATGCGGCGCTCGCAAGTTTAACTCAATCATTTTCTTTGCATCAAAAGCTTGATGACAAAAAAGGCATAGCCGATTCGCTTTACGAAATTGGCGAAGTTTACCGCCGTATGGGCGACAGTGCTCAATCGTTAAAGCACTTTAAAATGTCTCACGTGTTAGATTTAGAAATTGGCTCTAAAGTCGACATCGGTAATAGTGCCATGAAGGTCGGCTACGCTGCACTAAAACAAGGTGAACTAGCTACAGCCACAGACTACGCAGAAAAGTCGATTAGCTATTATCAGCAATCATCTTCAAACACTGGGCTATGTCGCTCATATAATTTAATGGCATTAATTGCTTTAAAGCAAGGCAACATCAGTGAAGCGCAAGCCTATATCAACCGCGCTTTGGCAATCGCTACTGACTATAATTTTCGCTCCCATTTAGTCTCTTTAGGGATCACTCAAACACGTATCAATCAAGCCCTTGATGATCACGCTGAAGCAATTAAGACCGCGGAGCAGGCTTTAAAACAGGCTGATGAGCTACAAGATGTTGAAGATCAAATTAGCTTAAATAAGTTACTCACTGACTCTTACCTTGCTTTACAACTGTATAAACAAGCATTTGAATCGCAAAACCGCTATCAAACCCTTGAAGATAGTACCGGTAAAAATCAGCACGACTTAACCGTGGCCGCGATGCAAAGCCAAGTAGCTTTTATGCGAAATCAGCAAGAAATCAACCAATTGAGTGCTGAAAAGCAAATTCAAGCGGCCCAACTAAGCGAAAGTGAATGGCAATTTAAAGCGTCGTTATTGGGCCTAAGCTGCGTGATTTTATTGATATCTGGCTTTGGTTACCGCTCATTTAAAAAGCGTAAACTTGCCAGCGAGCGAGCCCAGCTACTCCAAGAAGTCGTTGATAAAAAAAACCGCTTACTAGCCGATGTATCTCATGAAATTCGCACGCCACTCACTGCACTGCAATTGCAAGTTGAAGCATTGCAATACAATATCGCCAAAGACATAGATGCCTCTTACGATGCCATTAATCGAAAACTTACCGATATCAATGTACTGATCCGTGATATCCATCAACTAGCACAAGCAGATTCAGATAGCCTATACCTGAACTTAAAACCCTATTTACTTGCTGATGTACTATCCCTTTGGCAGCAAGACTTTACTGCTTTTGTAGAAAACAAAGGTTTTGAATTTACCAGTAACATTCGCGTTGCTGCTGATATCAAAGTGACATGGGATATCGATAAAATTAAGCAAGTACTGACGAACCTTTTATCAAACAGTACTTTTTATACTGATAAACCCGGCAAAATTAAATTTATAGCAACGGCCTCAGAGCAGAGTATTACTTTTAGTATTGAAGATACCCCACCCGGCGTTACCGATAATCAGTTAGTTGAAATATTCGAACGTTTATACCGCGTTGATAAGTCGCGCAGCCGTCAAACAGGCGGCTCAGGCCTTGGGCTTGCAATTTGTAAAAGCCTGATTGAAACACACAAAGGCACTATTAAAGCTGAGCATAGTGAGCTAGGTGGCGTTAAGATCCTCATTTGCTTACCGCTTATTAGTGAACAACAGGTTTAATTAGCACCACGATTCCCTAAAATCGCCCCTAAACAGGGCGATTTCACGACATTTAGCCCAATTAATGCCGACCAAGGTCGCATATTATTTAATCAAAAAAACACCTACATTTTTTAGGGTCTCTCACTAAAAAGTATAGGAGCCTCACAATGGCGGGCGAATATCAACAACAATATCAACAGTTCCAGCGCGATCCGGGTCAGTTTTGGCTTGAGCAAAGTAAACGAATTCCTTGGTTTAAAGAGCCAAGTGCCCCTTATCAATATGACGATAATGATTTTTACCATTGGTTTGCCGATGGTCAGTTAAACACTTGTTACTTAGCCCTCGATCAACATGTCGAAGCAGGCTATGGCGACCAAACTGCACTGATTTACGACTCCCCTGTTACCAATACCAAACAACAATACACTTATGGCGAGTTACAAACTCAAGTTGCTAAATTTGCAGGACTCATGCAATCCCTTGGCGTTAGCAAAGGTGACCGTGTAGTCATTTATATGCCAATGATCCCACAAGCGGTTATTGGTATGCTAGCGTGCGCGCGCCTTGGTGCCATTCACTCCGTTGTATTTGGTGGTTTTGCACCGCACGAACTCGCGGTGCGTATTGATGATGCAAAGCCTAAGCTTGTGCTTACTGCGTCTTGCGGGGTCGAAATTAATCATGTGATTGAATATAAACCACTGCTTGATGAAGCGCTCGAAACTGCCAAGCATACTGTTGAACACTGTATTGTATTTCAGCGTGAACAAGCCATTGCCGACATGCAAGATGGCCGAGACATCGATTGGCAATCAGCCTCTGATACAGCAAGTGCAGTCGATGCAGTGCCTGTTGCAGGCGACGACCCGCTTTATATTCTTTACACATCAGGCACCACAGGCACACCTAAAGGGGTGGTTCGAGAAAACGGTGGTCACGCAGTTGCAATGCATTACAGCATGGAAACCGTGTATGGCATGAAACCCGGCGAGGTATTTTGGGCTGCCTCTGATATTGGCTGGGTTGTTGGTCACTCATACATTGTATATGCACCGCTCATTTATCGCTGCGCCACCGTACTTTATGAAGGTAAACCCATTAGAACCCCAGATGCCAGTGCGTTTTGGCGTGTTGTAGAAGATTATAAAGTCACCGCCTTATTCAGTGCTCCAACTGCGTTTCGCGCAATTAAAAAAGAAGACCCTACCGCCGAGGGCTTTAAACAATACGATACCTCAAGTTTAAAACGTTTATTCTTGGCCGGTGAGCGCCTAGATCCACCCACTTATGAATGGCTAAAAGACAACACCGGCTTGCCTGTACTCGACCACTGGTGGCAAACAGAAACAGGTTGGGCAATTGCGTGTAATCCAATTGGTATTGAACAACTTGCTACTAAGCCGGGTAGTTCGACGGTGCCAACACCGGGATTTGATGTACAAATTCTTGATATGAATGGTGAGCAGTGCGCAGCAAACGAAAGTGGCGCTGTGGTTATTAAACTGCCTTTACCTCCTGGCTGTTTACCAACAATTTGGCAAAACAATGAACGCTTTCAAGCGGGCTACTTAAGCGAGTACCCGGGTTATTACCTTTCTGGTGATGGCGGCTATATTGATGACGATGGTTATCTATTTATTATGGGTCGTACCGACGATGTAATTAACGTTGCGGGTCATCGCTTATCAACCGGTGAAATGGAAGAAATTGTAGCAGCCCACCCTGCTGTTGCTGAATGCGCAGTATTTGGTGTTAACGATGCACTCAAAGGGCAATTACCTATGGCGATGATAGTGCTCAAAGACGATTACCTTGGCGATAGCAAAGAAGTCGAGCAACAGTTGATCCTATCGGTAAGAAATCAAATTGGCGCCATTGCCTGCTTAAAGAATATTTTGCATGTTGAGCGCTTACCAAAAACCCGCTCAGGGAAAATACTCAGAAAGAACTTACGTCAATTGGTCGATGGTGAAGAACTACAAATTCCATCCACCATTGATGATGCAAGTATTTTTGATGAAATCAACCAACAACTTAACAATCGCTGATCAGCTTTTGTAATGTTACCCAAAGGCCTTGTTTAAGGCCTTTATTCGTTTTGGCCTATGGCTTGCAACTTTACATGTAAGTTAGCAAACGAAAAGGTGGTTAACATGGCTGTTATCGCAGGTTATATCCAATTCAATGAATTAGGCAAAACAGAATTTCATTATATTAATCAACTAGCTGATGTATTTAATCGCTATAAAAAAGCAGATGTTCAGCGCTTTGATTGTGATAATGGAGCTATTTTTCACTATGACTTTGATGCTTACCAACAAGCGAGTTGGTTGCAAACTGAGTCGCAAATTGCAACGCTGATTGGTCATCCTTTACTCAGCAGCTCGCGCAGTGATGATTTAAAAGCCATGGCCAATACAGCTTCGCTCAACACCTGCTTACAGCAATGTGAAGGGGTTTTTAGCTTTTGCCAGTTTAATAGCCAATTAGGCAGCTTAGTACTTGCCACCGACCCACTTGGCTTAAAACCATTTTACACCTTAAAAACGGCGCAAGGCTTACTGTTTTCAACCAACTTGGGGATATTTAAACAACTGAGTATTGAGCTTGAAAGCGATGCCGAAGCACTCACAGAACTTGCTGTGCTTGGTTACCCGCTATTAGATCACACGCCTTATAAAAACATTAAATGCTCATACCCAGGCGAAATATTACGTTTTGATGCCAGCCACGGCGTGGTAAAGCAACGTTACTTTGATTGGGTCGCCCTTGCCAAACAAAACCGAGAGGTGACCGATGCAATTGAAGGCGTTACTCAGGCTTTTCGCAGTGTGGTAACAAAAGCGATGCACACCGATAAAAAAGTGCTGAGCACTCTGTCAGGTGGCCTTGATTCACGGTTAATTAACTGCGAGCTCTTACGCCAAGGTGTTGAGCTTAAGTCGTTTAATTTTTCGCAATCAGATAGCCAAGATCTCTACTGCGCAAAACAATATGCTTCGCAAAATGCCCTTAAACTTGAAGTTGTGCAAGTACGCGACACGCAAAAGCTCTCTGTTGAGCAGCGCCTTGGCAAATACTGGCGCAAAGCACATCACAATGAATATAAAACCGTTTCAAGACCACAAATTAGTTGGTCAGGTAATGGTGGCAGTGTTGGTTTAGGTGCCGTATTTTATGGCGACGCTATTTATGAGGCGGCAAAAGAAAACAATCTTGATAAGCTCATTCAAGCTTATTTAGATCAGCAGTACGCTTATTTGCCAAAGTCAGTGGTTCATAATGCGTCTATGCTGCAACAAAAACTAATTGATAACCTAAAACTTAGTTTTAAACCCTTGGCTGAATTACCACTGGAAAAAGCATTCCAATTGTTTTTACTACTCAATGATCAACACCATCATTTAAGCATTCCGAACGAGCAAGTATGCGAATTTAAAATGGAGTTCTTCCATCCGTTTTATTCGTGGAAAGTACTGCAATATCCTCTAGCTGTCCCTGTTGAATATGTTCGTAAGCACCGCTTTTATCAACGCTGGCTTAAAACCAGTTACCCACGTGCTATGCTTGCACCATGGCAAGCTTATCCGGGTCATATGCCTTGCCCTATCAAGGTAAATTACCAATCACAGTGGCAGTTTAACAATAACAATCTGATGCGTTTTGGCGAGCTCTTTAAGCTGTGGTACGAGATCATGCGCTTTGATCGCCATCAATTGATCAAACGCAGTCACTTTACCGCGTTATGCTTATTACAATTAGCTCACTTAAAGAATGCCCAGCCAAATATACGCATTGCTCAGCGGTTTTGTCAGTGGTAATTGATAGTCATAATGCCCTCATCTGAGGGCATTATTATGAAATACAAAAACTACTTTCTAAAAAATAATATTACAGGCTAGAATCAAGTCAGTTATTAATAATTTAAGCTGAGACTTTAATGAGAAAATGGACACTTCCTCTACTGCCATTAATCGTATTAGCAGGCTGTACCTCAGTCAGTAAAGATGAATGTTTACAAGCCAATTGGCATGGTATTGGTTATAAACATGGTGCAGATGGCACTGAGTATCGTGATGGCATAGATGCCTTATCACAATGCAGCGAATATGGCGTAAGTGCCGATATTGCTGAATATAAAGTGGGATATGATCAAGGTCTGGCAGTGTATTGTGAGCCCGAAAATGGCTTTACGCTTGGTATGCAAGGCGCATCTTACAATGGTGTTTGTAATAGCACGGCGTTTCGTAAAGCATGGCAAGAAGGTAATGATAGGTACGAAGTACAACAAAGGCTGATATACATTGATGACCGAATTGACGACATAGACCGTCGCCTAAAAGATATTCGTGCAGAGCTTAACAGCAATCAGCTTGATAATAGCCAGCAAAAAGCGCTATATCGAGAGCGTAAAGACTTAGAAAACGAGCGCAAAGACTTACGCAAAGAGCGCGCTTTACTTCCGCTTTTAAATAAATTGCCGAGTGTCGAAATATCAACCGAGTGGTGATGCTTTATGTTTAAGCTTCATCTTATACATTTGCTCGTCAGCTGTGGCGAGTAACTCTTTGGCGTTTTTACCATCTTCTGGGTAAAGCGCGATACCAAAACTAGCACTCACAGGCACTTTTGTTGCGTAGCGCTTTGCTACGCCTTCTACTGCTTTTTGGCAGCGTCCAGCAATGTCTTGGCAAACAGAGAGTTTTGCTAACGTTGGCAACACAATCACAAACTCATCGCCACCAATGCGCGCTAATATGTCTTTATCACGCAGCTGAAGTGAAAGCTGCTCACTGATTTCAAGAAGTAGATTATCGCCCTGCTCGTGACCAAAGGTATCGTTCACCAGTTTAAAGTTATCAAGGTCGACATAAATCAACGAGAACTGGTTACCTTCATTCGCCGCATGATGAGAAAATGAATGTAACTGAATATCTAAACCTCGCCGATTTAACAGCTTAGTAAGAGGGTCTTGATTGACTAATTCGTCAAGCAGTTGGCGCTTTTCTACTGCCTGCGAAATATCATCAAATGCACCAATGTAATGACTCACTTGACCATGTTCGTCATACATGGCATCTATGGTTAACAACTCAGGAAAAACTTCACCGGTTTTGCGCTTGTTCCATATTTCACCTTGCCAGCGCCCATTGTGTATTAAACTCTCCCACATCAACTCAAAGAACTCTGTGGGTTGCTGCTTAGCTGAAAGTATAGATGGGTTTTTATCAAGCACTTCTGCCTTACAAAAGCCTGTAATTTGCTCAAAAGCAGGGTTAACATCCACAATTTTAGGCTCAGAGGTGGTTATTAATATACCGCGGCTTGTTGTTGAGAAAACGGCTGTAAGCAGCTGTATTTTTTCGTTGCTTTTAACTTCTTCAGTGACATCTTCTGAATAACCATTCCACTCAACACTGCCATTAGCACGGGCAATAGGTGAGGATTTTCCTTCAACCCAAATCACACCTTTAGTTGGGTGATTAACTCTATATACCTCATGCCAATCGGATAATTCGACTCGCGATTTCTCAATGCTTTTAACGACTCGCTCTAAATCATCTGGGTGAATCGTTTGCATGATTAAATCTGCAGAATTTTTTATATCATCTGCTGTGCAGCCATAAATCTTGAAGACTTTGGAGCTGGCAAAAGGAAAATATGCGGTGCCATCTTTTTCCACCACATACTGATAAACAAACCCCGGTAAGTTATCAGTAAACTTTTGCAATTTAGCATGTAAAAACTCAATTTCTCGCTCTTTTAACCACTGTTCAGTAATATCGATATGAACGCCTAGCATCCATTCAGGATTGCCATTTTCATCCCAACTTTGCACTTGGCCTTTATCGAGCACTTTAACCCAATGCCCTTGTTTGTGCTTCATTCGCGCTTCGCAAATATAACGCTTAGAGTCACCTTTAAAGTGAGCGTTTAATAGCTGTTCCGATTTTGATAGGTCGTCAGGGTGAGCAAAGCTGAGCCAAGTTTCTATTGAAACTGGCAATAATTCTTGCAGTGTGTAACCGATAATATCGGCCCACTTATCATTGAAAATGGTTTCGCCTGTTTGTACATTCCAAAGCCAGACACCCGCATCCCCACTGTCGAGAATTAGCTGAGCAATGTCTAATCCAAGCTGCGATTTAATCGCATCATACCCTTCACTAAATGCCATAATTAGCCTTGTTAACTAGCTCACCCGAAATAAAAGTAAGCCTTAATCATTATTTTAGTTAACAAAATAAAAAAACACTAAAAATCCGTGAAGAATATTGATCTAACGCAGGCTATTACATTTTTGGCCAATCCACCTCATCAACACTGTCGATTGTGCTTACGATGGTTTGATCTCCTTGCCATTTTCGAATGTACCGCGCCAGAGGATCATAAAGGGCTGTTTGCTTATTAATATGAAAATGTCGACCGCCTCTAGGGTCAACGCCGACCCCCGCAATATATTGCCAATTCCCCCAGTTTGCAGCCACGTCGTAATCGATGAGTTGCTGTTCGAAATACGCTGCGCCATAGCGCCAATCCAGTTCAAGCTCGTTAACTAAACAACTTGCTGCAATTTGCCGAGAGCGGTTAGCAATATAGCCTGTCGCATTAAGCTCATGCATTATTGCATTAACCAAAGCAAATGGCGTGCGACCTTGGCACCAGGCATTAAAGCGCTGGCTGTTAAAAGTCGTCAGCGGTGCACTGTGCTTTTGCCCTTTAAACTGAAAGAGTGTTGCGCCAGAGCGCATTGCATGCCACTTAAAATATTCGCGCCACAGTAATTCAAACTTTATCCAATAGCTCGACTCATTCGCACCGTTTTGTAGCTCATACACTTCCACTTCTCGGTATAGCTGTTTTGCGCTAATTGTGCCACCTGCGAGCCATACACTGAACTTAGTACTGTTGCTAAAGCCGTCTAACTCATTACGTGTTTCTTTATAACTGCTTGGCGCCTGAGATGAGAAGTACGCATTACAATGCTGCTGAGCTGCAAGTAAACCACCTTTAAAAACGCCCGATTGAGTTGCAACATCAGCAATAAGGTTGTCAGGGCATAGTTGTACAGGATGAGGTAAGTGGCTAACCGCTTGCTGTGGCGCGGCTATAAAGGTTGGCTCAGCTTCTACCTTTTTGCGAAAGGCAGTAAAGTTTTTAGGTAGATCATCAAGCTGAAAAGGCAAGTCCGTTGCTTTAAACAAGGTATCTTGTTGATACGTTTTTACCGTCACTTGTGGGCATAATGCGGTGATTTTACTTAGCTGTTTTTGCTCATAAACGCCAACTTGCTCGGTACAAACCAAAGTTTCAATATCGTACTTTTGTAATCGCTGACTGATTACTTGCTCAGGCTCACCTGTAATTACATGAAGTGTTTGCCCGAGTTGCTCAACAGCTTGTGCAAATGCTGCTAGGCTTTCACGTAAAAAGTGGTATTTATGCGTCCCATACGGTTTTGATTGATAGTTAGTTTGCCTAAACCAGCGCGGCTCAATCACAAACACTAAATCAAGCTCACCATCAAAATCAGCTAACTCAGATAGAATTTCATTGTCGACTAGGCGTAAATCATTTTGCAGCCAATATAAAACACGCTTTTTCATTATTTACTCAATTAGAAACCTTAAGAAATCATACGTAAGCCAGCTATTTATCGATTAACTTCGCCACAGTTAGTTAGCATAACGTTTATTAATCATAAACTTACAATCTTCAATGAAGTTTAAGTTTTAGTTAAGTTTTTCTTAAGTTAGCGATTTTATGCTGATAACTGTAAAGAATTTAAAGGTTGATAAAGCCAAACACGCTGCATCTCCTTGGTATTTAGTAGGCATAATAATGATGAATAAAATAACACCCGTTTTATTAATAACATGCACTGCTACAGGGACTGTTTATGCAAACGAGCCTTTAAGCTTAGATGTGGTTTGTGAAGTAAAAAGCAAACCTACTGCAGAGTTAAGCGAAGACAAAGACATCACTGTTGATAAACTCAACATTGATACGCATACGATTTTCGATCCTAATGACCCTGAAACAACCGCCCTACATCGCTTTATCAACTGGCTGCACATAGATACCAAAAACAAAGTTGTTAGTGAGCAAATTACCTTCAAAGAGGGTGACCAAGTCAGTGAGCGTCAGCTACAAGAAGCGGAGCGTATTCTGCGCAGCAAAAAATATTTAAGAGATGCCAAGGTTAGCTATACAAAAGATTGCCTTGAAGATGAACCCCGCGTGGTGCAAATCGATACCTGGGATACCTGGAGTTTATTGCCAACCATTAATTTTGGCCGTAGTAGCGGCAATAATAAATACAGCTTAGGTTTTAAAGAAGAAAACTTTTTAGGCTACGGTATTCGCGCATCATTAAAGTATAAATCAGATCATGAACGCTCAGGCTACCACTCAGTGCTGCAAATGCCAGTGCCTTGGCAGCCTCATGCAACCCTCACTTTACAAGCTGATGATTACGATGACGGGCAAGTGTTTTTAGTGGATTATCATCAGCCTTTTTATCAACGCAGCAGTGACGCACTTATGCGCTACTTTGCTAAATCACAAAAGCAAAAAAGTTATATCTATCAAAATGGCATGACACGTTCAGAGTTTTTTACTGATGAATTAATCGCCCAGTTTGCTTACGGCGGAATTTTATCGCAAGACAGTCAGCAAACCTTTCACTGGCTTGCTGGGATTGATTACGAAGATGTCAGTTACCGCCCTTTTGAAACAGAGCCTTTGCTTGCAGGCCTTAACGATTACACCATTGCAGCGCCTTGGGTCGGATTACATTGGCTAGAAGACAATTACGCCGTTTTGCACGATATTGACCTAATAAACCACAACGAAGACGTTAACCTAGGTTGGGAGCTAAATTCAAAGTTTGCCATCGATACCGTAAATTTTGGTCAAGGCTTTTTATTTGATACAAACCTTACCAAAGCGTGGTTTAACAATAACGCCTTGTATCGATTTGCCGCTGGAATCAAAGGCAATGTCGGAACTGAGCTTGATGACCGTTTAGCGCTTTATTCAAAAGCACAAATGAACTATCGCTGGTCAGACTCATTTGCTTTTTATGCGCATCTAAATGGTCATTGGCAAAACCATGAATTTGCTGACAAACCACTGGCTGTTGGGGGTGAAGAAGGTATGCGTGGCTTCCCAGAAAGTTACCAACATGGTACTTCAAGCGTACAAGCAACGGCGGAACTAAGAATGTACCCTAACATCAATCTGTATCAGTTTGTAGATGTAGGCTTTGTTGGCTTTGTTGATGTAGGCCAAGCTTTTGGCAGCACTGAAACTGCAAATATTTCAGATTCAATGCTAACCAGTGCAGGTCTAGGTATTCGCCTATATTCATCGCGCTCAAGTAACGACAATGTGATCCATATCGACTTTAGTACGCCTCTGGGCAGTTACCAAGACGTTGATTCATGGCAAATAGGAATGTCGGTTGAAACAACTTTTTAAGCATCCTGCTCTTTACTCATGAGCTCTCCCATGCGCTCGATTAATTCTTGTTCAGTTAGGTCTTCTTTATGTGTCGCGATGTTCCAAATATGGCCAAAAGGGTCGGCTAACGTACCCGACCTATCACCATAAAATTGGTCGTGCACAGGGCGTAGCTCTTTCGCGCCAAGCGACAACGCTTTGGCAAAAACAGCATCGACATCTTCAACATACAGCATCATATTGACAGGTGTACCGCCAAGCTGCTGTGGAGATTTGTATTCCATTTCAGGGTAGGTGTCAGAAAGCATGATGTAGGAGTCGCCTATTTTTATCTCGCCGTGCGCCACCCCACCATCAGGCATTGGCATTTGCATTATAAGCTCGGCATTAAAAGCCTGCTTATAGAATTCGATAGCTTTTGTTGCGCCATCAATAATCAAATACGGGGTTACCGCATGGAAACCTTTTGGGATTGCAGAAACAGCCATGTTACACCTCAACGATAAATGTGTGAGTTATAAAGGTAGCAGCTGTAGCTAATTTCACGAATCTAATAGTAAAAACGCCAGCGAAATCTTTCGCTGGCGTTTTAAATATGAATACCAATCAACTTAACAAAGCGGTGTATTATTCAGGCCAGCTTTGCGCCCCATCTATTGCAACCTCTGTTTGATTTAACGTGGTGCAATAGCCGGTGGCAGATGAGGCATAGTAAACATCACCTAATACCGTGTAGCTTTTCGTTTTAACCTGCTGTTTTGCTTTGTCTGACGTTGCCATGCCCCACATGCTGAAGTAGTTGCTCAAATCGAGCTCGGTTGCTTCTGAAAGCGCTATTAATAACCAATCATTGTTGCCTATGCTTTGTGCCTCCGACAAGCTGTAGCTTGAAAAGCCAAGTGCATCTTTTTGTGCCTGCCAATTAGTCTCGCTGTTATCAGCTAGATTAAACGCACGCTCCAAAATGTGTAAGCGAGGGTATAAATGCCAGCCGTTTTCAAGCTTATTGTGTGCCTGTGCGGCCATCATAATTTGTAAATAAATAGCGTGGCTTTGCGACCACTCTGACATTGCTAAATCTTGCATATAAGCAAATGCATCTGCACTTTGTTTACTGGCTTGTAACTGATCAAACAAGTTCTCGAATGGCAAGTTTTGGCACGATGCCGAAAAGCCCGTTTCATCTTCAAACTTCGACTTACTGTAGTAGGAGTAAAAGTTGGTATTTGAATGGCCACCAAACCCTTCGATACGGAAGCGCCCTCTTTCAAGACCATGTCCTAATTCATGGATATCGCCATGCCCAGTTGGATTAAAATTCCAACCTGCGTCATACGGATTACCAGAACAGCCCCAACCACAGGTCGGTTGGTCTGCATTCATATGTTTTACAATATCTATTGTTTGCACTTCGATATTGCGTGCACTCGCAAAGTCATGAATTTCGCTAACCACATCGATGCCCGGCCCTTTGAAACCAGCAAGTACATGCGGATAGTTATGAGTATAACGCTCTACTGCATGGGCGAAGTCAGACGCTACAGGCCAATAACCATCGTTAATTGAAATACGCATTTTCTCGAGCTTTGAATGCACTTCAAAGCCACCGGTTGCTACCTCAGCCCAATCATAGTCACCTTTTTCAAGCAACTCAGCAAAGCGCTCATCATCACTGCTGCTACGCCAATAAGGGTGCTCACCTACATTGCTAAATTCAAAGCTGACATCTAAATCATTTTTATCAAACTCAATTTGAATTGGCCCACCATAAGGTGACGTAAAATAGACTGTTTCATTTGTCTCTATAGGCACATGAACCGACTGCAATTTAGCGGGTCGATTATAGCCATTGCTGCTCATGTAATGTGTTGCGCCATCACGCAGAGTATTAACAAACACCTTAGTATTCACTGCTTGATTATCGGTGCGTTTAATAGCAAACGTTTGCCCCGGCAAGGCATACACACCCGTTGAGCGAAAATACGCCTTACTCTGCATATTCACGGTGACGGTTTTAGGTGTTACATGACTAAAATCACTACGGCTGAAATTACCCATATCAACTTGAAGTGGATTGACTTTACGTATATTTAATACCGCATGATCAGTAAACAGGGCACGAAAGAAGCTTGTATTATCGGTGCTTAGCTTATCCATCGGGAAGTTCACTACTTGGCGATAATGATCTGCAAGCAGCGCCAGTAACTGGTAAAAGCGATAGCCCTGCTCTGTAAAGATATCTGTTTTCGCTTGGTCAAAACCTCTAAAAACCGAATTAATGATCGTTGCCGCATCACTAAATTGTTGCTGATATTGGCTTTCAGCTGGGCAGCTACGGTTATCACAAGCACTTAAATCAACACTAAATTCGCTGCTTTTAAAGCGGCTAAGTAAGTCTTTAATAGTTTGCGCATCAGTTGGCAAGCTGTCGTTGATAGTAATTGGGTTCCACTGTGCCAGTTCTAATCGGTGCCAATAGTTATCACCTGCAACGCTCACATGGAGTAATTCAAATAATGCTCTACCTAGTGCTGTTTGGCTACCATCACGCTGAATATAGATCACTGCTATATCGTTTTCTTGCGCTTGCTTTACTGCAGCCACAACATTATCAATATTTAATCCTTCACGCTCATGCTGAGAGATAATCAGTACATCCGTGTCAGATGTTAAACACGCCGCTAGAGCGTCGTTGTCACAACTTGTATTGTCGTTATAGCTCACCATGCCTTCATATTGACTATCAAACCACTCTCGCGTTTTGATCCTATCTTGAAAGTAATAGCTTTGATCAAGTTGCGCTAATACAAGTTTGAGTGGCTGCTCTGCGGTTATTTCTCTACCAGCTAACCAGGTGGTGCTGTTTTTCAAAAACTGAGTCATTTGCTCGTTAATGGTATTTCGATAAGGATTACTACCAAATACCAAGTAGCGGCCCTGCTCACCATTACTAGTCCCGACAACGGCAAGGTTTCTGACTTTTGTCTCGTAACCATCTTGCCAACTATTGTTGGTAAGTAGTACTGGCTCATTGAATGGATACGTAGCAGTTAATAGCGTTGCATCCCATGTTGGATACCAACTTAATTCATCAAGGGCAGAGCTTGAGCCAAACCCAAATAAGCTATTTTTAATGCTTTGAAAGCGCGCTTTATGGCTATCAATTTCATTAAGTGTCGCATCTAGTAGCAATTCACTGTTTGGCACAACTAGCGCATTACCAGTTTCGAGTGCCTCAGCTACATAGCTTTGAGTAATGTTTAACTCAAACTCGAAGCTTGCTTGTACACGTGAGTCAGAGGCTGTGATTGTGAATTTATGTTCACCAAGGTCTTCATTACTCGCGGTGCCAGATAAGATGCTAGTTTGCTCATCAAAACTTAGCCACGTTGGTAAACCTGTTACGGTTAAGCTCACTTCATCGTTGTCTGCATCGGTGCTGATTAACTGCACACTCAATGACTGCTCAGCACGCGCTTCACTACTCAGTGGAGACACCACAGGCGCCGAGTTTGCTCTGGCAGCGATGTTAAATGTTTGCTCTGCCTGCTGCGTTACTTCACCATCTGAATAACGAAAACGAATTTGCTGTTCGCCCGTATTCGCAAACAAGGGCGAGCCGCTAAAACTGAGGTTATTTGCATCAAAACTAAGCCAATCGGGTTTACTAACTTCA
Organism: Pseudoalteromonas sp. T1lg21; assembly: GCF_002964625.1. Classification (NCBI taxonomy): domain Bacteria; kingdom Pseudomonadati; phylum Pseudomonadota; class Gammaproteobacteria; order Alteromonadales; family Pseudoalteromonadaceae; genus Pseudoalteromonas; species Pseudoalteromonas sp. T1lg21. The sequence goes on from NZ_PQBX01000056.1 coordinate 283,145, forward strand.
CTTACTACCACAGTGTCATTTTGTGCATCAGTAAATGTTAGCTGGTAAGTATAAGCTTGGCCTTCATTGCTATCCGATGGGGTGGACGTGAGCGTTGGCGGCGTATTTTCAATAAGTTTGGCTTCTACATTAATATCAATCAAAAGCTGGGCAGAGAGCTGCCCATCAGTGACTGTAAACTCAATGTTTGCATACTTACCTGCTTGCTCTGGTGTGCCACTGATACTTGCTGAGGCTTCATTAAAACTTAGCCAACTTGGTAAGTTTGTTACAGACAAAGTAAGTGGGTCATTATCTGGATCAGAGACTTCAGGGCTGAAACTCAGGGTTTCACCAACACGTAAAGTCTGTGATTGACCACTGATTTGCGGCGCTTGGTTTTGCGGTGTTTCGGTTACAGGAGGGGTTGTTGTTTGTGTTTCATTTGAGCCTGAGCCGCCACAAGCAGCAAGTGTTAGCATTACAGCCGAGCATAATAGCGAGCGTTTGCACAAAAAGTAGGGTGCGTTCATTGAGTTCTTATCGGTATGGTAAACAATTTTTTAACATTATAAGCCGATACTACAAACTAATATCTCGGAAAAAATACGTAAATTGATATCGCTGTCATTAATTGTTTAAGCCCCATAAAGGGGCTTTTTAAAGGTTATGACGGGTTTGCAAAATCGGGTCTGGGTAACTTTTCGAGTATGGCGTATAAATAAATCACCACAAGGCAAAGGCCTCCCGCTGCGAAAAATAACGTTGGGCCGTTGTAATAATCTAAAATTAAACCACCACCGAGTGGTGCTAAAGCAAACCCTAAATCATAAAACGAAGCCGCACCAAAGTACGCACCACGAAGATGAGAAGGTGCGAGCCTATCAAGGTGAACGTTCATCGTCGGAAACAAAATAGTTTCGGCCAAACTCATCACCACTATCGCACCAATCCAGCCCCAGAATAAATCGATTGGATTAAGTGCTAGCCAAAACTGCGACACCATTAATAGCACCAAGCCAATTTGAATGCGCACCGTTAGGCTAAATCGTGCCATCATTTTTAACAGCAGAAATTGACTCGAAATGATCACCAACGCATTGGTAAATATTAGTGCAGAAATCAATGCAAGTAGGTCGGGCGCCTCTGCACGAGTTAGGTATTGTATGAGTGAGCTATCCATTTGCGCATAAATAAACATGCACAAAATATTGGCTAAAATTAAACACTGCAGCAGCTTATCTGCAAATAGAATACGTAAGATTTGCTTGCCCTGTACAGCTGGTTTTTTCTCTTCTGGCTCATCAATTGCTGCGGTATTTTTTGCTGCTTTATCACTAAAATTAAAGCCCCAAACAAGCAGCACCAATAAAATAGCAAATGCCCCTGCGGTAATATAAAAGCTCGACTGCTCACCGGTTAAACCTAGCCATACCCCTGCTAATGGACCCACCGCACAGCCCACATTAACAATAAAGTACAGCGACTGCATGGCCAGCTCACGAGTTTGTGAATCCTCAATAATATCGCCAATCGCCGCACTGGTTAATGGTCGCCAAAGTGCAGTCGCAATCGAGCATAAGGTCATTACAATCACATAACCGGCCACGGTTTCTACCTCAGCTAACAGCGAGAAAGAAATGATATACAGCACGCCGGTAATGTACATCAGCGTATGCCGGCCCACTTTATCGGATAGGCTGCTGCCAATAAAACTGGTGAACACTGAAATCACCGCGGCACTGGTAAGTACCAAACCGACTTCTGTCGCCGATAAAGCAAACTTTTCGTACAAGATCACCGCAAGAAATGGCCACACCATGTAATAGCTACCACGGGTAATAAATGAGCCAAATAGGAAGATCCACATAAGCACTGGGAACTGCTTAAAGCGCGCTAAAGAGATATCTGAATTCATTATTTTAATTTTTATGATGATGATTAAAACACTATACAGGAACTGAATCTGCCTTGGGCATTTAATCTAAAACTTGTTTGTAACAGCGTGTTATACCAACCCGCAATAATACTTAATCATTTTGAGGGATTAAACCTGTCGCTAACTGCGTTAAAAATTTCTCATTTAGAACAACTAAATAACGAAATTTTTGCCTTGCTATCAACGAGGTTTTATTGCCTCAAAATAGACTACTTAATTAAGCGGGTTGGTATTAATTAGCTAAAAAACAAACGCAACTTAATTGTGAATAATGTTAAGCCAACTTGAAAAAGATTAATCTAAATAATAATAGTTATTGATCGTATTTTTCATTTCTGTAGTATACGCGACGTCCCTCAAAGGGATAACCTACAAAAAGAACTGGAAACCTACAATGAAATCAATAAAACCAAGCTTACTGGCACTTGCCATAGCAACACATTTTTCAGCCTTTGCTGATGACGCTAAGCCAAAACAAGATATGGAACGCTTAGTTATCACTGCAACAGGTTTTGAGCAAAAAGTTACCGAAGCACCTGCAAGTATTTCAATTATCACTAATGAAGATATTAAGTCTCATGCCTTCACCTCAGTACTTGATGCTGTGCAGTATTTAGAAGGTATCGACATTGGCACAACCCGAGATAAAACGGGCCAAGGCAGTGTGAGTATGCGTGGTTTAACAGGTGAATACACCCTGTTACTTATTGATGGTAAACGCCAAAATAACCATGGCGACATATACCCAAACAATTTTGGTGGCAACGCGTTTAACCACGTACCACCGGTTGATGCCATTGAACGTGTTGAAGTAATTCGCGGCCCTGCATCAACGCTTTATGGTGCAGATGCATTGGGTGGTGTAATTAATATCATCACTAAAAAGCACACTGATAGTTGGAGCGGTGCAGTGTCTTTTAGCCGTTCATTACAGCAAAACGATGATTTTGGCGATGACATTACCACTGACTTTAGTGTGATGGGTCCACTTATTAAAGACGTATTAAGCTTAGGTGTGCGCGGCAGTGTTTACGAGCAACAAGCATCTTCGCCAACATTTGAACCAGCAACCGATCCAAATGGTGTTGTTCATACTCGTTCATTAGGTTTTGGTAGTGGCGGTCGTACCGTTGATAACACAAACGAGCAGTATGGTTTTACTCTAACTTATACCCCGTTTGAGTCTCATCATTTACGTTTTGATTATGATAATTCAAGCCAAGTGTACGACAACACGCCAAGCTACGACATCGAATCAGGCACAATTACTTACCCGCTTGGCACTAAAGATAATATTGAATCAATTTGGCAAGACCGCCGCGGCCAAGTAAACCCGCGCGCAGGTTATGCAGCAGACCAAGAGTTTGACCGTGAGTGGTGGTCAATCAGCTACGATGGCGAGCTTGATTGGGCAACGCTGAAGGCTTCTGTTTCTTATGTTGATACGCAAAATAATGGCCGTACTTTACCACTGAGTGTCAGCGAGCGCCTAGAGCTGCAAGCTATGTACGATGGTACTGGCGAATACGAAGGTATGGGCGAACAAGCACGTAAAGATTTAGCTGAAGAAACATTCCTACCGCGCCCTGCTCGCCCACTTGAAAGCAGTCAATATACCTATGACTTACGTTTTGATATTCCTATCACAGGTAGCTTTGGTAGCCATAATTTAGCAATTGGCGCACAGTTAATTGATGGCGAGTTAAAAGACGGTGTATTTGGCCTTGAAAGTGACCAAGCTGGCAAAGTACAAGAGCAAAACATGTACTCAATCTTTGCCGAAGATAACTGGATGGCAACTGATAACTTTACCTTCACATTAGGCGCTCGTTACGATGACCATGATGTATTTGGCAGCCAAGTATCTCCGCGCGTTTACGGTGTCTATAACCTCTCTGACACTTGGACGCTAAAAGGGGGTGTAAGTACGGGTTATAAAACACCACAAACCACTGATCTTTATGACGGTATTACCGGATTTGGCGGTCAAGGCACAAGCCCGTTTGCGGGTAACCCAGACTTACAACCAGAAACCAGTGTGAACTCTGAAATCGCCCTTTACTGGACTTCGCTTGATGGCGATCACAACATCAATGTGACTTACTACAACACCAAGTTTGAAGACAAAATTGCCAGCGGCGACACTATTTTAAGCTGTGAGCAAACTAACGATGTACGCCCTTGTGTGAACTTAGGTCAGTACGATCAACTTGGCTACGATAGCTATAGCCAAAAAATCAATATCGACGAAGTAGACCTACAAGGTGTTGAAATTGCAGGCCAATATACTATCAGCAAAACAGTGTCTGTTAACGGTAACTATACCTGGACTGATAGCGAACAAAAGAGCGGCCCTGAACAAGGTCAGCCACTAACGAACTCCGCAGAGCACATGGCAAACCTTACCCTAAACTGGGAAGCGACTGACTTTATGAACCTATACCTACAAGGTGTATATCGTTCAGACCGTTATCGCGGTTGGGATAACGTGCACGACAAAGCGCTGTATTACAAAAACTACAACCTACTTAATTTAGGTGCGCAGTTTTATGTAAATGAGTACGTGCAAATCAATGCCCGCGTAAACAACCTATTAGACGAAGATTTCACCTCTTATAGCACAAGCTATACCGACCTAAATGGCGATGGTGAGTATGAGTACCTAACAGGTCGCGGTGTAATTAGTGAAGTCACATTCACAGACGACTACAACGTTAAAGATAAAGGCCGTAACTTCTGGATTGGCGTTACCGCTTACTTCTAAGAAAACTCCCTGAAAATAGACAGCATGCAGTCATGTGCTGTCTATTTTTCTTGCTGTCACTAAACTGCCAACTTCACACACTAAGCTGATGATACCTGCGTAAGCTTATTTGTCAGTCTATGGAACATATCCTTACAGCCAGTGGTATCAGTATTAGTTATCAAGATGAAGGCGATGAAAACGCACCTGTGATCATCTTAATTATTGGCTTAGGTGCTCAATTTACCGTTTGGCCAGAGTCACTTTATTTTGGCTTGGTCGAAAAAGGCTTTCGGGTTATTCGTTTTGATAATCGTGATGCAGGGTTATCCTCATCGTTAGATGAGTTAGGCAAGCCGAGTCTTGTAAAGCATTGGCTTAGCCGCCGATTACCCATTCGTGCAAAACTGCCCTATTCGCTCGATGACATGGCTCGCGATGTAAAAGAATTAATGGATGCACTGGATATCAAAAAAGCGCACTTAGTGGGGGCGTCGATGGGTGGCATGATTGCGCAAATTGCCGCGGCAAAGTATAAAAAACGTGTACTGAGCTTAACTTCAATTATGTCGAGTAGCTCGCCGTTATCGTTTTCGGGTTCAAACATAAACCTATTAGTAAAGCTCGCTAAAATACGCCCCCGAAGCAGTAATAAAGAAGCCGCTATTGATTACAATGTTAGGCTCAACCAACTCATTGGCAGCCCAGCCTACCCACAAGATGAACACGCTTTATACGCCAACGCAGAACGCTATATTGAGCGGGCTCACACGAATCAAACAGGCTTTAAACGTCAGCTTGCAGCCATTGCCGCAACGCCTTATCGCGAGCAATTACTAAAAAAGATTAAAGCCCCTACATTAGTGATCCACGGCAGTGCTGATCCTGTTATGCCACTGTCTGCGGGTATCAACACCGCACTGTTAATAAAGCGTAGTAAGCTAAAAGTTGTGCCCGGAATGGGCCATGATTTTCCACCCGCCTTAATGAAAAAAATGACTAAGTGGATTGCCAAACACGCCGCTAAAGTCAGCGCCAAAAAAGCCGCTAAAAAACCCTAAAAGCGTGATAGAATTATCATACAATTTATAAGGTTAGCGTTTTATGTTGCGTGTATTTTTTAGTCTGTTTTTAATTATCCCTTGGTTAAGCTTTGCCGGTGTGTCACTAAGCGAGCAGCGCATTATTTATCAGGGCGAAATTAGTGCCAAAAACAATCAACATGTTGCACAGCTTTTGGCTGAGCAACCAAACATAAACAGCATACAAATCACCAGTGGTGGCGGAAACGTTGATTTGGGTATGGATCTCGCAGAATTGATTTTGGCGCATAATTTAAAAGTTCATGTAAAACAATTTTGCTTTTCGTCGTGTGCTAATTATGTATTGCTTGCAGGAAACCCTACTACCATAGCTAATAACGCCATTGTCGGTTGGCACGGCGATGCCGCTTCAGCTCGCTGGCGAGATAGCGATATTGATGCCATGGTAAGCCATTTAAAAGAGCCAGAAAAAACAACCAAGTGGCAGGCTTTACGCACTCAATACGACGAAATAATCGCAAAAGCCGTGGCACGTGAAAAAGCCTTTTATGCAAAACGCGGTGTTAAGCATGACTTGCTAACCATTGGTTTATCTGAAGAGCTAAAGCGTGCAGCTGTGGCACAAAAAGCCAGAGGCTGGAGCTACTCAAAACAAGCACTCAATACACTGAATGTGAGTAATATTGAGTTTGCAGATTGGCAGCCCCGCTCAGCAAAGAACTTTCCGTTACTAATAATTGATGAATTAGAGTAAAGCTCTTTTATTTGTTAAACACTAAACTGATGCCATGGGCCTATTATAGCAAGTGTTTTTGACGGTGAGTAAACGTTCACAAACAAAGTGCTACCATCTGGTGAAAAACAGGCACCTGCCAGCTCGGTTTGCGCCACTAAGCGGGCAAAATTATAAACTTGGCCTTGGGGTGTCACACCGCGAAGATGATTATCAACCACATCGGTGTATTGGTCTTCACAAACAATTAAATGACCATTAGGTGACACAGTCAGGTTATCGCCAAAGTTGTAAAAGGTTTTGCTGGTACTTTCTACAAACAACGAGATTTTACCAGGTTGCTGTGCTTCTTTATCTGTGCCCTCAAATTCTGATGGCTGATATTTCATAACCTGACCAAGTTGTTTTTTACCACCATTGGTACAGCAGAAATAAAGCTCTTTATCACCCCAGTGAATACCTTCACCGCGAGCAAACAATGCTGCGCCTTGTTTGTAGCCACGTAGGCGTAGGTCGTCTTTCGGGCTTTCAGGGTTATCTAGATTGACCCACTCAACCTCAAGCTCTTGATGTAGCCCCATGGCTTTATTATTCCAGTTACGGCTATCGAATTGTGGCTTACCTTTTACCACCATAGCTTGTAATTGCCCGCCTTTATGCAGCTTGCCATATTCATTTGGAATAAAGCGATAAAAGACGCTATCACCTTTGTCTTCTGTTAAATAAACAATGCCTGTGCGCGGATCAACAGCAGCCGCTTCGTGATTAAATCGACCCATGGCTTTTAATGGCTCAGGTTTAATTAAGCCTTTGCTATTTGCGGGTACTTCAAAAATATAACCATGATCTTGGTTAAATCCATCAGCTTTGGTATCTGTGGTTTCTTCGCACGTAAGCCAGGTGCCCCAAGGCGTGATACCGCCAGAACAGTTACGAATAGTGCCGACCAATGACAAGTATTCTTGCTCTTTTTGATGGGTTTTTAGGTTATAAATGATATGACTTGTGCCACCCGGTAACGCCACACCGTCACTGTTAGTATCAAAAGCCAGCGGCGTTTTATGATTGGCAATACTTGCTTCAGCTTTCGCTAAGTCTTTTGGTTTAAGCTCATGGTTTCGCACTAATGCAACACGGTCATTACCAAGCGCTAGACAGCCCATGCCATCGGCTTTATCGGGTACCGTAAACCCATCAGACATTTTCTCACCTAAGCTTGAAACTACTTGATAACTAAAGCCCTCAGGTAAGTCGAGCAATTTATCTGGATCGGGAATTAATGGGCCAAAGCCCACAGCCGTTGTTTTTAAATCACCTAACGACACTTTACCTATGGCACTTTTTGATAATCCTAAAAAGGCCAATGTGCCCGCCCCTACTAAAAATTCTCGACGTGAAACCATGCTAACTCCAAGCTAAAAACCAGCTTTATCATACAAATAAAAAAGGCATTATAAAGCAATGAAACGATAAAAAGTTACATTATCACAATATTCACGAAATTGTCATAAAGCACTACTCTTTGATGATTGCTAGTTGCTCATTAGGTAGCAGCACAATTAAGTAACCACGCTGCTCTAAGTTACAAAAATCAAATTCAAAACCGGCAATTTGTAAGTCACTAGCGCAATGAGTTAGCGGTATATAAGCTGTTGCTGTTGCTTCAGTTAATTCACTATTAGCAAGTTTATAGCTGTAGTTCGTATTGCCGATAAAACTAACCAGCCTAACCACAGGGTAATCACCACTATCTACAGCCTCAGTGCGTGCTAAAAAAGCCAGTTTCAGCGTTTCGCCATCCATATAAATGATCACATAATTAGCTATATCACTAACAACCCACTTTTGTAGATGAGCTTTTATTTCAGCATCATAAAAAGCTGCAAAGCCAACCTTTCCGACCACAGACCGCTTAAAGTTAAGCTTTTCAAAACCACCGTAGCCATCGATTGATTGTTGGAAGTTCTGCTCCTTATAAATTGCGCTTGTTGGTGTGTTATTTCGTAGGTTCATCATATAAAAATCAACCGGGTACTCGCTAAAGTTATAAACATAATAGTCATTTTCATAGACACCTTGGTATAAATCGTCTTCGTCAAACACTTCCTCTTCAGCGCTATTACAACCAGTAAGTAAGAGTAAAATGCATAATCTCAGTAGATAATTCATTGCTCATCCCTTTTTCTAAAAACGATAATTTATAGTTGCAGTGAATTGCTGCTTGGCAGTTTCTCCCACTAGCGGGCTTTTTTTGATAGTTGAGTCAAGTTGCTCATACCGCAAACTCGTAAAAACAGACCACTGCTTATTAAAAACATAAGTCAGGTTTAGCGAGGTGAATGGGTTAAGGGCTGCACTTGGCTGATATTCATATCTGCCAAACTCAGGGGCGATATTGCCATTAGCTATGCCATACAGGTATTGAGTGTATTTTTTATCTTGCCAATAAAAACCGAGATCAGCACTTAGCTGTAACCCTAATCCTTGGCCATAAATCGGTAGGTTATAGCGGGCAAGAAACGTAAGTCCATCGGAGTGATTCGAAATATCTTGCGCTAAACGAACAAAAAGCTGTTTATATTGCAGCTGAGTTTTGAAGGTTAGCTCACCTTTACCGTCTTTATAGTCAGTGAAAACCTCATCATCCGACAACTCATCACTAAAGATTAAACTGCTATCGTAGGTTTCATCTCGGAAACTAAGCCCCATTGACGCTTCAAATTCAGCGCCTTGTAAAAAGGCATATTGCACTAAGCCATATTTAGGCCCAATGCGCCAGTTGCCTTTTCGGGCGTTGAAGTATGGCAAGACCATGGTTTGAATATCGTAATCTCGCCATGCTGTATCAATGGCCAATTGTGCAGCACCGACCTCCATTTGCCATTGCTGTGATTGCTCATCGGCCTTGGCATCATCAACAAATAATGCAGCTAAAAAATAAGCTGTGATCAACAGATAAGAAAAAAGACTATTTCGCAGAAATTCATGTTTGGTCATGATAATGTCCCTATATTGGTGTTTTAATGTAGTTTAACGCCTCACCATTAGGGCTGACTTGCTGCAAATGTCACATATTTAATCGTGACATTTGTCATATACATAAACGAATAATTGCGGATTAAACTTAGCGTATGAACAAACTCTTGCAAACGTTGATACATCGAAGCGATTTCATACTCTCAGCAATCACCTGGGGGTTTGTGTTTATTTATACTCTGCACGCTTGGTCGCAAAGAGCAGAATCGGCGCAGCTAAGTTTTAGTACAATAAATACTTTTTTGATCAGTGTGTTATTTATAAGCTTTTTTGCTTTTTTAATTTATTTTGAGTTTTTCAGATCACGATTTAAGCACTATCAAACCCGTATTTTGAACTTCACTATCGCTAATGTTGTGCTATTGATGTGGCTATTTAATATTGGCTTTGTTGCAATTCTATTGATCATCTTCTTAGTTAAATTGAGCGATTACGAGCCAAACAAAGCCAGCCTCTATTTACTCATTTGCCTGCCCTTTTTGATGGCGCTGACGCTTCACTATGGCTTTGATAAGCAATTTGTATTGCTCAACGGGTTGGCTTTCACTTTATACAATAGCTTTGCCTATCGCTTTGCTACTCGGCTTATTTCTGAGCGTAAAGCCAAAGAACAAGCAGCCCATTTATTACGTGAATTAAAAGCAACTCAAGCGCTTTTAAACGACACCGCAACTCGCGATGAGCGTATTCGTATTGCCAGAGATTTACATGATACCCTTGGCCACCACCTTACGGGACTCAGTATTCACCTAGAAGTCGCCAATCATTGTGCTAACCATGAAGCACCAAAACACATAACTAAAGCACAGCAAATTACCCGCTTGTTATTAAATGATGTGCGTGACTCTGTCTCGTCAATGCGAGAAAACCAAACCATTGATTTACATGCATCGCTGAATTCATTGTGCAACCATGTTACAGGCTTAAATGTCACACTCAATTACGATGAAAATATAAAAATAAGTGATACGTTATTGGCACAAACGTTATTTCATACTGTGCAAGAAGCGATTACGAATTGTATTAAACACAGTGATGCGACCGAGCTGTCGGTAAGCTTAGACCTCCAAGCTGATTCAGTGCATCTCACTATTTATGATAACGGCGGCGAAATGCCCAAGCTGAACTTAGGCAATGGCTTAACAGGCATGCAAGAGCGCTTAGCTTTAGTGCGAGGGGCAATCGAGTTTGAACAAAATAATAATGGGTTTGCGATTGCTGCAACGCTACCTCATAAACTTAATCCACATACTTTGGCGTAAAAAATGATTAGGGTATTACTCGTTGATGACCAAACATTATTAAGAGAAGGCTTAAAAAGCTTACTCGCCCTTAAAGCAAATATTCAAGTCGTGGCTGAGGCTGACAATGGCCAAACAGCTCTTGAGATGCTCAAGCAACATTCTATTGATGTTGTACTCCTTGATATTCGCATGCCTATTCTAGACGGTATTGGCGTACTGAAAAGTATGCAAGCACAACAGCTGAGGCAACCAGTACTGGTACTCACGACCTTTGATGATAGTGAACAAGTGCTAGAATGTATTCGCTATGGTGCTAAAGGTTATGCGTTAAAAGATATTAATTTAGAGCGCTTGGTCAGCGCCATCGAAACACTTGCTAAAGGTGGCTCAGCGCTAGCTCCTGCGATCACCGAGCGAATTTTGAATAAGCCCACTAAAACAACCGATACTTCTTTAGCAACTCCTGATAAATTAAGTAAAAGCGAGCTTAGAGTGCTCAATTTAATCGCTGCAGGCTATTCAAATAGTGAAATCGCCGAGGCACTTTATAAGTCTGAAGGGACTATCCGTAATCAAGTGTCTTTTATTCTCAGAAAGCTAGATGTACGTGATAGAACCCGTGCAGCATTAAAAGCAATTGATCTAGGTTTGATATGATTGCAAATCATTTTTAATCTCATTAAGCTTTTATCATACAAGTAAATCGCTTAAACTAAGGCTTAATTTTATTTCAAGAAGCAACCGCTATGTTCCTAAAATCAAAAACATTTATTGCATTCTCATTGGCACTTTTAAGCTTTAGCCAACACGCCTTTAGCTTACAATTTGGCAATCCAGTCGACAGTGACAAACTCATTAAAATTTCGACGGTTATGGCCTCACCAGACGATTACCTTGCAAGTCCAATTACCGTAGAAGGGACTATCACTGGGGTTTGCGAAAAACGTGGTTGCTGGATGACGCTTGCATCGACAAGCGCTTTGAAAACTTACGTATCAAAGTTGAAGATGGCGACATGGTATTCCCGATGACGGCTAAAGGAAGTAAAGCTATCGTAACTGGTAAGCTCGATAAAATTCAGCTTAGCCTTGGCCGCACTAAAGCGCTACTTGCTCACAAAGCGCAGCAAGCCGGCGAAAGTTTTGATGCAAACTCAGTGACTGAAGCAATGGCTATTTATCAGCTCGTACCGAGCGGAGTTGAAATCATTGAGTAATAAATCAAGTATCAACTGGTTTAAGTTAAACAGAAACTTACACCGCGATATTGGTTACTTTTGTGTTGGTTTAGTAATTATCTTTGCGGTTTCTGGCATTGCAGTGAACCACAAAGATGATTGGAACCCAAACTACAAAGTAAGCCACCAGCAAATCAGTGTGAGCGATGAAACTTGGCAATTAGATAATGACGAGTTGCTGATTGAGCAAATTATCTCTCATGCTGATGTAAGCGAGCCGGTAAAGGCTTCTTATTGGGTGTCGCCGCAAGAGTTTAAGGTGTTTTTAAAAAACGGTAACAACCTCAGCCTTAAACTCAATAAAGATATCATAAACTATGAAGCCATTGAGCCTCGTCATGTATTTCAAGCATTTAACCGTTTACACTTGAACGAGACAAACGCTTCTTGGGTGATTTTTTCTGATATTTTTGCTGGGCTGCTGCTGTTTTTAGCAATCAGCGGCTTGTTTATGATCAAGGGTAAAAATAGCCCATGGGGCAGCCGCTCTGTATTAGTCATTAGCGGTATGCTACTCCCTGCTGCTTATGTGTTTTTATAAGCTAAAGTTCCTGTTGCCATTCTCGTAAAGAGCAATGGCAAGATTATTTTCATTTAATTTAATCCTCACCCACTTTGTAACCCAGCTTTTTTAAAATAACTATTCGTAGAATCCTCCCTATGCTTACGCATTTTATAGCAACTCAAAATGTGTTTACTTAGCGATTAAAACCTCTCACCTACCTATTAAAGTTTTCTTAAATGATGGCTTTATTGCTTTTATTTGTGCTCATTTTCATCGAAAAAGTAAAACAACGCTGCCAATTAGAACCTAAAAAAGGGATTAATTTAGTTATAACCTTTGATCTGATTACAATTATTTATTACTAGATAAAATTAAAAACAAAACACCTTCAACCTACAAAAGGTAATTAAATTGTAAAGTAAATTAATGATTTATTATTATTGATATTGAGAATCACTATCATTACGATCCCGATTCAAATTAACTGAGAAGGAATTGAGTCGTGAATCAATTAGCCCCCGTGCTTAATACTCATTCATCAATAAATGTTGATGAACAACCCCAAGCATTTATTTTTAACGAAAATAATTTGCTCAAATATGAGATGGCTTCAATGCAAACACTGTCGCTTATCCATCAAGCACTGCGTTCAGCAAAACAAGTTCATTCTGGTGTCTGTCATAAGGAGCTGAGTAAACAAATTGCCAGTATTGAACTAAATCAACCTCTCAATAACGTTGAGCAAGCGCTAGGCGAAGTAAAATCTCTATATTTAGATCATGCAGTCTACTTTCATCATCCAAAATATGTTGCCCACCTAAACTGCCCCGTTGCTTACCCTGCGGTAATAGCCGAACAGTTATTAACTGCTATAAATTCTTCGTTAGACACTTGGGACCAAAGTGCTGGCGGGACGCTCATTGAGCAAAAGTTAATTGACTGGAGTATCGAACGCATTGGCTTAAGTGCTACTGCCGATGGCATATTCACAAGTGGCGGCAGTCAATCTAATTTAATGGCGCTGTTACTTGCTAGAGACCATGCTGCAGAGCGCTTGTCTGGACACCTTATTCGCGATTTTGGTTTAAGTCCTGATGCCCATCGCTACCGTATTTTTTGTTCTGAAATCAGCCATTTTAGTATTCAAAAGTCAGCCGCTTTACTGGGCCTTGGCTACAACGCGGTTGTTCCGGTTACAGTTGATAAAGAATTTAAAATGGACCTAACCGCACTTGATACAGCTATTAATGAGTGTAAAGCACAAGGCAATATTCCTATAGCGCTTGTTGCTACTGCAGGCACAACTGACTTTGGTTCAATAGACCCTATAGATAAGCTAAAAGCGCGGTGCAAAGCTGATAATTTATGGCTTCATGTCGATGCAGCTTATGGCTGTGGACTACTTGCTGCAGACAATCACCGTCACTTGCTCAATGGCATTGAACAGGCTGACTCGGTGACGTTAGATTACCACAAATCATTCTTACAACCTGTCAGTAGCAGTGCATTTATTGTTGCTAATAAAAAACAATTTAAACATTTAACTCATCATGCTGATTATTTAAATCCATTTAACGACAACCCACAAGCAGCGCCAAACCTTGTTGATAAAAGCATTCAAACGACTCGCCGTTTTGATGCCTTAAAACTTTGGCTAACTTTACGCATTATGGGCCACGAACAGATTGGCAAAGTGTTTTCTTCTGTTATGGCATTAGCCCGTAGTAGTTATGTGGCGCTCAAACAAGACCCTGAATTTGAGCTAATTCACCAACCTGAACTCAGCACCTTAGTGTTTCGCTTTAACGATAAAAGCCTCAGTGATGAGCAATTAAACCTGCTTAATTATCAAATTAAAGATGAGCTATTCAAACAAGGTGAGTGTGCTATTGCTCGCACCAAATTTAGAGGTATCAACTACTTAAAGTTCACGTTACTTAATCCAAACACACAAATTGAAGACATTAAAAGCATTGCAGCTGATATTAAAGCCTGCGCCTACAGCATCAAGGCACGCCTAAAAGTTGAGGAAACTAGCTATGTATAAAGTGTACGATTTAATTGCTGTGGGTCTTGGTCCGTTCAACCTCAGTTTGGCATGTTTAGCTGAACCAATTGAAACACTTGATTCGCTATTTTTAGAGCAACGTGATGAATTTAATTGGCATCCTGGGCTTATGCTCGATGGTGTTACGTTACAAACACCGTTTATGTCGGATTTAGTTACATTGGCAGATCCAACCAATCCATACAGCTTTTTAAACTATGCGAAACAACAAGGTAAGCTGTATCAGTTTTATATTCGAGAAAGCTTCTTTTTACTGCGTGAGCAATACAACCAGTATTGCCAATGGGCAGCAAGCCAATTAAGTAACATACAATTTGGTCATAAAGTCATTCATAGCCAGTTTGATCAAACAAAGCAGCTCTATGTACTCACTGTTGAATCTGCAAAGCAAACAAAAACGCTTTATTGTCGTCACTTGGTACTGGGCACAGGTCCCTCACCTTATTACCCACCCGCTGTTCAGGCTGAAGATACACAGCTCTGCCATGCCACAGAATATCTGTATAAGCGGGATGAATTAGTAAATAGCAAGAGCATCACTGTGATTGGCTCAGGTCAAAGTGCTGCTGAAGTATTTTATGATTTGTTGTGTGACATTAAACAGCATCACTACCAACTCAATTGGGTAACGCGAGCGCCGCGTTTCTTTCCTCTTGAGTACACGAAACTCACGCTAGAAATGACCTCTCCTGAGTATGTTGATTACTTTTATAACCTAGAACAGACAACCAAACAGGAGTTACTAGCCAAGCAACGTAATTTATACAAAGGCATCAACTCAGAGTTAATTAATCAGATTTATGATCAGCTCTACCAACTTGATATTCAAGGGGTAAACCGAGCAAGGTTATTGACCAACAGCGAGCTCATTAAAAAACAAGGCAGTAAGTTAGTTTTTAAACACAGTGAACAGCAGGCTGAGTTTAGCTTACATAGTAATCACGTCATCATGGCTACGGGCTTTAGTTATCAGCTACCCGATTTTCTAAGTGGCTTAATGAGCGAAATAAATTGGCTAGATAACGGGTGCTTTGCTGTTGAGCGAAATTACAGTATCGACAAGCTACAAAGGTTGTTTGTACAAAATGCTGAGCTGCACAGTCATGGTTTTGTAACGCCAGATCTAGGCATGGCCTGCTACAGAAACAGCCATATTCTGCGCTCAATCTTAGGTTATGCCCCCTACCCTGTTGAAACACAAATTGCCTTTCAAGAGTTTGGTTTACCCGATGTTGTCAACGAAAAACAGAAGCAAATAGCATGAAACAACCCGCATTAAAGTCAAGCTTGGTGCTGCTGACGATTATATCTGTTGTTTGCGACACCATGATTTTGCCCTTTTACCCGCAGTTTTTTAGTGCCCAATTTGGCTTGCAATCAAGTAATCACATTGGTGCCTATATCGCTGTTTGCTGCATCACTGTGATGTGTGCTTTCCCTGTATGGGCGAAAATAGCGCAGCACGTGCACGAACTGTATTTATGGGTGATCACCCAAATAATTGCAGGGCTATTGGGTGTTGCGTGCTTTTACAGCGAAAACGTGTGGAGCTTTTGGCTGTTATCACAGCTCATGCTGGTATTTAAAGCAAGTTACCTGCTTATTTATCCCTTTGTTCTAAGTATCGAAGAAAAACAACAGCACCTCGGTGTCGTTGCTTTATTTAGCGTGCTTTTACACTTTGGTGGTATTGGCGGTGCTTTATTAGGTGGCTTGATCATCCAAAGTATTGAGCCGCGCTTTTTATATTTAGTGATGGCTGCAGGTGACTGCTTACAGGTTATGCTCTGCTTGTATTTAATTTACTTATTAAAAGTAAGCTACAAGCCACGGGAATTAACCGCATCATCAGTAAAACGACAGCGTTTCCCTGGCTACATTATTCGCTTAGGGGTTATATCTATGGGCGTGTACTTCAGCATGTTCTTAGCAACGCCATACTTTACGCTACTTTGGCAACAAGTAAGCAATTTCAGCAATGCACTTTTAGCTGGCGCTGTGTTTGCTATCCCAGCTTGGGTTGCACTTATCATTTTGATTACAACCAAAAACAAAGTCGCAACCAATAAGCACAGTAAAACAATCGCTTATGCACTTGTGTTGAGCAGTATCGGCCTATTTATACAACTTAGTTCACACTGGCAATGGCTTGTGTTCGGCCGTGTTGTATTTGCTATTGGGCTATTTTTACTAACCGTGCGTCTACAAGTCATGTTGTTTGCAATGAGCGAACCACGTTTTTACTCAAGCGACTTTGCCAAGCTTCATTTTATGCAAAATATCGGTGTCATCTGCGCCTCATTTTTAGCGGGAGATTTAGTATCTCGCTTTGAACTTAACACCCCATTACTGACGGGTTCTGTCGGCTTTGCCATCACTTTATGTTTGTTTTATCTGCTTTTTTTACGCAACAAACATACCTCAACAGACCCTATTCACAGTTATTAATCTTTAAGAGAACACGATTATGAAAAACATCACTGAAACTCCTATCAAGCACGCTTTGCTTGGTGATGTAAAAATCAGAACATTAAACCCTGAACACGATCTAACGACTATTACCCCTTGGCTAAAACACCCCCAAGCTCAGTTTTGGGGAGCAATGGAACATTCACCCGAAGAAATTTTAGAATTTTATACAACACTCAATAAAGATGAGGCTCAACAAGCCTATTTGCTTGAAATAAACCAAACACCCATTGCTTTAATTGAAATTTACAAACCACACATACTAAAACTTGAGAACCACCTAGCGCTTAAAAACGGCGATTTGGGCATGCATATTTTACTCGCTCCAAAGCAGTTCTCTGTTGCAGGGTTTAGCCTTGCTGTTATGCAGTCGGTATTAGAGTTTATGTTTAATACCCTCTCATGTGAGCGAGTGATTGTGGAGCCAGATGTAGCCAATCATAAAATTCATCGCCTTAACTTAAAGGCAGGTTTCAGCCATCATAAAGTTATTAAATTAGGTGAGAAAACTGCATTACTAGGTAGTTTAGAAAAAGATCATTTTAATTACTTACAGCATCTTTCGTCTCGATTCGACACTTCACAGCAAGGTCCCGCAGTGCAACAAGCAACGCCATCTTGCAGTACCTCACATCTAGACCAACAAGCGTGGCAATACGCAAATCGTTTGCTCATTGCCAAAATGCTCAGTGAGTTTTATCACGAACGACTATTTAGCTACGACAGTGAAAAACCTAACCATTATGTGTTGCATACCATGGGTGGACAAAGCTATCAGTTTAAAGGTGAGCCTATGTTGCTTAATCACCTGCAAGTTGAGCCAAATAGCATTACTAAAATGGCGCTTAACAACAGCCAACCATTAGACGCTATCGCGTTTGTACTTGAGTGTAATGACAAGTTAAACATAGACAAATCAATGCTTGGCACCTATCTCGAAGAACTCGCGAGTACACTCAGTGGCTTTGCATTTAAATTTAAAAATAATCGCTATAGCGCTCAGCAATTAGCAGACGCAGATTTTCAAGTGATCGAAACCCAAATGACCATGGGTCACCCAAGCTTTATAGCCAACAATGGCCGCATTGGTTTTAACTCACAAGATTTTCACCAATATACGCCGGAAGCCGCAAACCCATTTCAAATTATATGGCTTGCGTGTCACAAACAGCATACCACTTATAAAAGTACCCATGATTATAAATACGAGAACTTGATTGCCGATGAGCTTGATGTAGCTGAGCGTTTACGCTTTGAAAAAGCACTGACTGAGCAAGGTTTAAAGCCAAGTGACTATCTGTTATTTCCTATGCACCCATGGCAGTGGTTTAACAAATTAGTCCATGTTTATAGCTATCACATCTCGCAAAAACATATTGTGTGTTTAGGCTACTCGCACGATAGTTATTTACCGCAGCAATCAATTCGTACCCTGTATAACATCAGCAAACCACACAAATGCTATGTTAAAACCGCTCTATCAATTTTAAATATGGGCTTTATGCGGGGCTTATCGAGCGCCTATATGAAAGTAACTCCGGCAATAAATCAATGGTTGTTCGACTTAGTAAACCAAGATAGCTATTTAAAATCACTGAAGTTTCAACCTTTAAGAGAAGTCGCAACCCTTGGCTTTGATGAGCAATATTACACTCATCCTGCGCTTGGCGATAACCCTTATAAGAAAATGATGGCGGCTCTTTGGCGTGAAAATCCCGCTCAATACATGGACGAGAATGAAAGCCTTGCCACTATGGCAAGTCTGCTTCATATCGATAGCGAAGGCCGTTCATTTGTAAGTGCTAAAATTGCCAAATCGGGGCTAAGTGCTGATAAGTGGCTAGCCCACTACTTACAGGCTTATATGACACCATTGCTACATTGTTTTTACCAGTATGATTTAGTCTTTATGCCACATGGTGAAAACCTCATCGTTCGATTTAACAATCATGTTCCGGTAGGCGTATTCATTAAAGACATTGGTGAAGAAATTGCCTTATTAAATAGTAACATCGAGCTGAATGATGAAATAAAGCGGATTAAGGTAACCATTCCAGAAGGCGTTGCCGTGTTGTCTATTTTTACTGACATTTTCGATTGCTTCTTCCGCTACCTTTCGGCAATTTTAGTAACTGATGGCCTACTGACCGAACAACAATTTTGGCAAGCCGTCGCCGATACAATTGTTCAGTATCAGGCGAGCCACCCAGCGCTAAAAGACAAGTTTGCTGAGCATGATTTATTTGCTGAGTCATTCCCATTGTCATGCTTAAACCGCTTACAGCTGCGTAATAATCAACAAATGGTTGATATAACCGACCCAGCTTCAAGCTTGCAGTATGCAGGTGATTTGCAAAACCCATTGGCGCAATATGCACTTGCAAACACAACAGCATAATAAGCTTGAGTTAGCCTTACGTCAGCAGTGTTCACTGCTGACGTTCTTAACTCCAACAAACGATGAACAATGGTTTAGCAGTCAATGTTTAACTAGCAAGCAACTAACCGATTTGGCTAACGCTATAAAGTTAAGAGGGGCAAATGTTACTGAGGGATATGTCGCAATCAATCTCTACTTACAACTGAGCTGGCAAGTTATTTACTTATTAGTAGCCAGTGTAGAGCACCTTGGTTGCATTCCTGATCTGGTCAATATTAAGCAGCGGGTAACGGGCTCACATATTTATGGTTTGGCTAATTTAAAAATCATGGTTCAACATGACTCTTTTAATAATGCAGATTTGATAGAACTGGCAGCCAATCATTTAATTGATCACCAGCATGCTTGGAATGATAACCTGCCATTGCAATACAGGTTAAATGAAGGGTTATTAAAGCGTTTACAAAGTGATACTTTCCACGCAGCGTTAATCGCTTGCTGGCCAGAGAAATCGATAGAATTTATAGCAAAACGTTTTCAACCATGGCAAAAGCTATGTGGTAAACATCGCTTTCGTGATCAAAACAATACGCTGACATTTAAGCGTAAAACCTGCTGCTTACACTATCAACTTGTAGCCGCTGATTATTGCGCTAACTGCCCGTTAAACAAAAAAGGCACTAGCGCTTGCTAATGCCTTTTTCTCGAAAAACCGAACCTAGAACCTAAATTCAACGTTTACATTTGCCGCAGTCTCGCTTTCACTGCGATCAAACCAGTTCATCGATTTATAAACTGCTTCACCTGTAATAGCGAACCAATGCGTAAATGCATATTCAAGTGCGATGCTGACACCAGCATTATGACCGTCGTGATCAGCACTAAAATCAAGGCATTGCTCTGGCGTATCACTACATGCTCCCGATAAAAATACATCACCTTCCTCTGTACGGTAATACATCTGGGTATAATCAACATCAATAGAGCCTTTTTGATAAAAGACACTGCCGTATAGCAAGGCTTTTGAGCTTAAACGGTATCCTGAAATAAGTGCAATATCATAAGTATCGTGCGACAAATCCCAATCATAGGTATCGTCATCATAATTACCCGCTAATAGTGGACCATACCCCGCATCTTCACTGCGAATATAGCCTAGGCTGACGGCCATAGAGAAGTTTTTCTCGGCGGCCGATTCTAAAGGGCTGCCATAAAACTGATGCTTAATAGCGTATTTTTCATAATCATGATCGCCACCAATACCAACCCCTACGGTAAGCTCCGTCGAATAACCTAAGGTCATACTCATCGAAGTCGTTAACGCTGTACTCGTTGATGTACTCTCGCTGGTATCTTTCGCAATGATCTTGCTTGTATCTGTACCGACAGTTGCACGAAAATGAAAGGGATCACTGTTGATCTCTGGGCTCTCAAAGCGGGCCATCGATACACCTGTTTCGGTTGTCGATTGACAGCCTGCTAATAAACCTAATGCTATAAACGCCAAAAAAGGCTTTAACGTTTTCACGTAATTTCCTTATATATTATTATTTTAACGCGAAGATTCTAGACTAAGGCCTTATAGCTCGCAATAAATTAATAACAAAAAAGGTACAAACTCTATTATTAAGCGCGTTCGTCCTTAGGTGATTCCATTACCACATGAGTTGTAATGGTACGTACCTGTGGTATTGAGCCTAGCACATCAGCATGAAACGCTTTATAGGACTTAAGATCCGCCGTCTCGACTCTCAGCAAATATTCAAACGAGCCAGTTACATTGTGGCACTCTTTTACTTCATCAATAAACTCAAGAGCGTGTTCGAATGCTCGCTGAGATACTGTTGAGTGCTCATTTAAACCAACCCCAACATAAGCGATAAATCCTAGGCCAACAGCCTGATTATTTATAACCGCCCGATACCCCGCAATAACCCCAAGCTTTTCTAGCTCTTGCACTCTTCGAAGGCATGCCGATGGCGATAAACCCACTTTATCTGCCAGCTCGGCATTAGCAATTCGGCCATTGCGTTTAAGCTCATGCAATATTCTGTCGTTAATTTTATCTTTTTTCATTTTTGATTGTGAACTTTAAATACACACAACAACATTAAGCGCAAAAATTGCGCGCATTACAACTTATAATTGCATCTAAATTCAAATGGAGAGATAGCGATGAGTTTTGAAATTTTAACAGCCTTGGCATTATTTGCTTTAGTGTCATCAATTACCCCAGGGCCAAATAACTTAATGTTGATGAGCTCAGGTGCTAACTTTGGCTTTAAAAGAACCACACCACACTTACTTGGCGTGACGCTTGGCTTTATGTTGATGCTGGTTTTAGTAGGCCTTGGCATCATGCAGCTATTTGACTTGTATCCACCAAGCTATTTGATATTAAAAGTATTTTGTATTGCTTACTTACTCTATCTGGCGTTTAAAATTGCCACAAGTAACACACAACAAAAAGCCAGTAGTGAGAGTAAGCCGTTTACTTTTATTCAGGCTGCACTATTTCAATGGGTAAACCCAAAAGCGTGGGCAATGGCATTAAGCGCGGTAAGCTTATATGCCCCAGACAAAAACCTCACCTCAGTGTTAATCGTAAGCCTCGTATTTGGCTTAATTAACCTGCCGTGTGTCAGCTCGTGGACTTTACTTGGCGAAAAGCTACAACACTGGCTCGCCAACCCAAAGCGCTTAAAAGCATTTAACTACCTAATGGCAATACTATTAATCGCTTCAGTGATGTTTAGTTTGTTTTAATTTGAGTAAGCTTTGCTTGGCTTATATTTCACACGGCACTAAAAAGTCGACATGGTAATGCTCATCATGTCGCACCCAGGATGTTTTAGTCGAAAACTGAATATGCGCTTTTAAGTAGTCGGCATACTTGGTTTTATAAAGCCCAGCTTGCAGGGTTGGGTCAAAGATCACTCGCCAAAGATCGTAACCTTTTGCTGTTGCCGATTTATGCAGCTCAACAATATGAGCTGCTAAAGCGGTGTAATCAATCTTAAACTGTTCAAACTGGCCTTGTTTATCAAATTCAATATCGTAGCCAAAACGATTAAACACATGTGTAGGCAAATGAACTGATAGCCCCTTTTCGTTAACAACCGGCGTCATAAAATCAACTGACAAACCATTTTGATGGGTTTTATGTGGACTAAATTTCCCGCCATTTTCTAAGCCCGTTTCAGCGTATTTGTATCGTTTATCTGGATGGGATTTCTGGAGCGCTTGATAGGCATCAACAATAATGTTTTTACCTGCGAATGAACATACGTACGTCCTGCCAGCTCAGCCACTTTGCTGTAGCTGGTAAAGTTGTCACCTTTGCTGGGTAGTTTTACTGCATTACGTACATAGCCATTGGCAGACGTTCCACCACATACACTGTTGACCAAAACTGGCCCAGAACAAAAAAATAAGGCTAAAACAAAACTCTTTTTCATCGCAGTGGTATCTTTAAAATTTAAAGTTTAGCGACCTGTGAATGAACAAAAAGTGAAATCTCTGTCTAGCTTTCAATAAGTTAGCTAATTTGATTGAAAAAAGTTAAAACTTTTTGGAATAAACCATTCGCCCACTCGTTACCTCTATGTCAATTCGCAAAAAAGAGGACGAGACAATGACAAATTTAAAACAATCACTTATCGCAATCTGTGTCGTAACTGCAACAGGCTTTTCAGCGGCTTCATCAGCAGCTAACGTGCAACTATCAGTCGCATCTGAACAGCAAACAGCCAGTGATAATCAAGTTTCGACAAGTTCAAACCAAGCAGCGTCGAATACGACAATGATGCAATCAACTCAACTGTCAGGCTCGGCAACAACACAAAATTCATCAGTTGGTGTGAATACTGAAAGTTCAAATAGCGGACAAGCAAATAATCAAACAACGATTGAAAACGATGAACAGCAGCCTGCTGAAACAATGCCCGAGCTTGGTTTAACAAACTCAGTATCAAGCGCTTCTCAAGCAGCCAATACCGTAGCGCTAGCAGGTGAGTCAATGCTGTCAACTGCGACAACTGCTATTAGTAATGTGGCCGTCGCTAACACAAATTCGAACATAACCAACGCAATGCAAAATCAATTGAGTCAGCAAACAGATGTATTAACGTCTTTAGAGCCTAGTGAGCTAAGCACTGCAGGCTTAAGTCAGGCCTCGCAAATCACTAATGACCTGCAATCATCACTGACTAGCAATGTACAACAAGCTGCAATGAACTCTGTACAAAGTAGTGTTGAGCAAAGCATTTCATCAACTGTTAGCAACAGCGTTAACCAACAAGTTGCTGAGCAAATAACCGCAGCGACAACTACCGAAGTCGTTAATAACATTCAAAACAGCCTGAACTTAGGCCTTTAACCAATAGCGTGCCGGGTTATCACTCGGCGCTCCTTTAGGAGATTATTATGCGTACAATTAATAAGCTCATCACCTTAAGTGCGTTAACCACAAGCATTCAAGTGTTTGCTACGGATGCAACTTTTCATGCTGATGCACAAATTGGCTTAACAACTAACTCTGATTTAGCCATTAAAGAGTTAGATGATATTTCTTCACAAAGTGATACAGGTTCAATACTTAAAGCTGGTGTTAGTGCTGAGTTACATGCAACTGACAACCTCAAGTTCACACCAAGTTATCGATACGAGCAAACCAATTATCACCAGCTTGACCAGTATGACTTGGCATTGCATCAATATAGCCTTGATTCTAGCTATAGCATTTCTGGTACTGATGTAGGTATACGTTATGACGGTGCTTTAGCAAAAGTAGCAAAAGAAACATTTTTAACCTTGGATCAGGTAAGTTTGTATGTTGGCCATTACGTTAATCCAACAACCTATCTGCGCACTGCGATTAGGGCATCAGATAAACAATTCGCCACACAGTCAATGCGCGATGCAAAAGGGTTAGGGCTTGATTCAAACCTTTATTACTTTATTAATAAGGGTAAAACGATGCTGCTTTTAGGCGCTAGTTTAGATAGAGAAAATGCTGATTCAGAGCAATTCAACTTTAAAAGTTGGGGCTTAAATACGGGCATCACTCATCGTTTTAAAGCGTTTGATATAAGCAATAAAGCAGGATTAAGCTGGCGCTATCAAGATAAAAACTACCAAGAAGTTATCAACCAATCACTTACACAAAGCGAGCCAACACGGGATGAAAGTCGCAGTGTAGTCAGCGCATTTTGGCAGCTTTCTGTTTTTGACTCTTTGCAAATTGTTACTGAAGCAGAGTACGGCGATTATCAATCTAAGTTGGCAGCAAACACCTATACCCAAAGCATTGCTTCGCTGTCATTAAAAGCCAGCTTTTAATCAATTACACCATGTCCAAACACCGTATCTTTGCCCACTTCACCTAAATCATTCGCTTGTTGCTGTAACGCGTGGTAAATGTTTTTAGGAGTTGTATTAGGCCTTGCCGCTAAACATGCAGCCGCCGCTGAAATACGCGGCGCGGCAATAGAGGTTCCAGATTCCCGACCAAGATCCCCTCCAGCTTTTAACGTCATGACATTGACGCCTAATGCTGCAAAATCAATATAATCACCTCTGTTTGACCAGCGATAAATTCGCTTTTGGCTATCCAGTGCCGTGACAGCAATGACATGTTGGTATGCCGCAGGGTAAAGTGGCAGCGCAGCAGGTCCTTCATTGCCTGCAGCCGCCACTAAAGTTACTTTTTTAGCCGCTGTGGCATTAATTGCTGCCGCTAAAATAGCGTTGTCGGGCCCTGTAAAACTCATATTGATAACAGGCACCTCGTTAGCAACCAACCAATTAAGTGCTTCAACTATTGCTGCTAATGTCGCCCCTTGTGATAAATCAGACTGCTGATAAAACACCGCCGCGCTGTATAATGTTGCCTCAGTTAATAACGGCATGAGCTGCCCATACTTACCGACCAAAACGCCAGCAACCGCAGTGCCGTGCAAATCGGGTGATACTAAGTCATTTGTAAGAAATGACTGCGTTTTTATCTGTGTATTACTAAATCCCGGATGAGTCGTGTCAATCGCACTATCAATCATGCCTATTTTTACAAACCAGTCACACATTGCTGTAGGCTTTGATGAAGGCGCTTCTTGCTGAGAACCATTTTGCGCTTGATAAATATGATTTCTATCCAATAACGATGCATCATCGAGTGAAAGTAAACGTTGCAAATGCGCTTTTGAATCGTAATTGGTCGGGACAACAAACCGAACTAATGACAAACCCAATGACGTGTATTGTTTAGTGACGATAATTTGTGCGCCAATTTGTAAGAGTTTTGCCTGATGCTGTTCATTCGCCAGCATTATCCATTGCCTTTCAACTGCACGAAAACCATGCTCAACATCGACTTCAACAAATGCAGGAGCCTGTAACTGATTGAGTATCTCTAGCCTTATAGGTAGCGAGGTCACAATTGCTGTTGCGTCGTCGATTAACTCATGTTTGCGTATGCTTTCTACTTGGCTAGTGATGCGCGGTTCAAGTTTATTAACAACAGGATCTATCTGCTCTATCACACCATTTATTGGCTTAATAATCGCTGCTGATAGCGTACTTGAAGTAAACAACAAACTACTTAAAATGACTGATTTCAATTTCATGTTACAGTGACTTCTCATTTAGTTAGGTATTACTATAACGTTTCAGTGAAAGAAAAATTGCATTTATTGGGAATAAAACTTTTTCTTGCCCGTTATAGTAGTGTGAGTTGGCTGAATCATTGATGAGTTGTTTCATTAATCGGCCCTTGCCCTAACCAATAAGGGAAACTATGACAAATACAGTAACCAGTTTATTACCAGCGCTGCGACGTTTTGCATTTTCGCTTACCGGCAATCAAGCAGATGCCGATGATATTGTACAAATGACCATCGAGAAACTTTTACAAAAAGGCATGCCCGATGATATTGAACCACTAAAATGGGCATTCAAGATCTGTCGAAATGTTTGGATCGACGAATACCGCTCGCAAAAAGTGCGCTTAAAAGCAATTCAAAATACTGAACTTCAAGAACCCGTCTGTGACGATGAGCAAGAGAGTTTCGCTACTCAAGAGACTTTGCAACGAGTAAATAACGCTTTAACAAGCTTACCAGATGAACAGCGCGCTATAGTATCTCTCGTGGCAGTGCAAGGTATGGCTTACAAAGATGTTGCGCACACCCTCGAGATACCTGTTGGCACTGTGATGAGTAAATTGTCACGAGCCAGAGCCGCACTTTATCAATTAATTAAGCCTGATTTCACCAAGGAAAACGCATGAAGATTGATGACCAAACACTCAGTGCTTTTTTAGACAATGAATTACCAGCAAACGAAATGGAAGCAATACGTAATGCAATTGATGAAGATGAGCAACTCGCTTTACGCCTAGCTGAACTATGTGAAGTTGACATGCTAGTTAAACAACACGCAGCGCAGATTGATATAATGCCCTTGTCTGATGAACTTGCACAAACAATCGAGCAACATAATAAAAAGAATGTCGTTTCGCTATCCAAATGGCAGCAAATTAAACTTGCCGGACGCAAACAAATGGCCGTTGCAGCAAGTATTGCAGTGCTTTTTACAGTCGCTATTGCTAGCTTTGTTCAACAACAAGGTTTGGAACAACCCATTGCCAACGCATTAGATCAAAAACTGAGTGGCGACAACACGGTAATAGATACAAACAGAAGCCTAACTGCACAGCTTAGCTTTGTTAATACTAATGGCGATTTTTGCCGTCAATACACGCTGTATTCTAAAAGTACCCAGCAAACACATATTGCTTGTAAACAACAAGGAATTTGGCAGCTTCATGCATCGAGCGAGCAACGCGCAATGTCAAGCCAAAGCTATCGCTTAGCAAGTAAAACACCTGCGCTTGATAGTTACATCGACGAGCACATTCAAGGCCAGCCGTTAGATCGTAACGCCGAACAACAAGCACTGACTAACCATTGGCAATAAGCGAGACAATCATGAAACACGTGTTATTAGCTTATTTCGCCATTGTATTAATTGGCTGCACCAGCAGCCAACATTCGACCGATAAAAGTATACCAGGCCTAACAACTAAGCAGCTCGCAGATAATCAATATATCCTTCGATACGAAACTCGTCACGGTTCAAAGCGCTCAGCGCTTGAGCAAAGTATGCTGCAAGCCGCCAACATTACGATAGACACCGGTTATGACTGGTTTCTCGTTGCCGAGCAGGCAGTTGATGTAGAACGCTCCAAGCCCACTATCAAACCTCGTTTCGAGCAAAGAGCCCAATGCGGTTTGTTAACGTACACAAGTCAAACTTCGCCAGCACTGCATGAGTCAACGCTATTAGAGCGTACAATCGTCACACGATTAACAATCATTTTAGGAAAAGGCATAAAACCAAGTGAAAAAGCGCATGATGCATACACGCTAATTGAGGGAGGCGACAACACACAAAACTAACATTTAAAGGTGAGTAATTTTTCTTGTGCTAAGCTTTATTTACCTAGAGCTTTTCAGTGCGACTCATGGCTAGTAACGTAGAGAATTACTTTTACCACGGCTTTTTTATCTTCTTACTCATCACGGTAGTAACCTGTTCCATTATAGCCACGCGCCTGATGCGCAGTAGTTTTAATAACCGCTCGATTTGCTTATTTAACCTGTTTTTTTACCTCGGTGTCATTGGCTTTGCATGGCTGTGGATCCAAGACTTATTAGACCTTGCACCAAGTTTTCGCTCTGGCGTGGTGATTTATATGATTTCCATGACGTTGCTACAATTATCCATTTATAACCACGACGAACCTAGCCGATTTAATAAGATAATTATTGCGCATGGTGCTATTTTTTCTGTATTTGCCCTGCTCACTCAAAATATAAATCAACTTGCCCTTGTTGAAGCTTGTTTTACATTAAGCGTGTTACCCGCACTTATTTACTTCACCACTAAACGCGCTGTATGTGAAAAGAATATTGGCAACACTGTGTTATCGATGGCGCAATGTATTCTTCTTTTAGTGCCTATTTCGCAGCTAAGTATTATTACCCATGAACATAACTTAGCGACCTTGTATTCGTTAACCGTCATTGCCCATGCAACCGTGTTTGTTATGACTGGACTCGGTCTCATCACAACTCTGTTAGTGGATGAAAAAAAGCGTTATTTGGAATTGTCTCTAAAAGATCCGCTTACCGGGCTCTACAATCGCCGCGGACTGCAATTCATTATTGAACAGCAGCAGCTATTCAGTCCTAGCCAAACATCTAGTTTATTTGCCTGCGTTGTTGATATTGATTACTTCAAACGGATTAATGATAGCTATGGTCACGATGGCGGTGACCTAGTCCTCGAAGTGTTCTCTGATCTAATGAAACACCATTTAAATAAAGGTGACTTATGTTGCCGCCTTGGTGGTGAAGAATTTTTACTGTTGTTCTTTGCTACCGACATCAGCTCGGCTAAGCAATTTTTAGAGGGCCTACGTAAAACATTTGAAACCAGTCAAATAGCTTATCGAGAACATCGTATATCGGTTACTGCTAGCTTTGGTTTAACCAATTGGCAACCAAATGACAGCTTTGAAAGCTTAGTAAACCGCGCAGACAAAGCTGTTTATGCAGCGAAGAATAATGGTCGTAATCGCATAGAAACCAACAGCCAAAACAAGGAATAAATAACTAGGGATACTACGAAAACAAATACCTTTCTATCAATCTTGTAAATTCGAACTCTGCCACTATAATTAGCTCGTGCTTATACTTAACTTGCAATATATAGTGCTATGTCTTTAAAAGTATTATTAAATTTTAAATTAAACTGGGTGTTTTTGTGCGCCAGTTTTTGGTTTTTTTCCCTACCAATTCAGGCTAAATATGTGGTGGCTGTTGTGGGTAAAACTAAAAACGATAGCTTTTATCAGCAAGCTTTTAAAGGCTGTGAGCAATTTGCAAAACAGCATCTCGATTTTGAATGTATTTACGACGGCCCCAAAGATTTTCAAGATATTCGCACGCAAGTATTAGTGATCACCGATCTTGTTCGCAGAAATAATATTAGTGGTTTATTAATCGCAACCACAGATTCCAATTACCTTGTTGAAAGAGCATTAAAAAAGTTACACGATAACCAGATCCCAGTGATCACTTTTGACTCTGATCTGCTTGAGGAAGATCAGCAGTACCGTTTAGCTTATGTGGGTACCAATAATTTTGATTATGGTGTGGCCTTGGGGAACGAATTAAAAAAATTCACCAACAAGGCAAATAATCAAGTGTGTATTCAATCAGGGCATTCAACAACGCCTAATTTAAACAAGCGTATTGAAGGCGTTCGCTATGCCTTATCAGGGCAAACAGAGAAACGTTTAAGCGGTGAAAATGGCTGGAGTGAATTTGACCGTTGCCCTTTATATAGCTTAGGTAAGCGAGGGGTGTCACTCGGTCAACTCGACAAACTGCTTAACCTTGAAAATCCACCACTATTTCTAGCGGTAGCCGGTTTTGCTCAATTTAACCCTAACTATGCAAACGTGATTGCTAAACATAAACAACGTATTGCCAATCAAGAAGTGGTGATTGTTTCTGCCGATACTGAGCAAATGCAATTAGCAGTATTACAGCAAGGATTATCATCGGCCAATATTGGTCAAAACCCTTTTGAAATGGGCCGACTTTCTGCCGAGTTGATGTATCAATACCTCACTAAAGGTGAACGCCCAGCTAAGTCTCACTATTATTTAGACTTTCATTATTGTCAGCAAAGTAATGCTGGCACTTGCACGGTTAATCACTAAAACTTTGATCTCACTAAAGTGCAATTAACTCGATAAGCGCTAGACTTACCACAACTTGATTAATTGTAAGGATGTAGCCATGACACACCTAGTTAGTGATTTGATGACGCCAGACCCATTCGCCATTAGCGCGCAAAATACCCTGCATGATGCTCATAATCTAATGAAAGAGAAAAATGTCCGTCATATCCCAGTGATCAATGAGCACGGTGGTTTAGTTGGCATGTTAACGCAAAAAATCATGATTGCTCAGGTAATGAATATCATGGCTAATTACAGCGCCAGCGCTCTTGAACGCAAGGAAAAGCAAACCAAAGTAGTTGATATTATGGCTACCGATTTTACCAGTATCTCGCCAGAGCAACCGCTACACGAAGTTGCTAAGTTTTTTGTTGAAAACCGTCATGGCTGCATGCCGGTGGTTGATAAAGATAACAACCTAGTGGGAATTCTAACTTCATCAGACTTTGTTCGTTTAGCGGCGGCATTACTTTCTTAACTCGTAACTTTGTATCTGCACACTGAATTTTTTACAGAAGGTGTGCAGAGTTTTCATACTCCCTCATAACCACAACTACTCCAGCCCAAGATAAAAATCAAATTAACCATTTATATTCAACACTTTATAGTTTTATGATTATCAGGCACAACGCTTGCTTCTATGTAATTACACATGCTTTTTAGATTAAAAGCGAAAGGAAATTTACAGATAATCTCGGAGGAGTAATGAGTAATTCATCATCAAAAGTCGCAGAATTTACAGCACCTGGTGTTAAAGACCAAGCTGCAGCGGACACGATTGCTATTCTAGACCAGCGCATGGTCGCTTTAATCGATTTACACCTCACTTTAAAACACATTCATTGGAATGTTGTTGGCCCTAATTTTATTGGTGT
This sequence comes from Pseudoalteromonas sp. T1lg21, assembly GCF_002964625.1. Lineage (NCBI taxonomy): Bacteria > Pseudomonadati > Pseudomonadota > Gammaproteobacteria > Alteromonadales > Pseudoalteromonadaceae > Pseudoalteromonas > Pseudoalteromonas sp. T1lg21. The sequence continues at coordinate 314,206 of NZ_PQBX01000056.1, forward strand.
ACACGAAATGCTTGATCCACAAGTAAGCGCAGTGCAAGAGATGACTGACACGATTGCAGAGCGTATCGCAACCATGGGCGGCGTACCGGTTGGTACACCTCAATCAATTGTAGAACGCCGTACTTGGCAAGATTATTCAATTGGTAAAGGCTTAGTGACTGACCACCTAACAGCGCTTGATAAAGTGTATAATGGTGTTAATAAAGACCACCGTGCAGCTATCGATAAGCTTGGTGAGCTAGACCCTGTTTCTGAAGATATGATCACCGGCCAACTGGCTGACTTAGAACAATTCCAATGGTTTGTTCGTGCACATATCGAATCGTCTACCGGCGAATTGAAAGGTTAAACCCCCTAGGTCTATCCGAAGACCCCTTGCCCAGCATTTGCTGGGCTTTTTTATGCTTTGTTACAACCAACCTTTATGTTTAAAGAACAAGTAAGGTGCAAAGCCAGACAGCAACATAATGCCAATTGCAAACGGGTAACCCCATGCCCATTGCAGTTCAGGCATGCTGTTAAAATTCATCCCATAGATACTGGCGACAACGGTCGGCGGTAAAAACACCACTGAGGCAATAGAGAAGGTTTTTATAATTTGGTTTTGTTCGATGTTAATAAAACCCTGAGTCGAGTCCATTAAGAAATTCACCTTATCAAACAAAAATGTACAGTGAGACATAAGGGTATCAATATCGAGTACAATTTCACGTAGTGATTCGCGATCTTCTGTCGGCGCTCCTAGATGGCGCAGTAAAAACGAGATATTCCGGCGCGTATCCATCAAACATAAACGAACTTTACCGTTATTATCTTCAAGGCGCGAAATTCGACTAACAGCTTCTTCTAAGTCTGAGTCATCCTCTTCAAGTACATAGGCACTGAGTTTTTCTAACTGGTGATGCATGTCTTCAAGCATATCAGCGTGGTTTTCGACTTTTTGGTCAAATAAAGTCACCAAAAGTTGCTTTGGATTATCACACGCTACCTGCCCTTTCCGAGCACGCAATCGTAAAAGACGAAAATCGGCTAGTTCATCATCGCGGATTGTCAGCAAGCAGTTGTCTTGTAGTAAACAAGCCACGGTTACCGTATTAAAGCGCCCTTCATTTGGTGACATGAAAAGCGCATGCACATGCAAGCCTTCATGGTCGATAAAACAACGGGAAGAGGCCTCGATTTCTTCAACATCATCAGCACCGGGTAAGGTGATATTAAGCGTGCTTGCCAGCGCTTGCCGTTCTTCTTCGGTCGGATTTATGGTATCAATCCAGTGGGCATTTTTAATAGAAGTAACAAGCGGTGTATCAGCAGCTGGCTCAGTTTCTGTGATCACACCTTGGTCTATAGAAAAAAATCGTAACATGCGCCCTACCCTGAATAATCAATGTATAGCAAATACTATAGCTGTTCACGTTAATGAACAATGACAATGCTACTAATTACCGGGTAAAGCAGAAAAATAATTTAAACCTAACATCAATTGCTTATTTCGCTTTTTTGAAGCGCACCACAAGCATACCTATCAAGATGATGCCAAGGCCTAATAAGCAAGGTATAAAAGCACTTTGCAGGGCAACATCAAACGCTAAAAAGTCGGGGTAACCGGTTTGCCAAAGCGTCCATTCATACCCGAGTTTTGATGCAATATGTTCACCGCCGCTACTAAGTACGATAATTGCATCATTGTTATCTGGGTTAATACGAAGCGTGCTATTTATTGCAGGTTCATTTGCGCCGTCATGGCCAAACACAAAATCTCCCGATGCTGTTGGCGCATAAAGCATGGTACCTAGCCCCCAAATTGGTGCGCCTAAGCTAATAGCCAATGGCTCTCGCATGGTACTGATCATTTGCGGGCTTAACTGCCCTGTTTGAGGTGATGTTAATGCTTGCACTAAAGCGATTAAGTCATGGCTACTTGCCAGTAAGCCTGTTGCCGCTGCCGATGCGTATTGAAAATGCCAAGCAGCTTGCCCGCTTTTATCATAAGCAGGTGCGATATTGTCTAACTCAGTGAGTACATCGTAACTGGCATCAGTCATATTAACTGGCTTAAAGACGTTATCAGCCATCCAAGTTGCAAAGCGTTGATTCGTTTTCTCTTCTACCAGCAGCTCCAGCATCAAATAGCCGCCCCCAGAATACTGAAAATCGCCCACAGGCTTGGTGACTTTAATTTCACGCACACCCGTTGATGATAGCGGCTTGTTTAGTGACTCAAGCAAGCTTGGTACGGTTTCATTTAGCTCAATATCAGCAAAGCCTAAACCATCACCAAGCCCCGCAGTATGAGATAACAGATGAGCAAGGCTAACAGTTTGATTATCAAACTCTGATTCAGGTAACTGCCAGCCCGTCAGTTGCTCATTAATCGCGCGTTCTAAACGAATTTGTTGTTGCTCAGCCAGAGTCATCACGCCATAGGCGGTAATAAATTTACTCAGTGATGCCACGGGGAACAGAGTATTGGCGGTTATTTCATCTTTGCTTTTTGAGTAATCTTGAAAAAACACTTGGCCATTTTCAATCAAAACATAAGCGATGTTTGCGTGTTTGTTGGCAATCAGCGCCTGACTGTTTGCAATAAACTGCTCAGTGTTGCCCGTTTCGGCAATAGGTTTTAAAAACCAGCCACTGACACCACCATATACGCAGGTAGCAGCCCATACAGATGACAAAAATAGCGTTAACAAAATCGTTTTAAACCAGCTCATACCCTATTCCTTGTATTACAACGCGTTGTTAAATCACTTCGATTTGTTCAGGCTTTTTGATAAAGAACACCATTAAAATTAATAATGCTGCTGGGAATAAAAACACATTTAAATAAGCAAAAATCACCGTTAACTGTAAGATGCACATCAGCAACATTAGGATAGAAAACACCGTTAGCAACGATGACATACCATGGCGCTTTGTCAGTAATAAAGCGGCTGTTATCAAACCCACTAACGCATACAAGCCTAAACTCCCAGCAGAGACCGCCATGGCAATAATTGAAATACTTTCTATTACATCATTCGATGCTTTATCACCTGCAACAGCAAGATAAACATCGCATAACACAGTGGCATGAAAAGCTAATACCAGCACCGCAAGCACACATAACAGTATGCGTACACCTTCAACATCGAACATATCTTTTAGTGCCTTGCGTAAACTCAGGTACACGTAAATTTCAAGTGCACCGATGAGCACGAACACAAGGTCTGAAAAGTTTAAGCTTTGTAAATCAAGCTTAAGCGCCTCTCCTAAGCCATCAAGTGTTTCGCCAAAAACTGAGATCCAGTACATGGGAAAAATCACAGCAAGTAATCCTGCTGCTATGCCGGGTAGTAAATAGTCACGGTTGAGCATATGCCCTCCAAAATCCTGTTGCGTTGTAAAGTTATTCGCTATCGCGTTCGTACACCAAAATATCGCCGGGTTGGCAATTAAGCTCTTCACAAATAGCTTCAAGGGTACTAAAGCGGATCGCTTTCACTTTTCCGTTTTTTAGCAATGATAAATTGGTCATAGAAATATCAATGCGCTGAGATAGCTCTTTCAGCTGCATTTTGTTCTTTGCCAATTCTATATCTAGATTGATTCGTATTTTCATAGTCTAAAAAGTACACAGCGGATTTATGATTGTCAAACTTTATTTTACGATTATCATAAAATAAAGAATGAAAAACATAATAACCCAGTAAGTAATTAAACCCATATTTTGACCATTTCAGGCATAAAAAAAGCCAGTAAATACTGGCTTTTCGCTCTATTTATAAGTTAGACATTGGCTTGGTAAGCAGGGATAGCTATCGCCGCTACAATACCCAATAAAAATATGCCACCAATGATCAATACGCCCCAAAATGACCATTGTTTTTGTACTCGTTGAAAATGCTCAACGCTATCCCAACGTTTATTTTGCCATGCCATTTCTCGGCCTTTAAAGCCCAAATACACCGATACAATAAAACCAACATAAGGCACTAAGGCCAATAAGCCAATCCAAGTGCTGTTGCCAATTGCCCAAATCCAACTTAGCAAGAAAGCGCCCCAACTAAAGCCTTTAATGCCCTCGGGTAAATCGTCTACCTTCCCCTGCCCTGAGTTATTTTCAGATGCCATCTGAAGGCTTGCTTCAGGTGGTGTGTAATTATCTGCCATGAGTTTTTCCTTATTATTAATTAAACAGAAACCCTAACTTATAGTACTGGGTGTATTTTAAGCAAGCTAAAGATAAGTACCTAAAGCAGATAATTGTTAGCTGATGTGTTTTGTAACATTAATCTCGTTTCCTTTTCATTTTAAATCACCTAGTCTGGGCACATAACTGCAAGGAGAGAACAATGAAAGACTTACAAAAGTTAGTGGGTAATTTAAATAAATCAGGTGCGCTGAGTGGTTTTTTAGGAGGCGTTGCTGGCGGCGGAGTAACGAGCTTAATGGGCGGAAAAACTAAAAAGAGCAGTAAAAAAGCCGTAAAATATGGTGCGCTTGCTGCTGTCGGTGGCCTTGCTTGGAAAGCCTATAAACAATACTCAGAACAAAAAGCGGCTCCAGTTCAGCAAACTAGTTCTCGTAGTTTTGATTTTACCCCCGCCACGCTGCCCGAGCAGTCATTTAATGATGTCATCGACGATAACCATAGTGATGGGCAATTATTACTCATGCGCGCTATGATTGCAGCCGCCTATGCTGATGGCCACATTGATGAAACCGAAAGACAAAAAATCTTCGCACAAGTAGAAACAATGCAATTGTCTGTGCAAGAAAAGGCCATGCTGTTCGATGAGCTAAGAAAGCCAATGCAACTGTCAGAGTTAGTTGCCGCTGTGCCTAACGCACAAATGGGTATTGAAGTATATGCAGCTAGTGCCAGCGCAATTGATTTAAACCAAGCTATTTCTAAACACTACTTAGACACGCTCGCTAATCAATTATGCATTCCTAGTGAACTGGTAATGAGCATTCACAGAGAGCTTGCCGAATACCAATAAAAATGGGGCGTCTTCGCCCCACTTTAACTCGTAACCAGTAATGATTAATGCGGTTTTTTAGTGCCGTAACGCACCATATCTTTACCGTTTTCATACACTTCACTAGTCACGTAACGGCCAAGTAAAAGTTGATGTTTATCATCAAGTACCGCAATAAATGGGCGGCCATCACTATTATTGGTTGCAAGGGCAACACCGGTTACATTCTCAAGCCCTAAACCGCCAGTTTCAACTAGGCGTAAAAATGTTTCTAACTCGTCTAATGTTTCAATTACATCGTTATCGTTAATCATCTCAAATACTCAGTGATTGCTAATGGGCGTAGCATAGCAGGATTAAAAACAGGGTGCGAATAACAGCCCTTAAAGTAGCTTACTTTTGGACTAAAAATTGACACAACGCTATTCAATTGATGATACTTTCGCTATCGACAGAGACAGTAAAGTTTAATGAGTAACCATTTAACGCTCGAATTAATGACCCCAAAGGGCAATCTTGCCGATAGCATACAAGCTATTTGGTATGCCACAGCGCATTCTCAAGGTGAACAATGGCTTGCCTGCGACGGTGCAACGGGCCTTGTGTTTCCTGTTACTGGCGAGATTTTACTGGATGATAAGCCGCTTGCTGCCCCTTATGCAGTGCAAGAAACATCCACTCAAGCATCTAAAATCACATTTTCACACGATGCACAGTTTTGTGGTATTCGCTTCAACCCAACCGTATTGTCTGAACTAAAGCGAAACGCTCACCCACTCCTTGCAGAGCAGTCCCTATCTGAAATTGCCGAAGGTCTGCAAAATGAAGCCAGCTTAGCCGTGTTTGTTGCGCTTATTAGCCGCCACTTTACTGATAATAAAAGCATTAACCACAGTAACAGACACTCAAAGCACCTTATCCGCAATCTTATTGAGTTAACGCCACTCGAAACTGCTTACCAACTAGCCCCTCTCAGTCAACGTCAGCTCGAAAGGCAAGTTAAGGATCAATGCGGCGTTACCCCTAAGTATTTTGAGCGTATTTACCGAGTAAAACTTGCTAAACAAGCAATTAAAGATAACCCTGAAATGAGTTTTGCAGACATTGCACTTGAATGTGGCTTTACCGATCAGCCTCATTTAATTAAAGAATTCAAAGCGATAATGCACATCACCCCAGCAAAATACCGCAAGTTATTAAAAGACTCTCAAACTAAACAAACAAAGCTTATTTTGCGCTAGTCCCCGAAATAACGAAGCCAATAATTAAAGTACCACTGGGCTGTTTAATTTTCTGTGCTAGACAGAATTGATACTGAGCGATTTTATTTGCGCTTGGCATTTATCCATAGGATAGTTAAGCCAAGCCTACTAAACGTGCTGTAACTAAATAGGATAATCATGAAAAAAGTTTTACTTGCCACCGGTTTAATCGCCTCGTCATTTACTGCATTTGCAGCCAATTTAACCGTTGAAGAACTGCGTATTGAAAAAGCCAGCAAAGCCATGCCAAAGGTGTTAAATGCTTTTTCTGATGAAGTGAACCAATTTGAAAAACAGTGGCAAGCTGCCGCTAATTATCAGCAAGCAAGTGATCTTATTGATGATTACGCTAAACAATTATGGCGCGATGCCAAAGCACGTATAATTAAAACCAACAGCTTCGACGACCGAGAGCTGTATTGGGCTCGTTTACTTTCAAGCAAGATTATTCGTACCAGCAAACCCCAGTTTGCAATGACCGACAGCGAACAAACCGAGTTATTAACAATGCTCGAAAATGGCAGCCGTGGCCGCACCGACCTTGATTACAGTAAAAAAACCGACAAACGCATTTTAATTACAGGTTTTGATCCCTTCTTATTAGATAGAAATATTAATCAAAGTAACCCATCAGGTGTTGCGGCATTATTACTTGATGGCCAAGTGATTAATTACAATGGCATTAGCGCTGAGATCAATACGGTGATGGTGCCAGTACGCTACGAAGACTTTGACCAAGGTATTATCGAATCATTACTTGCGCCATATTATGCACTTAACAATGTCGATATGATTGCCACTATCAGTATGGGCAGCAAAGACTTTGATCTTGAACGCTTTCCGGGTAAACGCCGCAGTGTAACGGCACCCGATAACGCCAATATTGTGTATGGCGGCACGGCCACTGCACCGAAAATTTCGAGCCTAAACGACCGCCCTCTTCCGGGCAATGAGTTTGTCACTTTCAGCTTACCAGTTCAGCAGATGCAAAAAGCCAAAGGGCCATTCCCAATCAACGACAATCATAAAGTCGTCACGCTTGACAAAGCATTTGAGCCAAAATCACTTAAAGAGTTAGAAGGTGCGATTGCAGTAAAAGGCGGTGGCGGCGGCTACTTATCAAATGAAATTTCGTATCGTAGTATTCGCCTACGTGATGAGCTTAATTCAGACATCCCTACAGGGCATATTCACACCCCACGTATCCAGCAGTTTGAGCCAGAAACAGAAGCTAAAATTGTTAAGCAAATTAAAGCAATGCTTGAGCAGAGCTTGGTTGCAATTTAAAGCGTTAAGCTCAGCTATTAATCAATAGCTGAGCTTTTTCCAACTCACAATTGATAGTTATTGTGGACCTGTTCCACCATTCACTTTACTGCCCAAAGAACTTGGATCATCTAATCGATATGGGTAAAGTTGAATATCACCGAATACTGTTGCTCCGCTATCACGATATTGATCAGTTGCAGAACTTCCAGTGTAAACATTTCCTGAGGCACTAAAATAACCAGAGCCTTGATTCCAGTGAGGTTTCGCTGAATTTTCAAAGTAATTATTTTCCACTAAAACCTCGGCGCCATTCCCCGCACTAATTGAAAAATAAGTAATGTTCTTCCAGTAATTATTAAACATATGCACGCGTGAATTATAGCCATCCACTTTAGGATTTCGCCCTGCTGCTGTATCCCAAAAATTGTGATGCGCCGTTATTTGAGAGTTTCTAAATAAATGGGTATACCAATGCTGGTTAGCGCAAACTTGAGGGTTATATCCATAAAAACGATTCCAACTTAAAGTAACGTTTTGACTATTGTCTACATCAATATAACCATCACTGATTTTATTAAATGCCATGTGATCAACCCATACATGACTACTATCATCTATTGAAATAGCATCACCTGCTTCAACAAGCGCAGGATTAATATCTTCAAGCATAATGTTCTTAATAATAATATTTCGCTGATTACTAATAACGAGGCTAGCACCAATTATTTTCGAGTTTTTACCTAACCCTTGCAGCGTTTTATTTGATTGCACAATGATACGTCTATCATTACGGGTAACATTCACGGTTGAGTTTGAGCTACTTCCCAACTCACTACAGCTTTGATTACCAACGGGAATTCTGTACCACGTTTTACCGTAATCTCCCCATTGACCACAATCAAGTGGACAAGCCGGTACCGTTCTATTGGCGGTTCGACAATCAATCACCGTGTTATCTGGGACCTGAATAACCGCAGCAGAGCCAGAACTCAATGCAGTACTTAAATCATCACAGCTATATACTGTGATGGCAGTGTTATTACCACCACCGGTCGTTGTGCTCAATCCATCTTGACCTGCTTGAGATGCAAAGCCTATTAAGTCACTGGGAGTGGTTCCGGTAGTCCCACAGTCGCCATTTACTGGATTAATAAACCATCTTTGTGAACTGATCCCAGCATCATCATTTTGATAAACATTTGCAGTATTATTTGAGCCTGCAACTGTCAAAGATTTACCGGTTAACTTATTGACGATATTAAAGCCGCCCGATGAAGATGCTTTTAACAACCAACGTTGATTAGCCCCTTGCCAATCATCATAAGCAATTATATTTGCACCATTTGATTGCGATGAGTTCAACACATCAAGAACTTTATTGTTAAATTTAGAGCGTATAATCCAATAGCCATCTGATTCTTGAATAAGCTGAAACTTTTGGTTATTTCCACCCCAGTATTCGTAGCTAATAATATTCGGGGCTGAGCTAGAATCACTGGTATTTACATCAAGTGCAAGGCCAGAGCCTCTATTAATAATGGAATATACAGTGCCAGATTCAGGCATAGCACTACACTGTTGTGCATGAACAGCACTCTGAGCAAAACACGCAACTGCTAGTAGGCATAATGCTAACAGTTTAGTTTGGTTTAAAATCTTCAAGACTATCTCCTTTATTATATTTGTAATATAAAATTACATTATTAAAGAGATAGTTTAATTTATCCGTACCCAAAAGCACTCATCTATGTTTATTTTATGTAAACAAATGTTAAAAATTACCCAGCAACGCAGCAATTTCGACCTTGCTTTTTCGCTTTATAAAGCGCGTCATCTGCTATTTTAAACAAGCTATCTGAATCAAACGCCTCATTAGCAGCCTTACTGGCAACACCTATCGATAAGGTAACATAGCTTAAGTCTGCACGACCTTGGTGGGTAATCTGTGCCGTTACAACAGCGTTTCGTAGCGTTTCGGCGACTTTGAGTGCCTCCTGCTTATCTGTATTGCTGAGCACAATTACAAATTCTTCGCCGCCATAGCGGGCAACAAAGTGATTACTTGGCTGGGTATTTTCCTTAAGAAGATTGGCGACTTCACATAACGCTTTGTCACCTTGATCATGTCCATAGTAGTCATTGTAGAGTTTAAAATGATCGATATCGGCGACAATCATTGAGATAGGCTGTGAAGCTAAATCAACATCGCTGGCAAGCATTGCAAAATATTTATCTAATGCACGACGATTGGCAAGCGTCGTCATTGAATCGGTATTACTGATATGTTTTAACTTCTGGTGGCGCTCTAAAATTTCTGCGCGTTGATTTTCTATCAAAGTAAATAACTCATTCATACCTCGCCCGAGCTGATGCAATTCGTTATTGCCAAAATACTCATCCCGAGCGCTAAAGTCGTTATTTCTGATTGCTGAATTTACCAATATGTAGAGCTTTCTGAGTGGCCTTAAAACCTGTTGATTTATATATAAATAAAACAAAATAAATACAGAACCAGAGATCAATAAACCGGTAATTAAAGAGCTATCAAACAAGCTTCGGTCGTAAGTCCGTTCACGGGATGCGATAGATAGCACAAATAGTAAGTCTCCTGCTTGATCATTGACTCCTAAGTAAAGCCGTCGATTGTGTTGAGTCGTCTCGACTGCACTCCTTTTTTCACCAAACACCCTAATTAGATGATCCCTATATTTAGGTGCTTCATCAATGCCATAAAAGCTAATATCATTTGCTAACCCTGGTGTTAGATTTTCGACAAAGTCTTCATCAATAAAGCTCCAAAGCAATAATGTCGCCACAAATTCACCAGTGCCATCGGACTTCGTTACATTGTAAGCGACGGTGACGGCAGGCGTGTTATCTATGGTAATAAACCGGACTTTATGAGTTAACTCAGATTGGCTATTATCTATATCGCCAGATAAGATTATTAGGTTGTTTTCTATCAACAAATTTGGGGTTTCTAAAATCGTTGGTGAGTAAGACTTATAATCATTATTAAAACTACCACCGCCGATAATATTTGCCTGTGTATCATATAAATACCAACCATTTACGTCTAATCGTTGTAATGCGTCTGCAATAACATAGTCACTATTAAACCACTGGGAATCACGTTGCTGTGCAGCTTCATACATGGTATCCCAAGCAGCGCTGTCAAAGACCATTTTTGACAGCGCATCAATCTCTTGCTGAAGTTGTGACTCCACGCGCTGAATATCAATCCGATCATTTTGGTTTGTCATCGCTTCAAACGTAGGCAAAATCCAAAAATGCCGAATAATTGTTTGCGCCAACAAAATAGCAAAGCACGCCGCGGTGAAAGCAAGTAATAAGCGTTTTTTGAGCCTCGCACCAATCACCATAAAATACCAAACCAAGCAGAATAAAAAGCACATTAGTATTAAAAAGTATAACCGCGTTTACTCAGTTTGCTTGCCAAGCTTTAATAAATCAGTCTCATAAAGGCAGAACCTCTACTAATGTTGGTGACTGATAAATTGTAAAATCCCTGTTTATATCTAAACTTTTAGTATGAAGTTATGAAGGGCTACTGTATGAAAGGTATCGTCTTTACCGAGTTTTTAGACATGGTCGAAAATGAATTTTCTTATGAAGTGGCAGACAAAATCATTGAAGAAAACTCACTTGCTTCAAATGGGGCCTATACCAGTGTTGGTAATTACGACAACGCTGAAATGATCATGCTTATTACTTCGTTAAGTAAGCACGTCAATACGCCTGCAGAACAATTAGCCACGCACTTTGGTAAGTATTTATTAAATCGTTTTTTTATCCTTTTTCCTCACTTTTTCACCAGTGTTTCAACTACGTTTGACTTTTTAGATACCATCGACCGCCATGTTCATGTAGAAGTTAAAAAGCTTTACAGCGATGCTGAGTTACCAAGCTTTGAAACAAAGCGTATTAGTGAGCGCAAAATGCAAATGTTCTATCGCTCTGGAAACCCTTTCGCCTGTTTAGCAGGTGGATTAATTGAAGGTGCGTGTGAAAAATTTAATGAAAAAATTACGATTAAAAAGGATATAAGCGCTGATCATATGTCGGCAACCTTTACTCTAACAAAAGAAGATTAGTGTGGATGAAGAACTCTACAAACGTAGAATAGAACGAGAGCGCCAGGCTAGAAAACAAGCCGAAGCCTTGTTAGAACAGAAGTCCTTAGAGTTATATGAAGCCAATATGACGCTAAAACATGCGGCCGAAAATCTAGAAAAAGAAGTTATTCTTCGCACACAAGATTTAAATAAAGCAAAAGAGTTGGCCGATGCAGCCAATCAAGCTAAATCAATGTTTTTAGCCAATATGAGCCATGAAATCCGCACCCCTATGAATGCAATTTTAGGCATGGCACACCTCGCCCTTGATACTGAATTAACCGATAAACAATATGATTACGTTGAAAAAATTCAGCTTTCGGCCAAATCACTGCTTGGGATTATTAATGACATTCTCGATTTTTCTAAAATAGAAGCCAACAAGCTCGAACTTGAAAACAGTGATTTTAACTTGAACGACTTTCTCGCTAACCTAGCTAATTTAGCCAGTAGCTTAATTGAGAAAAATAACATCGAAGTCATTTTTGAAATTGACGATGACATACCCGAATTTTTAATCGGTGACGCTCTTAGGCTCAATCAAGTTTTATTAAATTTACTGAGCAATGCCATTAAGTTTTCAAACCAGCAAAATGTCACGCTAAAAATGACAATAAAATCACAAACCGATACCAGTATTTGTATTAATTTTCAGGTCATTGACCAAGGTATTGGCATGTCTCAAGAGCAAGTTAATAGTGTGTTTAAGCCTTTTTCACAAGCCGATGTTTCAACAACCCGTAAATTTGGTGGCACAGGTCTTGGCCTTGTAATTAGTAAAAAAATTATCGAGCTTATGGGTGGTCATATTGAGGTTAAAAGCCAATTAAACAAAGGGAGTTGCTTCAGTTTTGATGTGTTATTTTCGCAATCGGTTATGCAAAGCAGCCACGACACAGATATTTTCAAACATAAACGCGCTCTTATTATTGAGCAAAGCGGCCAACCTGAAGCTATTTTAAACACCATGCTCAATGCATTAGACATCAATGTACAGACGATTGATTGCATGGATGAAAAGCTTTCTAACGGTGATATTAGTCACAACTACGACTTTATTTTTTTAGACTGGCACGTATTAAACTGCGAACAAAATAACATTCTAGAGAACCTCAAAAAGCAACTTTCTATCGACATTAAAAAAACCATTATTCTCGCATCTTTTGAAAACCAAGAAGTTAAAGACACGCTGAGTACACTGTATAAAACCGTTGAAGAAATATTATTAAAGCCGATTATTAAAGGAAACTTACTAAAAACCCTCGAGCATGTGATGGGTATTGCCACGAAAAAAGATAACAGTGTCGACAACACATGCTTTAAAAAGCTCGCAGGCTCAAAAATACTCCTTGTTGAAGACAACCCACTTAACCAACAAGTTGCATCGCAAATACTACGCTCAAATGGCTTTGTTGTTGATATTGCAGAAGACGGCATTGCAGCGATTGAAGCTGTAGAAAAAGGCACATTCGATTGTATTTTGATGGACTGCCAAATGCCAAGAATGGATGGTTATACCGCAGCGAATAAAATTAAACAGCAGTCAAAGTTTGCCCATATTCCAATCATCGCCATGACCGCCAACACCATGGAAGCCGACCTAACTAAAGCGAAAGAATCAGGAATGCAAGGTTACATAGCCAAGCCAATAGAAGTACAAACCATGTTTGAGGTCATTGCAGAGCATTTAACGCAAAAGCAGCTGTAACTTCTAGTCAGTAAGCTCTATGATTTTTTGCTCTACTAATGAGTGTTTTGCTTACGAAACTCATTTGGGTTAACCCCAACGATACTTTTAAACACACGGTTGAAGGTAGCAAGCGAAGAAAAACCACTTTCCATTGCAATACTGAGTATACTCCAATGAGTTGCTTCGTCTTTTAGTAACAGCCCTTGCGCATGCTGTATTCGGTACTGATTAATAAATAAATTAAAATTTGCGGCTTTAAAATGATAACGAATAGCCCGGCTGATCTTATACTCAGGTACTGCTAATGCTTGGGCAAAATCAGAAATTTTCAAATTAGTTTGCAAATAAACCTGCTTATTGATCAGTGCTTCTATATCAGTAATAAGCTCAGGCTCTACCTCTTTATTTTCGGATTGTTCAGCCTGATGGGTAGCTTTTATTACCTTTTCAGAGTTCACCACTTTACTATCAACAGCTTCAGGCACGCTACTGTGGGCACGGTTTTGCAAAAACATTACTAGCTGCATTGCAAATACAATCAACAATGCAGATGAGGTAATTATAAGCGGCTCAAATTGTTGAAACTCGCTTTCACTGAATAAAAACTTAGGCAGTATGCTGGCATTAAATACCGCTAAAAAGTAGCAACTAGCAAAAATACTTGCCTGTAACTTTTGCGTTTGTGATTTCTCTTTATAGCCCCGTAACGCTTCCCAAAAAGACAACACCAGAATACTTGAAGATAGCAACACCGTTATTTCGGCCATACCTTGCTTTAAACGCCACATGTATTGGCTCTCAGGGAAAACTTGCACATCAATACTCACCAAATAATGCCAAGTTTGGTTAAACATAATTAAACCCGCAATAGCAACTGCCACGGCAATATGTACCGAAGCAATAGGCTTATGCTTACGAAACAAAGTGCGTGATATAAGCCAAGACATATTACAGGTTGCGCAGGTAAATAAGCCGATTAAATAACTGTAAACACCAATACTTGGTGCACTGATTTTTTGCACCCCAACCATGCAAAGCGAACCGCAAAATACAGCAAACAGATAATGAATAAGCTGCTTCTCTTTTTTCATACCATTTAGCAGCATGAGCCCCATACAAACAAAAACGAGTAAGTAATAAGGGGAAGTATTTTGCATAACTCTACATACCTTAAATTGGGAGTTTGATGAATTATTTACCAATCAGATGAGTTTACTTTTTCAAAATCAACATAGCAAAAAGAGTTTGTTAGTGAATGTGTCAAACCCTGTGTGAGTTCTCAAAAGTAAACACAATATTTCATTGATCAAATTTCGAATTTGAGAAGAAATCTTGCTCTAGCCCTTTATATTAGCGGTATTAGAAAAATGTAATGGAATTGATGATGTTTAACAAAGATAGCAAACTCACACCTTTAAAAGCGCTCGAATACAGTAAAAAGCTTTGGTTTATTAGCCTGCTAATGGCGCAAACTTGCTTTGTGATTTACCTCATTCTTGGTTATGGAATGACAGGGTTAACTACAGGTCTATCAGGTTGGAACCGACTTAATAGCACCGCCTATGTTGCTAATGATGCCACAGGGAATTTCATGTATGCAGTGCATGTATTATTTGCGGTAGTGATGATCCTTGCCGGAAGCTTACAACTCATTGAAAAACTGAGGGCAAACTACAGAGCATTCCATCGCTACAATGGCCGTGTATTTGTTGTTTTAGCTTGCTGTATTTCATTTGCTGGCATGTATTTAATGATAGTAAGGGGCACCGTTGGTAATACCTGGATGCATGCGCTGACAATGTTTGGCGGTTTAGTTGTTATCGTATCAAGTATATTTGCAGTGAAAACAGCACGGGTTCGTAACTTCAACGCTCATCAAAGGTGGGCTATACGGTTATATCTTGCTGCTAATGGTGTGTTGTTTTTTAGATTACTGATATTTGCATGGTTTTTAGTATTTGGCACCTTAGGCGTCGATACCGCCACATTCACAGGTCCTGCCGTACTTGCTGTTAGCCTTTGCTCTTACTTAGTACCACTTTTAATAGCCGAGCTTGTTCACTATGCAGCTCGTACAAATATTACGTTTATCACTATCGGCACAGCCTGTTTAATGACGCTAATATCAATCGTGTTCTTAATCGGCTTATTTGGGGTGACTTTGGCAAACTGGTACCCTGCGATTGTTGGCTAACTGACTCTCATACAATAAAGCCACCTAAATTGGTGGCTTTATGAACTTAATTTACGTCACTATAAAATTAATACAGTTCAAATAGTGGACGACCATTTTCGTCGTACTTCACTTCCATAACTCGAGCGTGGCGGTTTGGATCGTAAAGCGGATCTTTTACAATCTCTTCAAGTGGACGGGTGTCTGTTTTTGGCACCACACTTGGTTCACCAACTGCGTGCTCATAGTCACGAGCATGGTAAATACACAGTGGTGTTTCACCATCTTCAGCTACTGTAAAACAGTTATGACCTGGGCCGAAAATTTTCTTTTCAACACTTGTTTCAAGCACAGGCATACGTGTTTTAGTCCACGAATTACGATCAAGTAAATCGCTGTTTTCATCGGCTTCCATATAGCCCATACAGTAACATGCACCTGTTGCGCTTGCAGAGAAAGCAATGAAGATTTTACCGTTATTTTTAAGTACTGCCGGGCCTTCGTTTACCCAAAAGTCGACACGTTCCCAATCGTAATCTGGTGTCGTCAGCATAAACTGTGCTGTTTTTAACTTAATTGGAGATTCCATCTCCGCTAAATACAGGTTTGATGCAGCAAATTGACCGCCGGTTTTCTCTGCCCAGCAAAAGTAACGCTTACCGTTGTTTTCAAAAATGGTGGCATCTAAAGAAAAATCAGTGAACGACTTTTCATCGCCCTCAGCCGCTTGCATCATGCCAAGTTCAACCCACTCATCATTTAGCGGATCTTGACCTTTACACTCAAGCACATACGGGCGTAATGCCCAAATATCATCTTCTTCACTGGCAGCAAAGTAGATATACCATTTGCCATCGAGGTAATGAATTTCAGGTGCCCAGATATGACGGCTCATTGGGCCGCTGTCATGTTTAAACCAAATATCAAAGGTTTCAGCGTCTTTTAAGCCCTCTAATGTCGCAGACTTACGAAGTTCAATGCGATCATAAGTTGGTACAGAACCTGTAAAATAATAAAAACCATCGCTGTGCTTATGCACAAACGGATCGGCACGCTGCTCTACTAACGGACTATTTGTTTGTAATGTCATCTTGAAACCTGATCGTTAAATTTTAATTTGTATTATTTTATTACTTTTGAGTAAGAACACAAATATAACATTATTTTTAACAGACAGTGAAAAGAAATGTAAGGACAAGCTATAAGATGCCCAAGCTTTATTGGCGAAATTTAAGGAATACCATTACGTGGAATAGGTTTAATATGGAGCAGCAAGCTTAAGGCTTCTCAGATAAACCTCAAACTTGCTTGAATAAAAAGGGGGATCCCCATCCACCCTTGATTTAGATATCGCTAGAGCGATTTGGCTTTATATATTTTCTTTGCTTTTTTCGAGAGCACTACATCAACAGGCATAACATCTCCCGATACTTTTTTAACCGTTAAGGTATGCGCTCCAGCTGCTAAATCATGTTTTTCAAACACAATACTTTGAACTTGACGGTAGTTGTTACCATCAAAAATAGAGTATATGCCTTGTGATTTACCATCTAAGAAAACCTCAACGTCACCATGGTTAATATCTTTTGAGGTCGCAAAGACAATACTCGAACCACTAAAGTCATAACTAAACGACGCACCGTTAACGGTTGTCATGTGCAAATCTTGTTGGTATTCGCCAGTATTAGTTTGCTCAGATCTCACCCAGTTGCCATTTTCGCTATATTTAATTCGAGGGTCATTATCGTTTATCAGCTCGAGGCCTGAATAGGTGGTATCACTTGTTGTGCCTACCGTGTTTCCTACCGTTTGAATTTGCACTAAGCGGTCAACTAACCAACTGCCATTTGGATTAATGGCCACGTCTAAGGTCGTCACCCCCCCAGCCCTTGCAATGTCTTTTACTCGGTTTGCTACTTCATTATTGCTGTATTTTAAGCTGCGTTTAACTTGTCCCCAGCCACCAAATAATGGGTCTTCTTGTGAGGTATACGTAAAGCCATGCCACTGTACTTTTGTACCGATCGCCGTGGTTACTTCACCTGATTTTGGAATAGGCGGCAGTTCATTATGCTCACCTTGGGTGTAGTTACTTTGCGGATCGTTTGGAATAAAGCTGTACTCAAAACCATCACTAATCGTGATCACAGCATTCGGGTTACCACTACGCACTGATTTCGCAAGCTGATCTGCAACAGGGTAAGCATTATTAGCCGCAAGTTCTTGCTCCGACTCTTGGGCTTGATACCAACCGTCAAACCACCAACCGGCAATATTGTCACCCCACGTTTGTGCTCTTTCACTCACAAAGCCATTGATAAACCAGTCTGGGTATGGCGCTTTCACTTTTTTGCCCGTCCATCTATCACCTAAGTGTGAAGGTAGATATGCAATTAGCTTGATGCCTTTTGCTTTAAGCGCCAGCGCCAGATCCAGAACAAGGTCACGGGTTGGCGTGTAATCAGCCTGATTAGAATTAACCTGTGTGATACAACCCGGTGCAATCTGTTTACTTGGACATGCCGGTGAGTGCAAATCGTAAATATCACTGGTCGTCGACAGGTAACCGCGGTTTTGGGTAATGGTAAAAATTACATACCGATAACCAAGTTTGGCTGCTTTATCCGCGTATTGTTTAACATCAAAACCATTAACGTAGTTATTCCACTCGTTATAGTCTGTGATTTGATACCATGCATTATCTAACGTGCCACCAGCAAGATAGTGATGACTAATCCCCCACTTGGCATCTTGCATCCATTTAACTTCTTTAGGTAACTCGGCAGCACCCACACTAATACTACTTGCTAAGGCAACACCCGATATGATTTTATGGATTTTACTATTCATAACAACTAAACCACATGAAAACGAAGAATGTAACGAGCTTATTAAATTTACAAATGAGCAACAATTAAATTACACAACAACAAGCAACTACCACTCATTCGTTTCATATCTAACACTTTAAAACTATTGGTAATTCAAAAATAAAACATTCTTATCAATATGAATTTTCTTATTTACCAATCAAAACTTGTTAATAAAAAAGCCATACGATGCATGTTTAAAAACAACGTATGGCTTGCGACACAACTAGGAGTTTAAATTGTTATACTTCTTGCCTTAATGAGGCTATCACTTTTGGCATTTTACGCTTTACAACCCAACCAGAGGCCACAATCACAATTAAGTAATAGCCAAAGGTTTGCCAATCTTCAAATAAGGCATTACCAATACCGAGCAGTAGCGAATAAATAAACGCAATGCTCGCAACACAGGCTATGGCGTTATCTTTAATCCCCGCCGCAATCGGTTCAATACCGGTTAAATCTCTGACTTTTTTCCAGCCGTGGCCATGAATTTTTAAACGGCTATAAAATTCGATAGTTTTCGGGCTTGGGGTTTTACTTGAGGTTATTAAGGTAACAACTAAGCACACAACCAAGGTTGTTATCGTGGTTGCTAGCATACGCACTGCAAACCACTTAGCCTCGCCTTCATCGGGTAGTATGTACATCATCGCATTACCGACAATAACAGCTGTAATAAGCGCGCTAATTTCTGACCACACATTTATTCGCCACCAATACCAGCGGGCAATAAGTACCACAGAGATTGGAATGATGATTACCGAAATATATTCATAAGCGCCGAGAATACTCTCAAGTTGGGTCGTTACAATCAGCGCAAAAAGAGTTAGTACTAACATACTGACGCGAGCTGCCTTGATGTAATGGGCTTTTTCGCGGCCTTTTACTAAGTAAGGCTCGTAAACATCATTGACTAAATAAGACGAGCCCCAGTTCAGCTGAGTATCAAGGGTACTCATAAAAGCAGCAAGTAAAGAGGCAACCATAATGCCTTTTAAGCCAACAGGTAAAAACTCATCGATCATCATTGGGTATGATTGCTCTGCATCTACCAACGACGGAAAGTAAACCAGTGAGGCAACACCCACGATGATCCAAGGCCAGCTTCTTAACACTAAATGGCAAAAAGCAAACCAATATAAGCTTAACATGGCATCTTTTTCACTACGGGCAGCCAGTGTGCGTTGTAAGAAAAAACCAAACCCGGGCGCGTAATTTAGCCAGCCGATACACACTAAAATAACAAAAGTCGCAGTTTTAAGATCCCATTCAAAATCGGGGATCATTTTTAATGTATCGCTATTAAACCCAGGAGAGGCCTCTACCGCAGCAACGATGCCACCGTGATCTTGTAAGTCGACATAAACGATAACAGCTAATACCACAGAGCCGACAATGGCTAAGGCAAACTGAATTAAATCGGTATACACAACACCATATAAACCAGACATCGCGGTATACACGACCGCTGCAACAGCTAGCACAATCAAAATAAGCGTGGTCGCTGTGATGGCGCCAAACAGAGGAATGTCGAATAAGGGTTCGGGGGAGAGTCCTAAAATCACCACAATAATTTTCGACATAGCGAGAGTCACCGAGGCAATGATAATACAGTTAACAAATACACCATCAAAAATAGCTTTAAAAATTCGCAAAAAATCAGTGGCTAAGCTCTTATCATAACGCTGTGAAATTAGCTCAATTTCGGTGAGTGCTTTTGATCTTCGCCACAAATTAGCAAAGAAGAACACCGAAATAATCACGCCAATTACACTTACCCACCAAATCCAGTTTGCGTAAATGCCTTGCTCTCGCACTGCCCCTGCTACAAACAAGGGTGTATCAGATGAAAAGGTGGTGGCCACCATGGATGTGCCTGCGATATACCAAGGTAAAGAACGCCCTGCGACAAAAAAATCAGCCGTACTTTCACTGGCCTTTTTTGTAAAGAGCATTCCGATAACAACCGCTGCTACTACATAAAATGCAACTATTAACCAATCAATTAAGACCATGTGAATCCCCCAATGTGTTTTAATTTTTATTTAGGTAGCTATCAAATTTTTTCCATGTTTCTGTCATATCGATAATCGAACCTGTTTGCCTAGCTTCATCTAACTTGATGGCGGTGAGCCCCGCTTGCAAAGCGTCAACAATGGATACCGGTAAAGGAGTCCCCCTTTCAAAAAAGGCAATCCAATCTGCCGCCATTTCTTCTTCAGCGCCATAGTGCATCGAAATTGAATCATCGTGTAAGTACGTTTTATCAATCAATGCCCCTGAGGTAATACAGTCATGCACTTTGAAATAGTTACGCACAAAGTCACCTTCAGCCATACCGAGTGTGCCAAATACACTAAAGTGTCGGTAATCGTTCGGTACATTTAAGTTAGTATGAAAACTCAGATTTATGCCATTTTCATATTGAATCAGTGCAGTTTGGTGATCCACCAGCTCAGAATCGTTATCAAACACTTCATCTATGCCATTCCAGCGCGACTTGCGCTGATGATAGACAGGATGCTTGCCTAAGTGCTTGTTCTCAGGCGTGAAGGTTCTTCGACCGCCAAAACTGGCAAGTTTAGCTGGGCGACTTTTCACAATGCCCTGATAAAGATCTAAGTCGTGACAGCATTTTTCTAATAAGAAGCCGCCCGATAGCCCTTGATGTCTGCGCCAGTCTCGCATAAAAAACGCACCATGCTCTGGCGGAATATGCTCTGATGCCTCAATACTGGTGATTTCACCCAGTAATTTAGATGATAAAGCCGCGACTAAATCTTTATATAAAGGCGCATAACGTAGCACCATACCCACTAAAATTTTATCGAAGGCATTATGTTTAGCGATAAGCTCGAGTACGTCGTAGGTCTGTTGCTCAGACATTACAATAGGTTTCTCTGCAAAAATGAGTAACCCTGCTTCAATGCCGAGTCGTAGGTGCTCTAAATGCATATGATTTGGAGAGCCAATCATCAACATATCAAGCTGCTCATTTTGCAACATATCTGCAAGTTCGTCATAAGCGCGCATCGAGATACCATGCGACTGCATGTACTCAACTTTTACAGACTCAGGGTCGGCATATGCTACCAAATCAAAATTTGGAATAAGCTCATGCATCACTTTGGCAACATAACTTAATCGGTCACCTAAACCACAAATTCCTACTTTCACAATTTTATTCCTACAAGGCACGTTAATAACTCACGTTAGTTACCTTGCGCTTAAACAGTCAATCACTTGTCTGCGCTTTGTGAAGGGGATTTTTTTTATGAAATTCGGCTCAACATGGGTTTTACATACAAAACAATCTTCAATTTGTTCAAACTCTAATTAGCTGTACGTTAAAAAACCTTAATTACCGAGAGGCGGCATATTCACTCACTTTGGTAACAAAAATTTTACGCAAATCATTATTTGGAAATGGCTTCAACTACTTAATTTTTAAATAAAAATCAGAAACGGTTTATTGACCAAATCAAAACAGTTGGGATATACAAACTACTTTATTACCAAGTTCAGGTGATATTTCAGTGCATAAGTGTTCTTTGAGACTACACTTATGTATAAGGTTTTAAGCTAAGAATAAGTAATTAGAAGTACCCAATGACAGAGAAAGAAACTAAATATAAAGCGCCCGCTCTTGAGAAAGGCATGGCGATAATAGAATTACTCGCAAGAACCCCGGAAGGGTTAAATCTGACACAAATTTCTGACTCATTAGGGAAATCAAAAGCTGAAATTTTTCGTATGGTGGCGGTTCTAAATGACCTCCACTACCTTGAGTTTTTTCAAACTGAACGTGTTTATAGACTCTCACTTAAGCTTTATCGGCTTACGCATCGCTACGCACCAGTTCACCACCTGAATAATGTTGCCTTCCCTATCATTCAAGAGCTGTGTAGTGACATTCAACAATCTTGTCACTTAGTGGTGTATTCAGATGGTGGTGGATTAATTTTATCGCATCAAGATTACGACACTAACAGTAACTGCTTAACCCTACCTGTTGGAGGAAGAGGACCCCTTACCGATAACTGTGCAGGCCATGTGCTATTAGCGTTTGCATCGTACGATAACCGTGAACGAATGCTCAAAGCCTACCAAGAAAATCATCCCGAATTATCCCTCGATTTAATGGCACTGCGAAATATTTGGCTACGCGTAAAAGAACAAGGTCACGAAGCCATGCCAAGCCCAGTTCTCGCTGGCGTATATGATATTGGCGTGCCTATTTTCGATTATTATCATAATGCTGTCGCTGTACTGCTCACCTCAATTCTTATGTACCGAGACGAATCGCGTAATGCAGATTTTGAACATGTGATAAAAAAGTTAAAAGAAACCTCACACCTTATTTCACAGAAAATGGGCTTTGACGAAGAGGCCTAAAGGATGTTTTTTTTCCTAATGATCCCGCCATCGTACAAATTTAAATGCCTATTTTTACCCTTTTGGCATCAGCAGTTTTTTTGGTGAATGCCTAGCTTATTAATACTATTTTAGGAATTTTCCCAAAATAACAATTAACACAATAGCAACCATTTTGTTTCATTTATAAAACATCATTCTTGGCGAAATTTTAACTAAGAAATCTAGATAACGCAGACTGCAAAGCGCGTTGACGGTTTTTTAGTCTTTATATATCACTGAATGGACATTTGAACATTCACGAGAATAATTCGCCAAGAGCGATGGGGGTCAATATGATGAAATTCACCAAAAGCCAAATAGCCTTATCTGTTGCTTTATCCCTGATGGGTAGCACAGCAATGGCAGAGGAAAGCAGTACAGCTAAGGATGTTGCACAAGATGATATTGAAGTAATCGCTGTCAGCGGTGTGAGACTAAGTTTAAAAGAAGCTATCGCAACCAAGCGTGGCTCTGACAAAATTCTCGACTCAATTGCCGCTGAAGATATGGGTAAATTCCCTGATGAAAACGTCGCGCAGTCTTTGCAGCGTGTTCCAGGTATTTCAATTGACCGTCCTCGCGGTAGCCCAAATGGCGGTACCAATGGTAGTACCGATGGTCGACTAGGTGGGCAATATGTACAAATTCGTGGCTTACCTGTTGATTTTACTCAGGTTACTTTAAATGGTCGCTCTTTAGCATCTGGCCGTAGCATTGGCCGTCAGTTTTCTTTAGATGTGTTGCCCTCAGAGCTTATTGGTCAGTTAGACGTTTATAAAACAGTGTCAGCAGATCAACTTGAAGGCGGTATTGGTGGTAATGCAGACATTAAAACCCGCAAACCACTGGATGCAGATGAAGTTGGCTTTTCTGGTGCTTGGTCAGCCGAAGGTGTATACAGTGAGCTGCCAGATTCAACCGACCCACGTCTTTCAGGCATTGTGAACTGGAAATCAGACGATGAAAAACTTGGCGTACTGGTTGGTGTCACGTACTCAGAACGTCAAACCCGTGAAGACGAATACTTCTCTTGGGGTAATGTAAACTTTGGCCCAGGTACGGGGGATGGTGTTGAAATTCGCCCTGATCTTGCCACAGTGCCAGGTGGTACGAATGATGGCAGTATCGATTACCCTAACTCTCTTTACCCTATCGAACCGCTGACTCAATACTATGGTGATGAGCGCACTCGTACTGGTTTAAATGCTGTAATTGAATTTCAACCTAGCGATGAGCTTAACATTACCTTCGATGGTTTATATGCAACATTCGATGTAGATGAAACAGCATTACAGTTACCTGCTCGTTTCCAATTCCGTGGTCCACAAGACCCGAGCCTGTGGGTTGCAGCCGACCTAAATGACCCGAATGGTCGTGGTGTTGGCGGTATTTTCCCATTCCTCGTAACCGAAGCTGTGGTAGAAAACGATAACCTGGTTTATGCCGTTGCACCGCAAACTCAGTTTAGAAGCGTATCTGAATTAACGAAGATGGAATCAGACACACTTGCCGTGGGCACTCATGTAAACTGGGCACCGAATGAAGATTGGATCCTCGACTTTGATCTTGGTTACTCTAAAGGTGAGCAATCTCGCGACCTTAAAAGTGTGCTGTTACAAGCGTTTGCTGATGTAGTGTATGATGCACGTAACCCAGATAACGGCATTCCTGACCTTTATGTTACAGGCACCGACTTAAATGACCCAGATAACTTCCGAGTGGCATTTGGTAACTCCAATGCACGTGACGTAAAAGATACATCTCTGTCGTTTTCTGTTGATGCTAAGTATTTCTTAGACAATGACTACATCACAAGTCTAGAAACAGGTGTACGTTATACTCAGCGCTCAAAAGAAATCAAAGCCTATGTAGGCAACAGTTTTACTGGTTCAAATGGCGTACCAGCAGTATTACCTACTTCAGCAATTAACCTACTTGATTTCCCGGTTGATGACTTTTTAGGTGAAGCACCAAACGCTAATGTTATCCGCAGCTTTGTAATTGGTGATCCGGTTGATTTCCACAATAAATACGGTGTTGAAAGACAATTCGATAGTATCAGCTCGTTTAAAGTTGAAGAAGATATTGCAGCAGCGTACGTAAAAGCGAACATGGCCTTTGATGTTGCCGATATTCCAGTTAAAGGTAATGTGGGTGTACGTGCGGTAACAACCGACGTTGAAGCAACAGGTGCATTGCCAGTTGAAATCGTTATCCGCAGTGCCGGTGATTTCGATGTGGTGGGTGAAACCAGCTCAACAGGCAGTAGCTACACCAATGTGTTACCAAGCTTAAGCTTAAATGCTGAATTAACTGACGAAGTGTACTTACGCTTTGGGGCTAGCAAAACAGTAACGCGCCCTACGCTTTCGCAGTTATCGCCGCGTTTTACTTTTAGCACCACCACACTCACAGGCTCTGCGGGTAACCCAGCTCTAGAACCATTTGAGTCTGATTCACTCGACTTATCACTTGAGTGGTATTTCAACGATACAGGTTTAGCGAGTGTTGCTTTGTTCCAAAAAGACATTGATGGCTTTGTGTTTAACTCAAGCTCACCAGAAACAATTGCCGGAATTGATTGGGCATCGGTAGATCGTCCACGTAATGCGGCATCGGCAACAATTAATGGTGCTGAGCTTAGCTTCCAAACCACTTTTGACTTCTTACCAGCACCATTCGATGGCCTAGGTATGTTAGCAAACTATACTTACACAGACAGTGACACTGACTTTGGTGATGGCTTTGAAGGTCAAACATTCAGCTACACTGGTTTATCTAAAAATGTATATAACTTAGTTGGTTACTATGAAAAAGGCCCTGCGTCAGTACGTTTATCTTACAACTACCGTGAGAAATACTTACTAGAACCTTCATTTGGTTTCTTCGCTGGTCCTCGTCATGTAAACGACTACCAACAGCTTGATTTAAGTACGTCTTACAAAATCAATGACAACTATTCATTGACCTTTAACGTGACCAACTTAACCAATGAGCGTTTCGACCGTTACTTTAATAACGACGAATCAATCATTGCGACAACCAACTTTACAGGTCGCCAATACTTCGTAGGTATTCGCGGAACCTTCTAAGCAATTATGTTGTTGTAGGTGATGAGCCTAACCCAAAGCCTCCTTAAGGAGGCTTTTTTTGTTAGGCATCATCATAAATTTTATCTATCATCACTTGTGCATTATTCACTTCAAGGCTCGTTTCAGAAAGTCCTACCTTTGTGGCACCACCCACTAGCCAAATTTGGCCTTTTAACGTAACGGCTCCTAAACCGTGACGAGGTGTTTGCCATTCGAAAGTTTTTCGCCATTGCTGCTTGGTTAAATCATAACTAAAAACCTCACGGTCAACTCCTTGGCTATGTTCACCACCAAACACAGTGATAGCATTATCAATAACTGCCGCCGCATGCCCTGCTCGTGCTTTAGGGAGTGCTGCATGTGCTTGCCAAATGTCTTTTTCGGGTAAGTATTCGAGCATGTCAGTGATAGGCTCGCCGCCAACGGTTCTGCCACCTAACACAAACCAACGGCCGTTTACTTGTGCACTTGCCGCACTGTTTCTAGCCGAAGGTAATGGCGCGGCTTCTGTAAATGTGAAGTTGTTAGGATCAAAAACTAAATGCGCACTCACATCTAAACTATGCTGCCATTGCCCATTTTTTTCACTGTGTGGGCTGCGGCCACCAGCTAAATGCACTTTACCATTAAGCACTGCGCCAACCGTTTCACTCAACGCAAAAGGTAAACTCGCCACCTTTTGCCATGCGTCAGCGCCTTCATTGAGCATTAACACATCACGGCTATTGGTCCACTGGCCTTGGCTATTAACAAAACCACCAAAGGCAAATAATCTGTTTTCTACAGCAATTAAATACGTGTGATGACGCCCTTCAGGCAAACTCGGGGCTGATTGCCAACTTGCATACTCGGGTGACCAAAAATGGACTTTTGCGGTCATCTTACCCGCTGATGCTGGCAGCTCGGTAGAGATACCCCCTGCAACCCAAATCTGTTGATTCATGACTGCTGGGTAAATTTCTTGAATAGCCTCAGGGAGCTCAGGTGCTAGCACCTCCTCTGCCGATAACGTATAAGGCAAACACGCCATAAAAAGCGGCAACAGTTTGGTTAATCGCATATAAATCCTTAATAAGCAGTTGATTAGCTAAAGACTAAGCCAGCTGTACCTATTCGTACACTGCCAAATAGTCTTACTCGAACAACGATTACTATTCCTAAATGACATTGAATTGATATATTATAACAAAACATTTAGCGTATTTTGTTTAATCTTATTAAGGGTCACTACTATGAGCAAACTTCCCGTCACCGTGCTCTCTGGCTTTTTAGGTGCAGGTAAAACCACTGTGCTCAGCCATATTTTAAATAATCGTGAAGACAAAAAAGTGGCTGTAATCGTCAATGATATGAGCGAAATAAACATCGATGCAGCAACAGTTAAAAACGATGTTTCGCTTAGCCGCGGCGAAGAAAAACTAGTAGAAATGAGCAATGGCTGTATCTGCTGCACACTACGTGAAGACTTACTCATTGAAGTACGCGCTTTAGCGCAAACAGGCCAATTTGATTATTTAGTTATCGAATCAACCGGTATTTCAGAGCCTCTTCCGGTTGCCGAAACATTTACCTTCGCTGATGAAGATGGCGTGTCACTGTCTGATGTTGCAAGGCTTGATACCATGGTCACGGTCGTTGATGCCGTTAACTTTTTAAACGACTTTAACGAAGCCAAATTTTTACAAGAAACCAACGAGCATTTAGGCGATGAAGATGAGCGAAGCGTTGCCGACTTACTGATTGATCAAGTTGAGTTTGCCGATGTCATTTTAATTAGTAAAACAGACCTAATTAGCACCGATGAACTTGAGAGTTTAAAAGCCATTTTAAGCTCATTAAATACCTCTGCAGAGCTTATTGCTATTGAGAATGGCCAAGTTGATATCAAAACAATTTTGGGCACGGGCCTGTTTAACTTTGAAAAAGCCCAGCAAGCACCTGGATGGCTAAAAGAACTGCGCGGCGAGCATATCCCAGAAACCGAAGAATACGGCATTAGCAGCTTTACTTACCAAGCCCGTCGCCCTTTTCACCCTGAAAAATTTTATAACTTTATTCATAACAATCAACGCGAAGGCAAATTACTTCGCTCCAAAGGCTATTTTTGGTTAGCCTCTCGACCACAATTTGCCTGCCAATGGAATCAAGCTGGCGGCATAGCCCGCTATGGTTTTGGCGGGATATTTTGGAAAGCCTTATCGAAAGATCAGTGGCCAACAGATAGCGACTACTTAGATTCAATTAACCAAGTATGGCAAGAACCCTTCGGTGATATGCGCCAAGAGCTGGTTTTTATTGGTCAAAACCTCAATCAAGCAGCGATCATTCAAGCTCTCGATAACTGCTTACTCAGCGACGATGAACTATTAGCAGGCAAAGCGCTTTGGCAAACCCTGCCCGATCCATTTCCTGTTTGGGAGGAAGCATAATGACAGCTTACGCATTTGAACATGATACTGATAACCTCCCAACAACAGTAGCAACGGCATTAAGCCCTGTGGTGTTTTCGCAAATTTATAAACCAGAGCATAACATTGCAATTTGGCAGCGCAGCTTAGCTGAACAGCTGCAAGCAGAGGTAGCCGAGAGTATTGCAGCCAATCCTGATCTCAGTATTAACGCGGTGATCAACGAAGGCTCTATTCGAACTGACATTGATAAAGCCCTCGAAAAACTCCCATCAGCGCAGGAGCTAAAAGCTGATTTGGCAAAGTTAGTTGATATGTTTTGTTATTTATTTGAATTAAAGCGCACCGGATTACGCCTAAGAGTACTTGAACGTGCCATGTGCCCACGTTTTCATGTTGACAGAGTTCCTTGCCGGTTAGTCAGCACCTATTGTGGTAGTGGCTCACAGTGGTTGCAAAATGCAGGACTTGATCGCACAAAACTTGGCGCAGGGCATCAAGGATTAAGCGATGAAGAGTCTGGGTTAATGACAGCAAATACTAAAATCCACTCTCTTAATGTCGGTGACGTAGCACTGCTTAAAGGCGAAACTTGGCAAAATAACGAAGGCAAAGGCCTTGTACATCGCTCACCAGCACTTGTTGCTGGCGAAAAACGGCTACTCGTAACCCTCGACTTTATTGCTTAGTGAATGGCAAGCAGCCGTTCAGGAATCAAGGGTTTTAAACAACAAGGAAGTTGTTGCTGCAATCAAAGCTTAGTTATAATCGACTTTTCGACTCGATTTTGGTTTTTAAATGAAAAAGCTTTCTAAAGTACAATTAAAACAGCAAGCCCTTGTATTAAATGTTGCCGACACCCTTGAAGAGCAAGGTCGCGCAGAGCTCGAAGGTATGTTGCAATGCTGGTTTGATGTGGAATACCACTTATTCCCAGGCTCATTGCTTTTGTGTTTTCAATTTGAAAACCAACAATCACTCGATGCAGCGACCCCAGAGCTATTAAAATGGCAAAAGCGCCTTAGTGGCGCAATGCTAAAAAAAGGCGTGATTTTAAAAGACATGCGCAAGCACTTAGTATTTACCCTAAAAGGTCCAGACGATTAAATGGGATAAGTTGCGGGTTAGCAAGTTAGCAAGAGTGTAGCAGCGATTTTATATCGCGTAGGAATGATTACAGGTGCTAGGTGCTAGGTGCTAGGTGCTAGGTGCTAGGTGCTAGGTGCTAGGTGCTAGGTGCTAACAGCATAGTGTTGGTTTTGGATTCGTAAGGGGGTTCCATACCCAATCGACTTTTTTGTTCGGCGTTAAAACGCCTCCTACATCTCGTATCTCGTCCCTCGGAACTCGTACCTTTCCCCTTTACTCTTTCCCCTTGTAACTCGCTAACTTGTTGGGTTTCACTCCGTTCTACCCAACCTACCGGCTTAAAGCTTTAGTTTTTCCACTCCCATTTGCTTCACATGCTCAACCAGCTCGGGGAAAAACGCTAAAAACACCGCGTCTAATTGTTGGTAGTGACGAGCAATATCGTCAGCGGCCCCTGCAAAGTTGTTGGCAAAGCGAATACGCTTGGCGATGTTATCAAGGGCAAGGCCGACCCCATCGAGGGTTTCATATTCTTTAAACCAATCATTGTTGGTCATACTGGTCACAACTTGCTGCATGCGTGAAGGCATCATGGCTTGGCGTGCATTTAAAAGACCATAACTGTGCTGTTTGAAATCAGCCAGTGGTTGGTCATTAAAGCGCTGCCAATGCTGAATAAGAAAGTGATCGAATGCTACATCAATTGCGACGCTTGCAAAGCGTTTACGTGCTGGCGAAAAGTACTGTTTAGCCTCTTTTACTAGGGGATGTGAGTCGGTAAACCTATCAACCAAATAATGATTTTCAAGGCCATTTTTAACCGCATTGGGTAACTGTGCTGAATATCGACGCCCACCAAAATCCCCCAGCAAATTACCAAAATGTGAATCAGCCGTCGGTTGTGCTAAATAAAGGTGAGCCAAGTAATTCAACGCATTCTCTAAATTAAGTCATTTTATGCATTGTAAAAGAATACAGGTGAAAGGGTCTAGGGGCACAAGGTGCAAGTTAGCAAGTTAGCAAGTTAGCAAGTTAGCAAGAGTGTAGCGGCGATTTTATATCGCGTAGGAATGATTACAGGTGCTAGGTGCTAGGTGCTAGGTGCTAGGTGCTAGGTGCTAGGTGCTAGGTGCTAGGTG
>NZ_PQBX01000056.1:344729-382601 GCF_002964625.1 Pseudoalteromonas sp. T1lg21
GGTGCTAGGTGCTAACAGCATGGTTTTGGATTCGTAAGGGGGTTCCATACCCAATCGACTTTTTTTTCGGCGTTAAAACGCCTCCTACATCTCGTATCTCGTATCTCGTCCCTCGGAACTCGTACCTTTCCCCTTTACTCTTTCCCCTAGCAACTCGCTAACTTGGGTATTTTCAATCTAACTTCTGACGACTGATATCTAATATCTCCATTTCTGTTCGGCGTTAAAACGCCTCCTATAACTCGTATCTCGCCCCTCGAAACTCGTACCTTTCCCCTTTACTCTTTCCCCTTGCAACTCGCTACTCGCTAACTTGTTGGGTTTCGCTGCGCTCCACCCAACATACAATAAGAGCTACCTTTTACTCCCCCGCAAACTTTAACATTCGCGTTTGGTCGGTAAGCTCAATATCCACCAGCTCATATGGGGCTTTAGCTGCTTGAGTGACCGCAAAAGGCATGGTGAAACTATCATAGCTATCAATCTGTTTTGCTACTTCAACCGTTGCTAGTTTGATGCGCTCACCTTTATTACCTTTGCCAGTTAAGGTTGCACGAATAGCATAGCGGCCTGAGTCAGTCACTTGCACTGGCACCTTGGCTTGGTATTTGTTATTGCCAAGCGCAGTGACTTTGGCTTTATCCATACTGATGGTTTGTGAGCTATGTACAAACGGCATTTTTATAGAGCGTTTTACCGTTTGACCGTTCACTTTAGTGTCGACACTAGCCTCAAGCTCGTAGTAACCATTTACCGCACCTAAGGTTTCAAGCGGGTAATTAAATACCGCTTCACCATTTTCGTAACGTACATCTAGCTTTTCGCCATCAGGACTTGAAAGCGTTAACTTCACATCACTATCTTTAAAGCGCTTTTTACCCATACTAAGCTGCATAGCGACACGCTGTTGCTGATCTTTCACTTTAAACTGCGATTTAGCATGCAAAGCATTACTCGATCCTTTTTCAATCACATGCAGTAAGTAGGTGTCGTTATCATTAAGCGCTTGGCTTGTTCTTAGCATTGCTTTGCCATTTACCTGACCTAGCTTGAGCCCAACACTGCCATCGCTAAAGCCAGCATTTTCCATTTGTTCTTGTGCAACCATGGCTTGCATTGGCATTTGTCTAAAGTTGTCATCACGCACCGACAGTTTATCTAGCTGTAAGTCATGAGGCTTAAATACTTCGCCGCTATCAAAACGTGCTTTTGGTGCAATGCGAATAAAATTATCTGCTTGGTTTACAAAGACTGGCACGCCGCGCTTAAGCTCTTTACCCGAAACCTTCTGCCAATATTCAACACTGTCTTTTTCTAATGTTTCCAGTTGAGCGTTCGCTGCTGGTTGAACTTGAGGAAACTGATAAACCGTTTGCTCATTAGCCTGTGCTGCGTTGCTTACAAGCATCATTGCAGCAGCGAGTGTGGTTAACTTATTAATCATAGCGGGCTCCTAAATTCGATTTTTAAGCATGTCTGGCAAACCAAAACAATTGCGTCGACTTTGCTGATGACTCAAAGGTTCACTGCCTTTGGTTCGTGATTTATCGGTAAACCACACTACCCCAGCTAACGACTGAGAACTGCAATTTAAAAAGCCATCTGAGCAGCTATCTAACCAATTTTGTGTCACTTCTAGGGCGACTTGGTTTTGGTATCCGCCGCAATAGCTGTCGCTATCCCATACCGCAGAATCAACATCACTGCCCACCACGGTTTCGAATCGAGACGGTAAGCTTGGGCGGTTCGGTGTGCCATACAGCCACTGTGCGTTATACGACGCCATCCAAGATACCTGCTGTTGCTTTACTGCATCGCTGCCGTAGCCTAAAAGCCAACCTAAACTTTGCTCGAACGAATTACCCGCAATAACTGCATCAGCCAACGGCGTACCACCACTTGAAGGAGCCAGAGCAATGGTACGCGTGACTTTGCTAATAATATATGGATAACGGCTATCCCATGTTGGGTTAGATAAAATCCAACGCACCACATTACCGCCATTAGAATGGGTGATCAGAGTTAAATCAGTGATGTTTTTATTATTGATAAATGTAGTGAGCTGCCCTGCTAAACAGCCAGATGCCGCATCTGCCCACATATACTGATCAAAATCACAATTAATGACCGTGTAATTACTACTGTTTGGTAAACCTTGGCGAACCGTGTCGACAAAACTGCCTGTCCAATAGTCATTATACGCATCGCTTTGCTGGCCTGTACCGTGCACAAATGCGACTCCTTGCGCAGCAAAAGCACTGTGGCTGATACCCGCTGCCAACATTAAAGCTGGCACTAGTGAGAGTGTTTTTATTTTCATGTGTGTTCCTGTTGATTGTAATTATATCTATCAGGTTGGAGGAGTGACCTCCGACCAAAAACATAGACCAAACAGGTACGAAAGCAAGAATAAATTTACAATAATTTAACTTTTGGGTGTTTTTTAAGTACAAATTATTAGTTTTTAGGAGAAAAAAGGGAGGCGAGATGCGAGGTGCGAGATGAGAGATGCGAGGTGCTAGGTGCTAGGTGCTAACAGCATAGTGTTGGTTGTGCCTCCCCTATGACTTTGTTCGGCGTTAAAAACGCCTCCTACGTCTCGCATCTCGCCCCTCGTATCTCGCTAACTCGTTGGGTTTTTAATCTAACTTCTAACGACTGATATCTAATATCTCCTTTTTTGTTCGGCGTTAAAACGCTTCCTTTGTCTCGTATCTCGCTAACTAGTTGGATTTTAATCTAACTTCTAACGACTGATATCTAATATCTCCATTTTTTGTTCGGCGTTAAAACGCCTCCTACAACTCGTATCTCGCAAACTTTCCCCTTTACTCTTTCTAACTCGCTAACTTTTCAATCTGATAGCTGACGGCTGAGAGCTGAGAGCTATTTTGTTCATCGCGCGAAATAAATTTCACGCCTACAGTGCTAGCAAAATAAAACGGTATACATTGCACAATGCGAAATAGTATCGCTGCACGAAAGTACTATATCCAGTCCTGTTTAAATTTCATACGCTGTAAATTAAATGTTAAACAGGAGAACACACAATGAAGCGCCTATTGACGATGATTGCGTTATGCGCAGGTATGAGCACAACTGCTTTTGCAGCATGTAGAGATAACGTTGTACTGGTACATGGTAATACCGCCTCCCCTTCGAGTTGGAATAACACAATCAACGAATTAAAACGAAAAGGGTATGTCGACAGTGAAATTTTCACCCCAGATTGGGGCTCTAAATCTTGCGCGAGTTGCAACGATCATAACGGCAGTGAAGAAACGCCCGTACGTAACGCCATTCTTACTGCAATCAACCAATCTTGCACAGGTAAGATCGATATTATCGGCCACTCAATGGGTGTCACACTCGCAGCCCAGCAAATTTATAAGCTAGGCATGGCATCAGATGTCGATACTTTTGTTGGTGTTGCAGGTGCCGCGCGCGGCCTGCTTAGTTGTGGTGTTTACCCATATAATGTGTGGAATAACACATGTGGTTACTATGGTTTATCGGTTGGCAGCCCATTATTAAATAGCATTTATGGAGAAGCATTAGGCGACAAAGTGTATTCCATAAAGAGCTACTCAGATCAAATCGTCTGCTCAACTGGCACTTGTTATGTGTACGGCATTCACAGCAGCCGATTATGGAATGAAAATGCCACCTACACCTACGTTCTCGGCCACTTTGGTTTGCAAACCGATACGTATGTAAAACAAGTGAGTTTGATTCAGTAGCTGCAAGTTAGCGAGATTGTAGCAGCGATTTTATATCGCGTAGGAATGGTTATAGGTTATAGGTGCTAGGTGCTAGGTGCTAGGTGCTAGGTGCTAGGTGCTAGGTGCTAGGTGCTAGGTGCTAACAGCGTAGTGTTAGTTGCGCCTCCCCTATGACTTTTTTCGGCGTTAAAACGCCTCCTACACCTCGTATCTCGTTCCTCGAAACTCGTACCTTTCCCCTTTAGTCTATCTAACTCGCTAACTTTTCAATCTGATAGATCTTATGCTCATCGCGCGAAATAAATTTCATGCCTACGGATGAGCATTTCAATTTAACTATGCGCAGGCACAATCCAATCTAACTTCTGACGACTGGTTTCTAATATCTCCATTTCTATTCGGCGTTAAAACGCCTCCTACACCTCGCATCTCGCAAACTTTCCCCTTTACTCTTTCTAACTCGCTAACTTTTCAATCTGATAGCTGACGGCTGAAAGCTGATAGCTCCTTTACCCTTTCCCCTTTACTCTTTCTAACTTGCTAACTTGTTGGGTTTCGCTCCGCTCTACCCAACCTACCAGCTCGCTAACTTATGCTTTTACGAACCATACAGCGCTTTCATTAATTGACGCAGGTTCTTTTGATTAGTTTCCGTCTTAACCAGTGCTTTTAAACGGCTTTTAACCTCTGGTTTTGACTTCGCTTGTTGACTCAACGCCGATATAGCGGCACTGCGAATATCTTTCGGGTTACTAGCGTCAGCAAAGGCGTAAATACTATCTACTTGTTTTGCGTCTAACTCATTATTACCCATTGCTTTTAAAATCGCCCCTTGCGTTTTACTATCAGTTTCTTGATTTAGTTGATTACTCAAGTAATTCAAACTGGTTTTACTTGGCATTTTTGCCAAGGCCTCTGCTGCATTTAGGCGTAATCTTGGGCTGTCGCCCGCTAAATAATCACCAATAAGCTGTTGATGATCATAGTCTCCACTATTGCCCAGTGCGGTGATTAGGGCAGATGCTTTTTTATCTGTTGCACTCGAACTCAATGAATCAGCTAACTTTTGGGTTAACTGACTCGAAAACTCACTGCCCTGCTGATTTTTCGCTATAGCCCCCATTACCATTAAAGCACTGTGAGCCAGCATAGAATTTTCTTCATCAAGACCATATGACATTGAATACTCAAAAATCGCCTCAACCTGCATGTCTGTTAACGGCTTTTCACTGTATTTTAGTGCCATTAAACTTCTAAAGCGCTGATTTGGTGAAAATAAACCTTGCTCAACAAACACTTCCGTCAGTAACTGTTTTGAATTAACTGAGTCATGTTTACCTAAGTACATAAACAATTTGCTTTCTAGGGGATCAGCAATTGCCTTTGTTGAAATAAGCTCTTTTAAGCTCTGTAAATACTGATCATTGTCATAAAGAAATTGCAAAAGCGCTTTTCGATCTCCCTCTAGCCAATCCATATTTTTTAAAGCAGTGATAAACGCTTCTGTATTTTTTAAGGGTTGAGGCGGCGCTTTAGGGTAAACCCAATCTGTGCTTAAATTGTTCCATTGAGTAGGGTCTTCGGGTAATTGTAGTAACCTTGCATCATCGGGTATCGATTGATTTGAACGATTTAAACTTAACGTTTGCAGTACTTCAATATTCATATTTCCATCACTACTACTGACTTGAATATGACTATTCCCGAGGGTTTTTGTTAACCAGCACTTATCGTTTTCAAAAGTAAACTCATCACTAATAATGTTCGCCGTTTCCAACTGCATTAGCTTTTTCGCAGCATTAGCGCTTTGTCTAGTGTCAGTTGGCTCTATGTAACTGAGTTTATTACGCTTTAGTTTGTTATCAGCTAAAACCGTGTAGAGTGATTTGTACTGACCGATATCATCACGTTCTTTAACCCAGTACTTATCACCCTGTAAATTTTCAGGGTGTTTTGCACGGTGAAAGGCACGGTATAAAGCAATCAGCTTCTGTTGATCGGCCGGTTTTAATTTAGCATTAAACCGATAATCTAAAACTTCACCTGAGTTATTGTTAATTTTCACGGCAAAAGGCACTGCATATTCATTGCTTGTACTTACCGTTTTATTTAACTTTGCTTGAGCTTGGTACAGCTCAAAACCCAACCAGTGAGATTTCTCTTCAACCAACAATGGCCGATAAATCAGCCGCCCTTGCAAGTCAAACTGACTTTTTGAAGGGCTTTTCATCGAGATAATATTCGTATCTGCTTTTGATTGAAGTTCAGCCCAAACAGTACACTGAGGCACTGCATAAGCCGCCGAAGCATAGCCTAATAGAGTGCCCAATAATAAACTCATGTTAATTAAACGCATTATACCTTAGCCTTCAAACTAATAACTTAAGGTTGCTGATTCGTCTAAAATTGTCCAGCTTTTATCGTACAAAGTGCTGGTATCATAGATAGTTTGAGTTTTAGTTTTCGTCTTAACCGTACAACACCACTTATATTTAGGGTATTTAACATAGACATAAAATTCACCCGAAATTGCCTCAATATCATTTGTTACATCAATTCCTAAGGTTATTTTAGAATCAGTGATAGCTTTAGCTAAATCAGCATAAAGAGTGGCATTAAATGTATCTGCAATAATCAAGAAATCGATACCAACACCGCCACTTGCTATGCCTAGATTTATTTCAGCTGTCGCATACGCATCCATGCTGGCAGTAACAATATCTCCCCCTAAGTCAATACGGCTATTGCTATAAGTTAAACCAACTCCTAAATCTAAACTTCCGCTAACACCTGCCTCAACAGTCACCGGAACAATCACAATGGTGAACGTCGTTTCAACCACTTTTTGCTCTTCGCTCCAGCTATATCCTAAAGATTTGTCTAAGGCCGATAACGTATCGCCCTCATCAATTAACGTATCACCCAGCACACTAAAGTTTGCTGCATAAGTAATTTCACCATCACTTACATTGGCACTCGCTTCAGCACTAGCACTTACCAAACTTGCTGATTTATCAAATAAATAAAGGTCTAGATCTGCTTCAACTAGCCCCTCAGCTGAACCACCATTACTAGAAGAAACATTCATATAGCTATAAAAAGAAGGGCTGATAGCCACAGCATCACTGTCACCATAGGTCGCACTCCAACTACCAACTTTAGCCAAGGTTGTTGCTGCTGCAGCAGTAGTCTGCATCGCTGATACTGAAGCTATTGTAGTTTTATTACTATTTAGTTCTGCCGATTCTGCGGTACTCACTTCATCATGATAAAGCGCATAAGGTACCTCAACGGTAATACTATTATTGTCACTGTGAGCTTCAATTTCTTCTGAGTTATCATGGAAGGTAAATGTCATGCTAAAGCTGTTTTCGCCACCATCGTGATCAAAATTATCGTGTATCGCTTTGAGCAATACACCATTCACAGCAACATCCCAAGGAAAGTAATGAGACTGCTCATGATCAGGAAACTTTATACGCATCGTCTCCATATAAGCTTGCGCTTGCTCATTCCATAAGTGAGCATGATAAGTGGTTTCGCCGATGGTTATCGTTGCACTGATGTCAGCCTCATTGACAGAATTGCCAAATTTGGTGGCATTAATAAAACCGATTAAATCAGGTATTTTTTGCGTAGGTTCACCAGTCCCTGTGGTATCTCGTTTACCCGGACCAGGAAAAACAGCAAAGCCGTCGCCAACTTTAAGTTTATCTAAAACAAAATCATGATAATGGCCATCGCCAATGACTACCGAGCTATAGGTGCTTTCGTCACCAGACTCAATGCCCCGCGACTTATTATCTGTTACATCAACTTCATTTGAGATCACCCCGCTTGTGTCAACAAAAGCGGCAATGACAAATTCACCCGCAGTGAGATCTTCGTTTGGCAAAATTAATGTTGCACTATGATTTTGCTCGCCTTCTTGTAACTGCTCGATATCAAACTCACCTAAATCGTAGCCATCTGGCTCATCTTCAGTTTCAAGCTCAGCGACTTTACTTCTTTCAATCAAAATAAAGGAAACACCTACATGCTCATTCGTTAATAAGGTTGTTTCTGTGCTGAAATCAACAGTAATCTGTTGCCCTGGTTGATAAACGTTATCAGACACTGGGGTCATCGATTTCAACGCTACATTAGCAACAGCTTCTTGTTCAGTAGAGTCATCATCAGAACACCCAACTAGTGAAAGTAGGGATAAAGCCAATACAGCACTAATCCTTTTAGACTGATTCATATCACGATTCCTAATTATTGATTGTAATTTCGACAAACTATT
Source organism: Pseudoalteromonas sp. T1lg21 (assembly GCF_002964625.1). Lineage (NCBI taxonomy): Bacteria > Pseudomonadati > Pseudomonadota > Gammaproteobacteria > Alteromonadales > Pseudoalteromonadaceae > Pseudoalteromonas > Pseudoalteromonas sp. T1lg21. Next base: position 352,737 of record NZ_PQBX01000056.1, read on the forward strand.
AATTAATAAAACTCATACTTCTACTCAAAGTCCGACAGACTTATTTTCGAAATGGTTAAGCTTTAACCCACTAAATTTGGGGTACAAAAGGTACATATCTCAAAGGGTATATCACAATAATGGATGAATTATGGAGGGATAAAAATTTTTAATAGGTGCGAGGGACGAGGTGCGAAGTGAGAGATGTAGGAGATGTTTTAACGCCGTACAAAAAGGAGATATTAGATATCAGCTTGTAGGTTGGTTAGAGCGGAGCGAAACCCAACATTTGGAGCTATCAGATTAAGAACAAAAGTTAGCGAGTTACAAGGGGAAAGTTTGCGAGTTCGGGGAACTTTCCCCTTTCCCCTTTCCCCTCTCCCCTTTCCCCTCGCTAACTTATCGAGTTTCGCTGTGCTCTGCCCAACACGCTGTTATTAATACCCTTCAAACCTTGTTGCACAACCTATGCCTATGCACTCAACACCACTGTCGAGTTCTAACAGCTCTAAATTATAGCTTTTGCTTACATCTACTTTTTTTAGCGGGTTATTAGAAAGGCTGATATCTACTAAATTTGCATGTTCACGTAAATCAATGTTTTTTAATTTGTTATTTGACAAAAAGAGCACTTGAAGCATGGGGCTTGCTGTTAAATCGATAGTGCTTAAGTGGTTATTACCGGCGTAAAGTGCAGTTAACTTTTTATTATGGCTTATGTCTAAAGCGCTAAGCTGGTTGGCATCTAGGTTTAGTTCGCTGAGCATCTTGAACTTGCTTAAATCTAGGTTTTTTAACTGATTATTTGCAAGCTCAAGGTTACGAATACCACTCGGTATATTTACTTTTGTGAGCTTATTGCCCGACAGATTAAGTTGATACAGTTCAGAATTAACAAGCGTCAATTCGCCTGTCAGCTTATTATCATTAAGATCAAGCCATGTAAGTTTACTGTTAGTGCTTACATCAAGCTTTGAAAGCTTATTACCACTCAGCATTAAAGTCTCTAACTCTTCGTTGTTACTTACATCAATACTCGTAAGGCTGTTTTGGCTTAAATCAACAAGGAAAAGCTGGCTATTGTGGCTTATGTCGATTTCGGTCAGCTGGTTTGGCACTTTCTTATCGGCAGGCCTACTTGTAATGCCACCAATTTCACCAACGATGAAGCTATCTCCTTCATTACTGAGGACGAGTTTTGTTAAGTTACTAAAATGCTCAAGCCCTTTGGCTGAGGTAATACCGCGATCTCTGCAATGTATTTTTGTCACCTCCCCCACAGTTTTATAGCCACTTTCTTGTAAACACGTTAAGAAGTTAGCATCTGCAACCACGCTCTCAATTGGTGTATCGTCATTAGCCGAAGCACCAGCAACCCCAAGATTTAACACAAGCAAACAGGCCAAAGCCATGTTAATGCGCGCAAAGTTCCCTTTTAACATTATTTCACCTTAAAATTTCAACAACATAATCAGGTGGTTAATTAAGAGGTTTCACCACCCAATAGCAAAGAATGCATAATACAGGTTATTTGATCCTTGTACCCATATAAATACAAAAATTCTTTCAAAGTTGTTTTTTAATGGGTTCGCGCGAAATAAATTTCACGCCTACAGTGCTAGGTGCTAGGTGCTAGGTGCTAGGTGCTAGGTGCTAGGTGCTAGGTGCTAGGTGCTAGGTGCTAGGTGCTAGGTGCTAGGTGCTAGCAGCATAGTGTTGGTTTTGGATTGGTAAAGGGGTTAGGCAAATAGAAAGACCTGACCCATGTTTTTTAGCAGCGATTTTATATCGCGTAGGAATGGTTTTAACCATGAACAATTTAATCTAAAAACGCGGGATAAACCCGCTGCTACCTCTTCAGCGCTAAAACGCCTCCTACAACTCGAAACTCGTTCCTCGTATCTCGTATCTCGTATCTCGCAAACTTTCCCCTTTACTCTTTCTAACTCGCTAACTTTCAATCTGATAGCTGACGGCTGAAAGATTCTTTACCCTTTCCCCTCGCAACTCGCTAACTTATCGAGTTTCGCTCCGCTCTACCCAACCTACAACTCGGCATTTTTACGTGAATACATTTTATGTAAGTTCAGCAGTTTATCTTTGAGGCGCTGAGAATAGGTGACGAAATTTGTCAGCGTACCGGCATCTTTTCGGTTGGTATCAGCAAGTAGCATTAATAACTTACGCTGCGCCTGATTCAGATGCAATTGCAACGACCTAGCTGCTTTATCTATTTCGTCATTTTTAGGTTGTTCTAAATTCTCGCTGGTATGGGTGAACAAGGTCAGCGTATCACTCGAAAGTTCGCGGATCATAATCAAAATATCGCTTTCTAATTCTATAAATTGTTCATTCATAATCCGCTTGCTTTCAAACAGATCAATGATGGAATCATGAATTTGGAACAAATAATCAAAGCGGTTAATTTGCAGCATTAACTCTCGTGACTGCTCTTCATCATTGATTTTACTAACAATAGTAGTGAAATAAGTGATGTATTCCTTCTCAACAAAACTGGCATATTCCAAGCGCTTTTGTGCAGTATCTTGAATACCTTTGTAGTTAGTCTCTAAGCTCAGCGTGACCTGATTGTAGTTTTCTTTTAAAAAATTAAGCAGCTGCTGGTTGCCTGATTCTAACTTATCGACGACATGCTGAAACTCTTCATCCTCTTGGTAAGTCGGCAATTCAAGGCGTTCAAAGTCCATTTTTCCTTCACCAAGCAAAAAATCGACAAAGCGCGTAAAGGGGTTAACAAAAGCAATAAAAACTAAACTGGCAACCACATTAAAAATAAAATGAATATTTGCCAGTGCGACAGCGGGATCAAGCGTAATTTCACTTAACTTATCACCAAACAATAAAATGAAAGGCAGAAATAAAAGCACCCCACCCACATTAAACAACAGGTGGCTCAACGCCGCTTTCTTTGCTGCGATATCCATACCAAACACAGAAATCATAGCAGTCGCTGTGGTACCAATATTCGCCCCCATAATAATGGGTACCGCGTTCTCAAGCCCCAAAATACCTTGCTGAGTAAAAACAATGGCAAGCCCTGTAGTCACCGAACTCGACTGCACCATAGCAGTAAATACACAGCCCACTAAAATCGCTAAAAGTGGGTTTTGCGGCTGCGTTAAAATCTCAATTAATGCAGGGTTGTTTTGTAATGGCGCAAGTGATGATGAAATCAGGTTAAGGCTAAAAAAGACAAAACCGAAATAGAAAATCGCCTTACCAAAAATAGAAAAGCGATTGCGAGTCAGCGACAGAAAAAAGCCAATAATAATAATCACAGGAGCAAATACCGTCAGCTTAAAAGCCACCAGCTGAGCCGTTATCGTAGTGCCCACATTTGATCCAAAAATAATACCGACACTATTTTTAAACGTTAACACCCCCGCATTTACCAAGCTTATCGTGATCACCGACGTCGCAGAACTCGATTGAATAAAGGCCGTCACCACAGCACCAATTAACACCCCAAAAATAGGAATGTTAGTCGCGCGACTCAACGATTTACGAAAGCGCTCTCCCGATATACTTTCAATTTCCCGAGAAAAGTTCTCAAGCCCAAAAATAAAAAGGATAATGGCGGTTAGCCCAGCCATGGCTATGTTCAGATTTTCCATTCGCTTATAAAGTGCTGATATTGTTAATCAAGATCGATACAAAAAGTATAGATTTGAGTACCTTATAGCGCAATGATCGAAAACAAAGTAACTGGTTTTAGGGGTTAGTTAGCAAGTTAGCAAGTTAGCAAGTTAGCAAGTTAGCAAGTTAGCAAGTTAGCAAGTTAGCAAGTTAGCAAAATTGTAGCTGTGTTTTATATCGCGTAATCAAATGAATTGTAGACGTTATGCATGTATGGCGCGTTTTAAGTAGACATAGCGCGAAAAAAATTTCATGCCTACGGTGCTAGGTGTGGGTTTATGTTGGTAAAGGGGTTAGGGAAAAACCTGACCCCTTATTTTTCTAAACCGGAACTTACTACTGGGTACTCTTTTAGTTTTTGGTTCCCTTAATTTTGGATGTACCAAAGTCTTTGGCAGGATAAACAAACTGACTATAATTTACATCAGAATCTATTTTATTATTTGGAAAAACTACTTTACCTTTAAGCATAGATTTGATAGCTAGAATTAGCTCATGCTTTAGGTTCTTTGGCTTTTGTCCCACACGATACCAGTGAGCTCTGAGAAATGTAAGTATAACCTTCTCTCGCTGCTCCTGCGACTTCAACATTAATAGAGAGTGAATAAGCATTAATGCTAATAATACAAAAAAAACAAAACCTGATTTTACCGTTTCACCTGAGCGTGTAAGATAGAAGGTAAAAAGACCAAGACCAAAAATAACGACCAATGAAAACACTGCTAGAAACCTTGCAGAGCTTGAAATAATCTGGGTATTGCTTTTTTCAAAAAAATTATTATCTCTTTCTTTCTGTTTAGTTTTCTCACTTTCTTTATTTTTTATTTTCTTCGAAATGACTTCACTAACTCCTACAGCTTCATAAAAAAGTAAGTCAAGCAGAAAAACCATAGCCACGTAGAGTCTTGTTACAATTGATAAAATCCTTTTTAAGTCTTGACCAATACATTCTGAAAGATAGTAAATTGAGTTATTTTCATTTCTAAGCCTAGTAAATATGTTTTTCTCGTTAGATGACATAGATAGCACTACAGCAGCTCTATAGTCATTAGAGTCAGAAATTATTGCAATTCCTTTTGCCACCAAAAACTCAAAAAACTGCTTATGAGGAAATCTAAGGTTAGTATTACCACCTGCGGCGTCGTTAATTAAGAGGCCAGCGCTACAAACTTCCGTTGTTATCGTTTCAATTCGATCAGCAAGTTTATCTTCTGCATAACGCTTTTCAAATTCAATTACCCCTTGAGCTACATCAGGTGAAACACCTTCGGCCTTGCTCATAGTAACGATGATTTCGTAAGTTTCTCTCACCATATCTGAGATTTCAGAGCGTGATATTGTATTTTTATATTTTAACCCTGACATTTTCCATGCAACGCATATAGTGAGTAGCTCCCTTACCTGCTTCGGTAATACTAAGTATCTAGAACCAGTTGGTGCGTCAAGTCTAACTCTGTCTCTTTCTAATTCAGCCTCTTTTCTTGAAAAAACAGCCTGTACATATCTCTCAATTAGATCAGCACCTGTTAGTTGCGCTCCCGCTAATTGCACCTCAGCTATTTGCGGCCATATCGTAGCAACAACAGGTAGCATGGATGGTCGACTTACAATATCAAAAAAATCCTTATTATCAGCAATTGCAGAAATGATTCCACCTCTTACCTCAGGTTCAAAACCCCTACATGCAAATTCAATTTGTTTTATAGTAAGCTTTTTAAGAGTCCAAACCTCAGTATAACTTTCTCCACTAGCTCCTCTGTTAGCTTGAGTCCTTAAAGTTCTATTGACCTCTTCCTCATCCAAAAAGAAGTTGGGGCGTCCAGTGAAAACTAATTTAGTATTTGGATAAGCAAATTTCCAAAGAGCATTAAAGTGTTGATGTCGATAAAATCCTCTTCCCGCGTTTCTTAATTCGTCAAAACCTTCAAAAATAACTACTGCTTCGCCTGATTTTATCAAATTCATTACTTGTTGAGGTAAAAGACGATATCGTGCACACCATGAAGAAATAAAAGTCAAAGGATCCGATTCACACGGGCTCTGCCCTCGCAACTCGATCAATAAGGGAATACGCCCTTCGATTTTCCCTGTAGCTAGAAATTTCTTTGCCCAATCAACGCAATATTTCATTAACACTGTACTTTTACCTTGCCCATACTCTCCTGTCAGAGCAATATGCCCATTACTATTACGATCCAACCAATTTTTAAAACTTTCATCAAATGGGACTGATTGTGACCCGCTAGCATTAGTTGTAATATTCAAATCAACAAATGAATCTTGTAATGTAGCTTTTGTGCCGCCCACAAGAGTATTTTCGAAGGCAATAACAAGCTCTCTAGCATAATTATATAAATCTAGCCCCTTAAGAATCAGTTGTCGTGAAGAGTAAAGCTCAACATTAACACCATTTACACAAAGCACTTTATCGTCACAATCAGCATCTTTATGCGATAAATATATTGCAAATACTCGCCAATCTTTAAGCTCTCCATGTTTTAGCTGAACATTATCAACACGCGTATTAATATTACTAACATCTTGAATATCGTCTAAAATAAAAACAATGACTTTTTTTTTCTGTTCTATAGTTAGTCCAAGAATCTCACCTATCCATATTCTATCTTCATCTCTCCATCCATCATCAGGGAGTCTTATTTCGCTTAATGCTGAAACTAACATATCACGCAAAAGATCTTTCGTTGCGATTGGTTTTGGTATTTCAGCTAGCTTTTCTTTCCAGTTACTAGCAACATCGCTAGCAATAGGATCAGACTGCCTTTTTAAAAATAGTTTTAGCTGCTCTGCACTTAAAGCTAGGAGATTGTTATTTAAAAATTTTTCCTCCAAATCCATCTCAGAAACCCGAGTTGGGGCTTCCCAGTTTTTTATTGCTATTTCGCCAAACTTATATATGAAATAAGACAGGATTAAAATAATGGGTAGAGTGATATATGCCGGAGCATTCGTTGTGATAGGGCCAAAACCTAAAATCTCAAAAACTTTCGAAATTAATGCTGTTGGTAACGTTGATGACAATGAAGATAGCCCAAACATAAGGCATAAAACTATCGATGAAACCACAGATAAAGCAAAACGTGCTTTTGAAGCCTTCATACGCCATCTCATCCATAAAAATATAAATAAAGAGATAACGAATAAAGCTCCAAATATTAAAAGCGAAGAAACCATAACTAACAGCCAAAAAACTCATACAATTCAAAGAATAGTAACACAAATAAAACATTTGTTATTATTGAAATAACATCACTATGAACTAGGTAGGTTTTTCCATGTTAATTTAATACTCCTTAAGAGCTTAGTCAGTCTTGCTTTTTTACTTTATCTAACCCTTAGCGCGAAAGAAATTTCACGCCTACGGTATCGGGTTTAGCCTTAGCAATGTGAGGTACTCTAACTTAAAACTTATTGCTTACAGCTCCTTTACTCTTTCCCCTCGAAACTCGTATCTTTCCCCTAGCAACTCGCTAACTTTCCCCAAAACACAAAAAAGCCGTTACATTGCTGCAACGGCTTTTTGGCATTTGAATTTAATCAAACCTTAGTCACGGTATGTCTCAACCGCTGGGCATGAACAAACTAGGTTACGGTCGCCGTATACGTCGTCGATACGGGTTACTGTAGGCCAGAATTTGTCTTTTGCTACGCTTGGCACTGGGAATGCTGCGTAGAAACGGTCGTATGCACGATCCCACTCATTGCCTAGTACGTCTGCTTGTGTGTGCGGTGCAAACACTAGCGGGTTGTTTTCAATTGACCATTCGCCAGATGCGATACGGTCGATTTCTGACTTGATTGACACCATTGCTTCGATGAAACGGTCGATCTCAACTTTAGACTCAGACTCAGTTGGCTCAATCATTAGTGTGCCAGCAACTGGGAATGACATAGTTGGTGAATGGAAGCCGTAGTCTTGTAGACGTTTAGCTACGTCCATTTCTGTTACGCCTGTTTGCCTTTGATTGGGCGTAGGTCAACAATACACTCGTGCGCAACGCGGTTGTTACGGCCACGGTATAAAATTGGGTAGTGCTCGCTTAGCTTCTCAGATAAGTAGTTAGCGTTCACGATAGCCATTTCTGTAGCTTGTTTTAAGCCTTCAGAGCCCATCATGGCAATGTATGCCCACGAGATTGGTAAAATAGCTGCTGAGCCGTAAGGGGCAGCAGAAACCGCACCGTTACCGATGTTTGTGCCAGCAACATTAATTACGCTGTGGTTAGGCATAAATGGCGCTAGGTGAGATTTAACACCGATAGGGCCAACACCTGGACCACCACCACCGTGTGGAATACAGAATGTTTTGTGTAGGTTAAGGTGCGATACGTCAGAACCGATTGAACCTGGGCTTGTAACACCAACTTGCGCATTCATGTTTGCGCCGTCCATGTACACTTGACCGCCGTGCTGGTGCACGATGTCACAGATTTCACGAATTGTTTCTTCGTAAACACCGTGTGTAGATGGGTAAGTGATCATGATACAAGATAGGTTTTCAGATACCTCTTCGGCTTTCGCTTTAAGGTCAGCCATATCAACGTTACCGTTTTTATCACAGTCAACAACCACGATTTTCATGCTTGCCATTTGTGCAGACGCTGGGTTTGTACCGTGCGCTGAACTTGGGATCAAACATACGTTACGGTGACCTTCACCGCGTGACTCGTGGTATTTACGAATCGCGATTAAGCCTGCGTATTCACCTTGTGCACCTGAGTTAGGTTGTAGTGATACTGCATCGTAACCTGTGATGTTTACTAACCAATCATGTAACTCAGTCATCATGATTTGGTAACCCGCTGCCTGATCAAGTGGGCAGAATGGGTGTAAGTTTGCAAACTCAGGCCAAGTGATTGGGATCATCTCAGCTGTCGCATTAAGTTTCATCGTACATGAACCTAATGAGATCATTGAGTGGTTAAGCGCTAAGTCTTTGTTCTCTAGGCGCTTGATGTAACGCAACATTTCAGTCTCGCTGTGGTACGAGTTGAAGTTAGGGTGCGTTAAAATTTCGTCATCGCGTACTAGGCTTGCAGGAATTGAGTTGCTGCCATTTACTTCGATTTCGTTTGCAAGTGCATCAACGCTCAGACCGTGGCCTTCACCTAAGATGATGTCGAATAGCTCAGCTACGTCTGCACGGGTTGTTGTTTCTGATACAGAAATTGAGTATTCACCTGCGCGGTTAGACGCAAAGTTAACGCCGTTTGCTACTGCACGTGCAACGATTTCGTCTTTATTATCTGCAACAACAGTCAGTGTATCGAACCATGTGTCGTGCTTAAGGTTTACGCCTTTCGCTTTTAAGCCTGCCGCTAAGATGTCTGCAAAACGGTGAATACGCTCAGCGATAGTTTTAAGGCCTTGTGGACCGTGGTAAACCGCGTAGAACGCTGCCATGTTCGCTAGTAGAACTTGCGCTGTACAGATGTTTGAGTTGGCTTTTTCACGACGAATGTGTTGTTCACGTGTTTGCATTGCCATACGTAGTGCGTCGTTACCTAAACGGTCTTTAGAAACACCAATAATACGACCTGGTAGTGAACGCTTGTACTTGTCGCGTGTTGCGAAGAATGCAGCGTGTGGACCACCGTAACCCATAGGTACACCAAAACGCTGTGCTGAACCAAGCACTACGTCTGCACCTAATTTACCTGGTGCTTTAAGCAGTAATAAGCTCATGATGTCTGCAGCAACACAGGCAATCGCTTTTTTGCTTTGTACGCCAGCGATTAAATCAGTTACGTCAGTGATTTCACCGGTTGTTGATGGGTATTGGAATAACGCACCAAAAATGTCGTGGTCTAGTGCTTCAGCTGCTTTACCAACGATAACGTCAAAACCGAACTGCTCTGCACGAGTTGCAACAACGTCGATTGTTTGTGTGTGTACGTCTTCAGCGATGAAGAATGTGTTTGATTTAGACTTAGCAACACGCTTTGCAAGGCCCATTGCTTCTGCCGCAGCCGTTGACTCGTCAAGTAATGACGCGCTTGCTAGGTCAAGACCAGTTAGGTCTAGGGTCATAGTCTGGAAGTTTAATAATGATTCTAAACGACCTTGTGCAATCTCTGGTTGGTATGGTGTATACGCAGTGTACCAGCCTGGGTTCTCAAGTACGTTACGTAAAATTACGTGTGGTACGTGAGTTGGGTGGTAGCCTTGACCGATGTATGATTTGAACACTTTATTTTTGCTTGCTACTGATTTTAAGTAGCTTAGTGTTTCAACTTCAGTGCGGCTTTCGCCAATTGATAAACCTTGCTCTAAGCGAATGCTTGCAGGTACCGTTTGACCGATCAGCTCTTCAACACTCGATACTCCAAGAGCGCTCAGCATGTCGCTTACTTGCGCTGGGCTTGGCCCAATGTGACGGCGAATAAAATCTTGCTTTTGCTCTAATTGTTCAAGAGATTTGGCGTTTGACATTTGTCCAGATTCCTATGATCCAAAAAAAAGTGGTTACTGCCAATGGGTAACTGGCAATAACTTAAAAACGTGTTGATTTAGTAACTTACAGCGTATGGAAAGGTAAGCTATAAAATCATAAAAGCCCCACTTATGAGGGGCTTTTAGTCGGCGTGACTAATTAATTAGTCTTCGTCGATTGTGTTAGCGTAGCCTTCAGCGTCTAACAGGTTATCAAGCTCTGATGTGTCAGATGCTTTGATACGGAATAACCAACCGTCAGTGTACGGGTCGTTATTTACTGTTTCAGGCGAATCTTCAAGATCTTCGTTGATTGCAACGATTTCACCGCCGATTGGTGCGTAGATGTCTGATGCTGCTTTTACAGACTCAGCTACTGCGCAGTCTTCACCCGCGTCAACTTCATCACCAACTTCTGGTAATTCAACGAATACCATGTCGCCAAGAAGTTCTTGTGCGTGCTCAGTGATACCTACAGTAAACGTACCGTCACCTTCGTCGCGAACCCACTCGTGTGAAGTAGCATATTTTAATTCGCTTGGGATATTGCTCATCTTTTTGTTCCTTTGGTTTATATTGGGTGATAACACCAAATTTTTTATAGTTTAGATAACTGATTTGCCGTTACGTACAAAGCAAGGTTTAACAACCTTAACGTTAACCAGTTTTTTACGCATCTCTACTTGGGCTGTTTCGCCAGTTGAACGCGGAACGCGTGCTAGCGCAACACTATGACCAAGAGTTGGTGAGAATGTACCAGAGGTAATCACCCCTTCACCACCTTCAACGATGACTTTTAAACCGCTACGCAATACGCCTTTTTCTTCAAGCACTAAACCAACTAGTTTGTCTGTGCTCTTGTCAGCGCGTTGCTGTTCTAATACTTCACGACCGATAAACTTACGATCTTCTGGCTCCCATGCGATTGTCCACGCCATGTTTGCAGCAAGTGGAGAAACACTTTCGTCCATATCTAGGCCGTAAAGGTTCATACCCGCTTCAAGACGTAACGTATCACGTGCACCTAGACCCGCTGGCGCTACGCCTGCGTCTAGAAGTTGTTGCCATAAATCAGCAGCTTGATCGTTAGGTACTACGATTTCATAACCATCTTCGCCAGTATAGCCTGTTGTCGCAATAAATAAATCACCTGCTTGCACACCAAAGAAAGGCTTCATACCTTCAACAGCAGCTTGTTGCTCTGCGTTAAGTACTGTTGCTGTTTTAGCACGTGCGTTAGGGCCTTGAACGGCAATCATTGCAAACTCAGGACGCTCAGTAACTGTTACGGCGAAATCAGCCGAAACGTTAGCTAAATGCGCTAAATCTTTTTCACGTGTTGCTGAGTTAACAACTAAACGATAGTTTGTTTCTGAGAAGAAGTAGATGATAAGGTCGTCGATTACGCCGCCTTCTTCGTTAAGCATACCTGTGTAAAGTGCTTTACCCGGTACAGTTAACTTAGCAACGTCGTTTGCAACTAGTTTACGTAAGAACGCTTGTGCTTGCTCGCCTTGAACATCAACAATTGTCATGTGAGATACGTCAAACATACCTGCATCTGTGCGAACCGCATTATGCTCTTCGATTTGTGAGCCGTAGTTGATTGGCATTTCCCAGCCGTGGAAATCAACCATTTTTGCGCCAGCTTCAAGGTGCTTAGCATGTAAAACTGTTTTAGAAGTCATAATATTCCTTCACTTTTAAATTAACCCACAAGTTGTGGGGCGTGGCCTCAATTTAATGAGGGGGAATAACATGGGCGGCGATTATACATTAGTTGCACAGTTGTCACACCCAAATTGCGATTTTGTAACTAAAAAACAGCTAAACACTCAAGTGCGTAGCTGTTTTAAAAATTTTATGTTTTAAGCAACGTTGGCTAAGGCTAAATCAAAGCCGAGCTGCTGTAAGTGCGTTTGCCATTTATCAAGCTCTGCTTGGCGCGCCACCAGCTGAAATTGCTGTGTTGCTTGGTTATCTATGGCGGTAATAAATACCTCACCACTTTGTGCACCATAGCAGCTGCGCATGTCTGATAAACGCAGCCCAGGCGTTAGCTTAAAGCTGTCGACCAAGGCGTCAAACGCTTGCTCACCACTTAGGGTTAGCGCGCTTAAATCGTCACGCATTACATAATCAATGTCGTAACGTAGTTGTTGCTCATTAATAAGCGACTGTAATTGCACGCTGGCATCTTTACCTAATACAAAACGAAATGCAGTTTCGTTAAAGTAATACAGGGCATAAGCGTAGCTGCTTGTTAGGTCATCGTCTAATGAACTACGTAAGCCTAAACCACTGGCGGTTAGCTTATTAATATCAAGACCTAAAATAGCCGTTAAAAATGGGATTGCTTCAGTGCCACTAAAATCCATAATGGCAGTATCGCTATTAGCTTGTAGCACGTTGTCTGCTGGGGTCTCAGCTTGGCTGTGGCGAGCAAACATTATTGGCGTAAAAGTCATATGTGACACCTATCAATCATTAATGGCTGAAGTATATTGCGCCGTGCTAGCAACAACAAATTGTAATTATTTATCAATTGATAAATAATGCTTATATATACAGCCCTATAAATAGAATTTTTTAATGAAAAACATTTCTACCGATAGTTTACGTACTTTAGTCACTGTTGTTGAAGTTGGCGGATTTGCCAAAGCAGGTGAATTATTAGGGCTATCGCAACCAGCTGTGAGCTTACAAATAAAGCGCCTTGAAGACATGCTGGGCCATAAGCTGTTTAAAAAGCAAGGTCAGCGCCAAGTGCTTAATCAATATGGCGAATTGCTTATGCCATTAGCAAAGCAAATGCTGCAACAAAACGATGCCATTTTGCAGCAGTTCACCAGCGAAAACGTGACCGGTAAAGTGCGCTTGGGGATCCCCAGTGAATTTGCTGCACGTATTTTACCGTCGATCATTGGTGACTTCGTGGCCCTCTACCCTGACGTATCGCTCGAAGTGCGCTCTCGTTTGAGTAAGCATTTATTATCGGTCTCGCGCCAAGATCAATTCGATTTAGTGTTGGCATTAAACGAAGAGCTCGAATCAGCCAAGTTCCCGATTTTTATGCAAGACCAACTCGTATGGGTGGGTGATTTAAACCTGGCACAAAACGATGTGGTAACGCTTGTAACCGCCCCAGAGGGATGTATTTATCGCCGCCGCGCAATCGAAGCACTACAAAGTGCGGGTATTAAATACCGCATTGCCTACAGTAATGCCGACTTAACTGGCCTAACTGCGGCGTTAAAAGAAGGCTTAGGCATTACGGTACTAGCAAAAAGCACCGTACCGAATGAGCTTAACTACCAACTGCAAACCAAAGACCTCCCCGAGCTTGGTCAAATCGGTATTAGTTTAATTAAACGCACCGACGACCCCGGAACCGCCGTAGACAAACTCGCTGAATTCATCGCCCTACGTTTGACGTAGGTTTGAGTTGCGAGTTGCGAGTTAGCGAGTTAGCGAGTTAGCGAGTTAGCGAGTTTTCAAAATTGTAGCAGCGATTTTATATCGCGTAGGAATTTAGCTAGGTGCTAGGTGCTAGGTGCTAGGTGCTAGGTGCTAGGTGCTAGGTGCTAGGTGCTAGGTGCTAGGTGCTAGGTGCTAGGTGCTAACAGCATAGTGTTGGTTTCGAATTGGTAAAGGAAGCTCCTACCAAATCGACTTTTTTCGGCGTTAAAACGCCTCCTACGTCTCGTATCTCTTCCCTCGGAACTCGTACCTTTCCCCTTTACTCTTGCTAACTCGCTAACTTTTAATCTGATAGCTGATGACTCCATACGTTGGGTTTCGCTCCGCTCTACCCAACCTACGAGCTTTTTTCGGCGTTAAAACGCCTCCTACACCTCGTATCTCGTCCCTCGGAACTCGTACCTTTCCCCTTTATTTTTGTTAACTCGCTAACTTTTCAATCTGATAGCTGACGGCTGATAGCTGATAACTCCTTTTTTCGGCGTTAAAACACCTCCTACGTCTCGCATCTCGCAAACTTTCCCCTTTACTCTTGCTAACTTGCTAACTCGCTAACTTTTCAATCTGATAGCTGACGGCTGAAATCTGAAAGCCCCAAGCGTTAAGTTTTACTTAACACCCTCCCAAACCCAATATCGTAATACAATACTACTGTATTTCTTATACCTGATTTAATTCAAAAACTTACAGTTCAGACCTGTTTTAGTACAAATAGGATTGATTCGCATTATTTTACATGTTTAAATTGCGCCCGTTAAAAATATCTAAACACTACAGGACACACAATGACACCTAAGTTTATTGTTTCTACGCTTTCGACTGCGGTCGCTTTATCTCTAAGCGCTAATGCTTTTGCAAAAGATGTAACTAAAGAAGAGAAGAACTTCGAACAAATCACTGTAATTGGCTCTGCATCTGCAATTAACGATATTCCTGGCTCTGCTACTTTTATTGGTGAGCAAGAACTAGAAAAGTTTGAATATACTGATATCTCACGTGTTTTAAGTGCTGTACCGGGTGTATATGTACAAGAAGAAGACGGCTATGGCCTTCGTCCTAACATCGGTATGCGTGGTACGGGTACCGGTCGTAACGACAAAATCTCTGTAATGGAAGATGGTGTTCTTGTAGCACCAGCACCGTACTCTGCGCCTTCTGCTTACTACTTCCCTACAATGGGTCGTATGGAGTCTATCGAAGTACTTAAAGGTGCGGCGTCTGTTAAGTATGGCCCACGTACAACAGGCGGTGTTTTAAACTTAGTTTCTCGTAGCCTACCGACTGAAGGGTCTAAAGGTTTACTTAACGCTGAACTTGGTAGCGACGGTTTCTATAAAGGTCATGCTTACTTTGGTAAAAAGAAAAACAATGCTGCGGGCCTTGTAGAAGTATTCACTTACGGCGCAGATGGCTTTAAAGATTTACCAGTTGGTAGCGATAACACTGGCTTTGAAAAGAACGATTTCTTATTAAAGTTTGGTTTTGATTTTGGTGATAACGAAGCACACAGCCTAGAAATGAAGTTAAAGTACTCAGATGAGCGCTCTGACGAAACGTACATGGGTTTAACAGATGCTGATTACCAAGCAAATCCTTACCGTCGTTATGCGGCTTCGCAAAAAGACGAAATGAACACGCAACACAATGCATATCAAATTAACTATGCATACCGCTTTGGTAAAGGTTACGAGTTACTTGCTACTGCATACTTAAACGACTTCCACCGTAACTGGTATAAAGCAAGTAAAGTGGGTGTAAGCGATTTAGAAAAATACAGCGAGTTTGAAGCAAACCCAACGAGCGAAGGTATTGAAGGCGTTGCAGTAAAAGCAAATAACCGTGATTACCAAGCAAAAGGCTTACAAACTGAGTTCCATATTCCTGCTGGCGATCACTACATCACTGTGGGTGCACGTTACCATGAAGATGAAATGGATCGCTTCCAATGGCAAGACAAATACACGCTTAATCAAGACCTATCAATGACGCTAACTGATAAAGGCGTACCGGGTTCTGATAGCAACCGTGTAGACAGTGCAGAAGCGACGACCCTATTCATTCAAGATGAGTGGACAATTGATGCGTTAGTTATTAGTGCAGGTCTTCGCTACGAAGACATTACTATCAAACGTGTTGAATGGGCAAAGTCTGATCCATCACGTGCTAACGGCTTAACAAAAGATATTAGCAACGACACAGAAATCTTAGTACCGTCACTAGGTGCCACTTACACAGTAAGCGACAACCTAACGCTTCTTGCTGGTATTCAAAAAGGTTACGCTCCAGCGGCACCGGGTAACGCAGATCAAGAAGAAGAAGAGAGTGTTAACATCGAGCTAGGTGGTCGTTACGATTACGCGGGCATTCAAGGTGAAGTGATCTACTTTAATTCTGACTACACAAACATGCACGGTAACTGTACTGCCGCTGTTGGTTGTAACGACAACAACATTGGCGACCAATACAACTACGGCGAAGTATCTGTGTCTGGTTTTGAGCTAAGCGCGGGTAAAGTGTTTGCGACCAACGCAGCTTCATTCCCAGTTCGCTTAACTTACACTTACACTGATTCTCAGTTCGAAAATGATTTTGAATCAGAGCTTTGGGGTAGCGTAGAAAAAGGCGATGCAATGCCATACGTGCCTGAAAACCAATTAGCGCTTTCAGTGGGTGCTGCGTTCTCAAGCTTCGTATTCGATACGCAAATGCGTTATGTGTCTGATGCACACGCAGACTTAACAGACTCAGGTCGCAATGCAATCGACAGCCGCGTGGTATGGGATTTAGCTGCTAAATACCTAATCGACGACAAACAAAAAGTATATCTAACAGTAGACAACCTGTTTGACAAAACCTACGTTGCAAACCGTGCAAACGGCGGTATTCAACCAGGTAAACCACGTACCCTACAACTAGGTTACAGCTACTCGTTCTAATAAAACGACTTAGCAAAATATCAAAAGCCGTGTGATGAAAATCCCACGGCTTTTTTGTTGGTGTTAGTTAGCAAGTTAGCAAGTTAGCAAGTTAGCAAGATTGTAGCAGCGATTTTATATCGCGTAGGAATGGTTAAAGGTGCTAGGTGCTAGGTGCTAGCTGCTAACTGCTAACAGCGTAGTGTTAGTTGTGCCTCCCCTATGACTTTTTTCGGCGTTAAAACACCTCCTACACCTCTAAACTCGTACCTTTCCCCTTTACTCTTTCTAACCCGCTAACTTTTCAATCTGATAGCTGACGGCTGAAAGCTGATAGCTCTTTTTTTCGGCGTTAAAACGCCTCCTACACCTCTAAACTCGTACCTTTCCCCTTTACTCTTTCTAACCCGCTAACTTTTCAATCTGATAGCTGATGGCTGAAAGCTGATAGCTCTTTTTTTCGGCGTTAAAACGCCTCCTACGTCTCGTATCTCTTTCCTCGAAACTCGTACCTTTACTCTTTCCCCTCGAAACTCGCTAACTTGTTTTTTTAAGATCAAAAAAGCCGCGGTGATGGGCGTACCGCGGCTTTGCCTAACTTGAAAATAATCTACTGGATTACTTCCAGCTTCTCATCTTATGGCCTTTTAAGGCGTAGAATAAAATGAATACATAACTTGGGATCATCACAATGTAAGCGCCTTGTGCGCCTAGGCCTGCTACGTTTCCTAAACCGATTAATAATGGACCAAGTGCACCACCAGCAATACCCATGATCAATAAGCCTGATGCAGTGCCTGTTAAGCGACCTAAGCCAGCTAAAGCGAGTGGCCAAATTGCAGGCCAAACCATAGCATTAGCAAAGCCTAGTAACGCAATGCATAACAATGGGTCTGGTAATTGTGGGCCACCAAATGGCACTAATAATAGGTTTGAAATAATGAACGAGTCATTGCTGCCAAGTACCACTAACAACACGGTGATAATACCGGCAATACCCGACATTAATAACGCCGTTTGTTGGCTCATGAAACGTGGAATAGTCAAAATACCTATCGCGTAACCAATCAACATACACGCCATGGTGTAAGAAGTCATAACTGAGTAATCAGCAACGCCAATTTGTAATGCGTAAGAGCCAATGGTGTCTGCTGCAATAACTTCAACTGCAACATATAAAGCAATACCCACCACACCTAAAACTAAGTGAGGGTGCGCAAGGGCTTCTTTAATTTCGCCTTTACCGTTTGATGTTTCGTCTTCATCAAACACTAAGTCTGGTAATGGTGCAAATTTCGCAAACGCAGCAAATAACATGATTAAACCTGCAATCAATACATAAGGCATAATCAGGCTGTTCGCCATCATGTCTTTTTGCTCTTGCGATAATTTACCTGCGCCATCAACAACGCCGCTCACGACTACAGCAGCAAAAATAACAGGAACAATAACACCCGCAAATTTGTTTAATAAGCCCATGATACACACACGTACAGCGGCTGATTTCTCAGAGCCCATTTTCACCACGTATGGGTTAACAGCGGTTTGTAGCACGGTTTGTCCAACACCTATCATTAACTGTGCGAACAAGAAAATTTCGATCATTTGCAGTTTTGCTGCGGGAATATACATCAGCGCCGATAAAGCCATAATCGCACAGCCAATCGCCATGCCATTCTTATAACCAACGCGTTTGATCAGCATCGCCGATGGGATGCCAGCAACTGTTACTGCAATATAAAAAGAAGAGATGATAAACGAAGCTTGTAACGGCGAAAGCTCAAGCATTTGCTGCAAAAATGGTGTGATTGCACCATTAAGCCACGTTATACACCCTAAGATAAAAAACATTGAGCCGGCCAATACCATTGGCAGCCAGATGCTTTGTTTTGTGTTGTTGTCACACTCAACCGTTGCTTCCATAATTGTTCTCTTAGTTTAATTATTTTTATTTGGTTGGAGATTATAGTAAAGCTGTTTAATTTCCATACCAATCACAAAAATTTAATCATACACTAACAAAAATGACAGCGCTATCATTTTGCGTTCATATAAGTGCAAAAAAGCCGCAGCTAATTGCTTAACTGCGGCTTAAACTAAATAGTAACAACTAGTTAGATGTTATTTACCAATCGCTTCTTTTGCGAACAAATGTTTAATTGGGCCAAGGTTATCAACTAAGCTTAAACCAACACCACGTACGAATTTTTTCAGTGGGTTAGCGCCTGCAAATAGTTCTTTTAAGCCTTGCATCATGGCAATGTGTTTTTGTGCATCAAGCTTGCGAGTACGTTCATAATCACGCAGCGTGCGTGCACTTGCAAACTCACCTTGCTCATTACTTAATAGCTCAATTAAATAGGCGGCGTCTTTAAGGCCAAGGTTCATGCCTAAACCGGCTAATGGATGAATGGTATGCGCTGCATCGCCCATTAAAACCACTTTGCCCGACACCCACTGCTGGGCATAACGCATCTTAAGTGGAAACGCCATGCGCTCACTTTGCACTTCACATAAACCACATTGGCCATCGAGTGCTGCCATAACCGCTTTATTAAAGTGGCTATCATCAAGCGCTAAAAGTGTGTCGCAATGCTCTGGGCTTGTTGACCAAACAATTGAGTGCGTATGTTTATCTGGCAAGGGTAAAAACGCCAGCGGCCCGGTTGGCAAAAACACTTGGCGTGCCGTGTTGTTATGCTCATCAGCGGTTTTAACCGTGGCAACAATGGCGTGATGGTCATAATCTTTAAAAGTTATTGGCATGTTGAACTGCTTGCGAATAGCCGAGTTAGCGCCATCAGCCGCCACTAATAGTTTAGCAATAACAGGCTCGCCGCTTTCAAGAGTAATAAACACATCAGAGTCGGTTTGATGAATTTGCTGATAGCGAGTTTCGAACAATAAAGTAGCATTACTTTGCTTTTCAAGTTCGTCAATTAAAGCGTAGCGAATAATGTCGTTTTCGACGATATGACCTAGTTGCGGTAAGTCGAGATCGTTATGATCAAAATGAATTTTGCCAAAGCTATCTTGATCACGTACATCCATCGACGTATAGGGTGTAGCACGTTGTTTAATGATCTCTGGCCATACATTTAATGACTCAAATAAACCCTGACTAGCCAGACTCAATGCGCTCACGCGAAGTGCATAATCATCACCCGGTAAGGTTTGATTTTTACTCGCATCAATCACCACAACGCTGATATCTGCTTTTGCTAAACCAAGTGCTAGAGTAAGGCCAACACAGCCACCACCGACAATACAAACTTGTGCTTGTTTCATATCCGTTTACCTTGCTTAACCTGACCCATAAGCTGTTTTGCCAGCGGGGTTTTTAACGAGGAGAATAAATCCATTGAGAAAAGGCCAATACTGCGACCCAGCGCGAGCAATCGTGATGAGTTTGAGAACAAACGCACTAGGCTGTCTGTGAGTGTCATCACGGTTGTAATATCTTTACTGCGAGTTTGGCTGTAATAACGGGTAAAGGCGTAATCACCAAGATCGCTTCTATTTGCCATATCACACAATAATTGCACATCACGCAGGCCTAAATTAAAGCCCTGCCCGGCAATTGGATGAATAGCATGCCCTGCATTACCAATTAATACGGTACGATGGCTACTCAGTGATTCGGCTTTACCGTATACAAGTGGGTAACTTGCACGCATACCCACTTTACTAAATGAGCCACCGCAGTAACCAAATGCTTTTTGTAACGCAGCTAAAAAGGCATCGTCTTCAAGCGCCATAGTGTGCTCAATTTGCTCAGGTTCCATGCACCACACCAGTGAGTATCGGTTATTACTCATTGGCAACAACGCCATTGGGCCGTGCTCAGTAAAACGCTCAAAGGCATGATGATGATGACCACCAGCCACTTCGATGTTGGCAATAATCGCCGCTTGCTGATATGCGCGGGTATTAAATTCAATATTAGCCAGTTTACGGCTTTGCGAATGAGCGCCATCGGCAATCACCACAAGCTTTGCGCTTAACTGCTCGCCCGAGCTCAGTGTGATGTTGGCACAGTCGCTTTGGTATTCAAGCTTGGCAACCGTATCAGGGCAAAACAAACTAACATCAGTACGCGTAAGTTGCTGATGAAGGCTGCGCCCAAATGGGTTCACTTCGACCACATAACCAAGGGCATCATGACCGTATTCTTGGCAATCAATATGCGTTTTACCAAAATGACCACGATCAGATACAGTGACTTTTTTAATCGCTGCCGCAAATGGCGCTTGGCAATCAAACGCATTGATTGATTTTAAGTACTGAACAGACTGTTGAGCAAGCGCAATGCTTCTATCATCAAAGCTAGGGTGATAGTCTGCGCTTACTTCATTTGCCTCAATTACAGCGATTGATAACTGCTTATTGCTCTGTTTTAGGCCCAGTGCACAACTTGCACCCGCCATTCCACCGCCGATAATGACAACATCAAACTGCTTTGCCACGCTTGCTCCTAGCCTTTGTTTGCTTGCATCACTGCTTCAATGTCACGAATGGTTTTAGGAACCGAAATGGTCAGGTTTTCATGGCCATCTTCAGTGACAAGTAAGTTATCTTCAATACGAATACCGATGCCTTTATATTGCTCTGGCGCTTTTGCATCTTCGCTAATATATAAACCCGGCTCGATGGTGAGTACCATGCCCGGCTCAAATACGCGCTCTTTTTCATCAAGCTTATATTCGCCAACATCGTGCACATCTAACCCAAGCCAGTGACCAAGACCATGCATGTAAAATGCTTTGCACGCTTGGTTTGCCATTAGCTCATCAAGCTCGCCAGTTAAAATGCCTAAATCAATAAGCCCTTGCGTCAGTACCGTTGAGGCTAATTCATTGGCTTTCGATAAACTACCGCCCGGCTTTACTTGGCTAAATGCTGCTTCTTGAGCTGCTAATACAATGTTGTAAAGCGCCGCTTGTGGTTCGCTAAACTTGCCATTGATTGGGAAAGTACGTGTGATATCTGCCGCATAACCTTCAAGTTCACAGCCAGAATCAATTAATACTAAATCGCCATCTTTTAGCTCAGCATCATTTTGTGTGTAGTGCAAAATATTGGCGTTATCGCCACTGCCGACAATCGTGCCATAAGCAGGATGACGAGCACCATTCATTGCATAATGATGATGAAGCTCAGCTTCTAATTGGTATTCAGTTGCACCAGGTTTGGCAAACTGCATAGCGCGAATGTGGCCTTGTGCACTAATTTCGCACGCTGTACGCATAATGTTTAATTCTGCGTCAGATTTAAACAAACGCATCTCATGCACTAAACCACGAATATCTTTAATGGTATGTGGGGCTTTATAGCCTTTTTTAGGTGCGCCGCGAAGGGTACTTAATAAATCCCAAATTTTTGCATCAAAATTTGCGTAAGTGCCTTGTGCATAAAATAAAATCTGCTGGCCGTTCACCAAATCTAATAATTGTTCATCTAGTTCACTTAGTGGGCAAGTTGCGTCGAATAAGTACTCAGATTTAGCTTTTTCGAAGCCAATTCTACGGCCATGCCAAATTTCAGCTAGTTTGTCTTTGTTACGGCAAATTAGGGTACTTGGTGTATCGCTCGACGGGCAAAGCACTAAAACCGCATCCGGTTCGTTAAAGCCTGTTAGGTAGAAAAAGTCACTGTCTTGGCGAAATGCATATTCAGTATCACGGCTACGTGTTACTTCTCCTGCCGCAGGAATAATAGCGACACTGTTTTTATCCATCATCGCAAGCAAGCGCTCGCGACGGGCTTTAAATTCAGCTTTATCGATTGCAATAGACGACATGCTAAACCTCTATAATTTGATTAGTGAAGGGTCTTCTTAGGGTTTTTATCTGCTGGTTCTTTACCTAGCTCAGCAAAACATAGCAGCGCAGAAACACGCACATACTCAATCACTTCGTGCAGTGCTTGGCTGTCTTCTTCGGTCTCTTCAAACATGGTGTCTAGACGGGTAATTTCACTAAAATCGCTGATCACTTCTTTCACATCAGCTGATAACTTGCCGTAGTCTTTTTGCTTTAAACCAAAACCAAGCATAAAACCCGATACCCAAGATACTAAGCCATTGGCTTGATCAAGCAGTGTTTCATCATCGCTTGGTAAGAATAGGTCAAACTGAAATTCTTCATCACTAAAGCTGGCAACAACCTGAGAATACACGTTAGCAAAAAAGGCTTTTAAATCTTTACTGAAGGCAATGCCGTCGTTGAATACATCGCTTAATAAACCTAAGTATTCGTCGGCTTCAATATTGATGCCACAGGCTAATAAACCACTGATCACACCATGAGCTTCGGCTGGTGCGACAAAAATTTCATTCTTTTCTAATAACAATTGGGCTTGTTGGTAATCAGGTAACGTGCTCATAACTTTTTCTTTGTTCGGCTAAGTAACGTCATGCTACCACTCGATAAATCTCAACTCCAATTAATTGTATGATTGAGGTCAAAAAGCAATCTGAAAAGTAAATAAGCAGTTAAAGGTGGGGAAAAACTACGCGAACGATCCGCTTTTTTTGCTTATATGGTTTAAGGATTGAAACTTGTCTTATATACTGAAGGTGTTCCCTAGGGTGCAGGAGCTTGGTTAAGTCCCTGAGCCGATAAATTTTATGTTAGGGTTTCTGTTCGTTTGCTATTGTGCAGGCTCGGCATGTACCGAGAAGCCTACGGCATACCGCAGATTCCCGCCCTGAAACCTCAAGGTTTCAGGACTGACACCGGGCACCGCATACTTGGGGAACACCATCAAGCTATCAGCTATCAGCTATCAGCTATCAGCTATCAGCTATCAGCTATCAGCTATCGAAAATCTTCCATGTAGTTTTTCTTTTATACAAGAACTTATTATTCTTATTCGCGCGAAATAAATTTCACGCCTACGGCACCGGGTTTAGCCATAGCAATGTGCGGGCACAATCTAACTTTACTCTTTCCCCTCGCTAACTCGCTAACTTATTTGTTTTATCTGATAGCTGACGGCTTCAAACGTTGGGTTTCGCTCTGCTCTAACTAACCTACGAGCTAATGAGTCAAGCACTGTAGGTCGTCATTTATGGCGACACATAATCGCTAACATTGACGGGCTAAAGCCCGACCTACGACTCACCCGTTATTTAAGAAATATCGCGCGAAATAAATTTCACGCCTACGGTATCGGGTTTAGCCATAGCAATGTGCTGGCACAATCTAACTTTACTCTTTCCCCTTTCTAACTTGCTAACTTTTTTGTTCTGATAGCTGACGGCTGAAAGCTGATAGCTCCTATGCGTTGGGTTTCATTTCACTCTACCCAACACACATATTTTCAACCTATCGCCCCCTACTTAAACCATCCCTGAAAGCGCTCCATTAATAGGTAATTAACAGGCACTAATAGTAAGGTGATAAGCGTTGCGAAGATGATCCCAAAGCCCAGGCTTACGGCCATTGGAATAAGGAATTGCGCTTGCGTTGCTTTTTCAAATAACAGCGGCATTAAACCAATAAAGGTGGTTAAACTGGTTAGCATTACTGGGCGAAAACGTGCCGCACCGGCAAGCTTAACGGTTTCAAGTAAATCGCCGCCCTCTTCACGCTTCTTATTGATAAAATCGACCAATACTAGTGAGTCATTCACTACAACACCTATTAAGGCAAGCATGCCAAGTAGGCTCATAATGGTTAACTCCATGCCCATTACCCAGTGACCCATTACCGCACCTATCATGCCAAACGGAATAACACTCATCACAATTAATGGCTGCATATATGATTTAAACGGTATCGCTAATAACGCATAAATAATAAAGAATACAAACACCAGACCCCAAGCGAGTGAACCAAATGATTCTCGCTGCTCTTTAGCTTCACCTTCGAGCGAGTAATCAACGCCTGGGTATTGCACCATTAGCTCATCTAAGTAGGTTTTTAAGTCTGCTTGCAGTACCGTCATATTAGTATTTGATTTTTCAACATCGGCTGTCACATTCAACGTACGATAGCGATCAATACGATAAATAGACGATGGACTTTGCCCCGGTACTAAGGTTGCCACATGCGACAATGGCACTGTGCCACCCGTTGGGGTTTTAATTAAAATATCAGTTAAATCAGCAACTGAGCGACGTTCTTCAATTGGCAAACGCACCATTACACGCACATCATCACGACCACGTTGAATACGTTGAACTTGCGCACCAAAGAACGAATTACGCACTTGCTGCGATACATCAACACGGTTTAAACCAAGTGCCAAACCTTGCTCTGTTAGCTCAATTTGCAGCTCGTCTTTACCATCTGACATGCTATCAGCAATTTCGTACACAGTTGGGTAAGTTGCTAAACGCTCTTTTACCTTTTCTGCCACAGCTTCAAGGGTGTCGATTGAGCTGCCGCTTAGCTGTACATCAATAGGGTCTGAACTGCGACCAAATTCAGCACGGAAAGTCACACTCTCTGCGCCCGGTATAATACCGATAAGGTCACGCCATTCACTGGCAAGCTCTCGAGAGCCAATATCTGATTCACGTTTTTCGGCTGGTGTGATTTCAAAGCGCACACTACCTGTATTTGACGAACCACCTCGGCCACCCGTGGTTGCCAAAATATTTAAAATCACGCTTTGGCCATCTTCATCACGATACTTGTCTTGTAGCTCTTTGGCCTTATCTGACATATCGATGATGTACTTGTTGGTCACTTCAAACGGTGTTCCAGCAGGGAATGTTAGCTCTGCGCGAACAGTTTCACTTGGAATACGCGGGAAGAATATAAACTTTGTCCAACCGCTGGTGATCAGGGTCAAAATGATAAAGAAAATACCTACGAACAAGCTGACCGTTGCTAATTTATTCTTTAGCGCAACATTTAGTAGCGGCTGATAGTACTTCATAATGGCGTGTTCAAAGCCATCGGCAAAACGCTGCTGAAACTGCTGCAGTTTTGACGGATTTGCTTTTTCACTACGTAGTTTTAAGTACTTTAAGTGAGCCGGCAGAACAAATTTAGACTCAATTAAAGAGAACAGTAATACCGGAATAACAACAACAGGAATTTGCGCAAATAAAGCACCACGGTTACCTTCGATAAAAGCTAATGGTAAAAATGCAGCAACCGTTGTAAGTACACCAAAGGTAACGGGTGTCGCAACTTCTTGCGTACCACGAATAGCAGCTTGTTCACCATTTTCGGCTGTTTTTAGGTGGGTGTAGACGTTTTCACCGGTCACAATGGCATCATCAACAACAATACCGAGTACCAAAATAAAGCCGAATAAACTCATTACATTGAGCGTAATACCAAAAATTGGCATCGCTAAAAACGCGCCCATGAATGACACAGGGATACCAATAAACACCCAAAACGCAATAGCAGGACGCAAGAACAAGGTAAGTAATGCAAGAACTAAAATACCACCTTGAATAGCATTGGTTGTTAGCGTCGCAATACGGCTTTTTACGATTTCAGAGTCGTCATCCCAAAAGCTTAACTCAAACCCTTCAGGCAGCTGGCTTTGATGCTCGGTAATGTAATTTTTTACTGCGTCAGCAACTTCAATCGCACTTTGCGGACCAATACGGTACACATCAATAAACGCCGCTTGCTTACCATTGAAGCGAGTACGAACTGGGGTTTCTTCGAAGTCATCGGTAATACGGGCAATGTCGCCTAAGCGAATAATGGTACCATCAGCTTGGTACTTCACCACAACTTGAGCAAACTCATCTTTACGATAGGCTTGGCCTTTTGAGCGAATGAGTACATCACCCCCTTCCGTTTTTAAGTTACCAGCAGAAACATCGGTACTTGAATTACTAATTGCTGAAGAAATGTCCGATAAGCGTAAATCGTATTGGCGCAATGTATCTTGGCTTACTTCAATAGCAATTTCGTAATCTCGCACCCCACTTAGCTCTACCTGAGTGATTTCTGGCAAGCGTAATAAGTCATCACGTACATGTTCGGCATATTCTAAGGTTTCTTTTTCGCCGTATTCACTCGACACAGTAACCGCTATTACCTCACGAGTGCGCTGCGCGAGTGCCACAACTGGTTTTTCGGCATCAACCGGAAAAGTATTGATGGCATCAACCCGGCTTTTAATATCGGCTAATAGCTCCCGTGGGTCATAGCCGGTATCGACTTCAATTGATACAGAGGCAGAACCTTCTGATGAGCGGCTAGTGATACGCTTGATCCCTTCGAGATCTTGCACCGCTTCTTCAATACGGATAGCGACACCTTTTTCAACATCTTCAGGTGTTGAGCCACGTAGGGTAACACTTAC
Source organism: Pseudoalteromonas sp. T1lg21 (assembly GCF_002964625.1). Taxonomy (NCBI): domain Bacteria; kingdom Pseudomonadati; phylum Pseudomonadota; class Gammaproteobacteria; order Alteromonadales; family Pseudoalteromonadaceae; genus Pseudoalteromonas; species Pseudoalteromonas sp. T1lg21. Next base: position 379,502 of record NZ_PQBX01000056.1, read on the forward strand.
ACTAATGCGGTCTGCTTCAAATGACGGGAACACTTCGAGTGGTATTTGCGTCGATACGCTAAATAGCCCCGCTAATAAAATGCTGATCAGCAATAAGTTTGCTGCAACATGATTCTTTGTAAACCAAGCTATCATTATTGCGCTCCTTGCTCACGAGCAGCGCGGCGTTGTTCAATTAGTTTTTCAACTGTAATACCTTGCTCTTTTGCTTGCTTTTCAAGCTCTTCACGGCTTGGACGCTGTGCTTTACCACGTGTAGCTTGATACGCTTCGCTTCCCATTACCGTCACTTGGGTACCTGAGCTAACTTGTCCAAGCGGTGTAATCACTAAGTGATCCCCTGCTGATAAGCCTTCGGCTACCATGGCATGATTAGCGTTTTGCCAAGCTAGTGAGATATTTTTACGGCGCAACACACCTTGCTCTTCAACATACACATAAGTGCCTTGGTAAATTGCGCTGTTTGGGATCACAATGGCATTTTCAACCGCCTTGCCAGTAATTTGCGCTTTGATGTACTGACCAATTTTAATTGGGTATTGATTCGCAGAAGTGGCTTTGTAAGGGTCATTAATTTGTGCAACCACGTAAAGCTGCTGAGCGCTTTCATCAATGGCGCCTTCGGTGCGAATAACTTGACCTTGCCATTGCTGTTTACCAACGAGATCTGAGCTAAATTTAACGAGTGAACCAGCGCTATTTTTAGCACCATCACGAAATTGTTCTGGTAAGTTAATGAACGGCAGATCTTTATTTTTGATTGGTAAGCGAATTTCAACACGGTCAATCGCATAAATGCTGGCAAGTTCCATGTTATTACTCACCACTTGCCCTAAGTCTACGCTGCGACTTAAAACTCGCCCCGCGTATGGTGCCGTGATTTTTGTACGCTCTAAATCAAGTTTCGCTTTTTCAAGCGTCGCTTGGGCAGACAATACACTTGCTTCGGCTGCTGCAAGTTGTGGCTTACGCAATACCAGGCTACTTGCTTGTTCGCCCTTGCCTAAGCGCTCCCAATCGGTAACTGCTTGGCGACCACGAGCTTGCTCTTCGAGTAGGCTTTGCTCAGCGGTTAATAAAGCCGCTTGTGCTGATTTTACTTCGGCGCGGTGATCTCTATCATCTAATTGCAATAACACATCGCCTTTTTCAAAAAAGCCACCTTCACGAAATTGCTCACTAATTTCGATAATTTGCCCTGAAGCTTGCGCAACTAGCATACTTTGCGTACGCGGCTTTACGGTGCCAAAGCTATCAATCATCACCTGATAGGTTTCTGGTGTTAGGGTTTTAACAGCCACATTCACTTTTGCTTTTGGCGGTGAAGAAAAGCGGTTTGCTTGAGGCGGATTGCCTTTTATAAACATGATAAGCAGTACCGTCACAACGATCACTACCAATGGAATTAAAATTTTACGTGTCTTGCTATTCATGATTATTGCTCTGCTACTTCGCTGTTTGCTTCACTAAAATCACCACCAAGGGCAATATGTAAGTTGATTCTGTTGATAATTAATTGGTTTTTAATCTCGATTACCGAGCTTTGCGCATTAAACGAACGGTCTTGTGCATCGAGTACCGTGGTGTAGGTAACCAAACCACTTTGATATTGTTCAAACGCTAATGCCTCTGCGGTAATGGCATTTTCTTGCGCTTCTAAGGTTTTTTCGTAGCGTACTTTAAGCGCTTGCTCTTGGCTGATGGCTGTTTCAACATCGTTAAAGGCATCATAAAGTGTGGCAAGATAAGCCTGCTCTTGACGCTTAACGTTTAGCCTTGCTTGTTCTTCATTGGCTTTTAAGCGGCCACCTTCAAAAAGCGGCATCGAAATACTACCAATCAGCGACCACGCTAAGCTTGAAGGAGAAAATAAGTCGCTCACTCTATCTGTGCTATCACTCATTGATGCAGAAAGATTCAAGCTCGGAAAACGCTGTTTATGCGCATAAGCAAGACCAGCATCGGTGCTAAGTAATTGATACCAGCTTGCCATTAACTCAGGTTTGCGAGTAATAAGCTCTGAAGGTAAACCAAGCGGAATGGCACTATCGAGTAGTGGTAAATCTGCGCTAACGCTTAACGCGCCAGTTGGGTATTGGCCTGTTAAACGCTCTAAATCGCGAATCGATTTAGTTAACGTTGCTTGCTGCGCGGCAATATTCGAGCGCTCAGTATTTAGTTCATTACGAGCAAGGTAAACATCAAGCGCTTCATTTAAACCTTGGCGATAACCCGACTCAATAATATCTAAATTTTTCTCAGCGTTTTGCTCACGCTGCTTATATAGCTCAAGTAATTTGTGGTTCGTAATAACATCAAACCAACCCGCTACCACATCAGCGACTAATTGTTGTTTGCTTTGTGCAAAGGTGGCTTTTTCAGCTAGGTATTCAAGATTTGCTTGTCGTTCTGAAGCTGATAATTTACCCCATAAATCAACTTCGTAGCTTAACTCTAATGATGCTGAGCTGGCGTTGTTATAACTAACAGGGCGGTTATCTTTACTACGACTCGCACGTGTTGATAAATCAAGGCTTGGCCATAAATCTGCCCCAGCAGCAATAAGCTGCTGCTCTTTAATCGCGACATCGTAACCCGCTTGTAAAATCGCTTGGTTATGGGCTAATGCTTGCTCAACTAAAGTAAAAACTTGAGGGTCGTGTAATTGCTGCAACCAGTTATCTTCAACAGCAAGCGCTTTGTCGCCCGAAGGGAGTTGCTGCCATGCACCCGGTACGGTCTCAAGTTCAGCAACTCGTTCATTGTGAGTCGGCTGGCTCGCACATGCACTTAGCAAAATTACACTTAAAGCCAATAAACTCGGCTTATATTGCCAATTCATTCTAAAAACCTGAAAAACATCTATTTATGAGTGTAATTCAAGCACCACGTTAAGTTTTGCTCAACTGACTTTACATAACATTACACTGCCTGACATTTGGGGACGATGAATGGTAGGAAAATGGAGATAAGTTACAAGTTGCGAGTTGCGAGTTGCGAGTTGCGAGTTGCGAGTTTTCAAAATTGTAGCAGCGATTTTATATCGCGTAGGAATTTAGCTAGGTGCTAGGTGCTAGGTGCTAGGTGCTAGGTGCTAGGT
>NZ_PQBX01000056.1:382611-391957 GCF_002964625.1 Pseudoalteromonas sp. T1lg21
GTTGGTTTTGGATTCGTAAAGGGGTCACCCTACCAAATCGTCTTTTTTCGGCGTTAAAACGCCTCCTACAACTAAAAGCCCCGCACGATCGTCTTAAAACTTACAGCTAAAAGCTTCTAGCTTTTTTGTTTTAATCTAACTTCTAACCACTGATATCTAATAACTCTGGTTTTTCGGCGTTAAAACGCCTCCTACAACTCGTATCTCGGGTCTCGAAACTCGTACCTTTACCCTTTACTCTTTCCCCTTTCTAACTCGCTAACTTTTCAATCTGATAGCTGACGGCTGAAAGCTGATAGCTCTTTAAATTTCACGCCTACGGGAAGTAAAATCGTGATTTGGAGGGGACAGAAACAAAAAAGCCTCGCGATTGCGAGGCTTTGAATTAATGGTGCCCAGAGGCGGAATCGAACCACCGACACGAGGATTTTCAACCCACGCTATATAACACCTAAAATATTGTTTTTACTAAACTTAATTACAAAAATTTTCCTATAATTTTCGTCTAGTTAATAAATTCTTTGTTGTTTAGTTAAAAATATCATGTTTTTATGTACTTATAGATTTTAAACTAACTAAACAAATTCAACCTATTGATGATGCCTTTTTTAACGCTCTTTTTCAATCCTTTGTTTAACATCAATACCTTTCTCTGCATCAGGCTTTAAAGCTTCAACTTTAGCATACCCTCTTCTGTACACCCTTTTAGTTGTTCCAAGATTAGAGTGACCTAGCAATTCAGACGCTTGAGCAATACTTTCACAATCACTTGCAGCTTTAGCCCTAAGATCTCGTTCTTGAAATCGTTGCTCTGGTTTTAATTCACCACTTGCTAACGCCTTTGTCATCGCTTTATTCCATGCAGTTCTGATTCCTGATGCAGTTAACGGTTTATCTCGCTTAGAATTAGCATGGGATGCAAAGAAGTACCAATGAAGTATTGGCATACGCCTCTTTGCTACGTTGCGGTAACCATTTATTTCTTTTAATTCAGAAACCAAGTTAGCTAAATAATCACAATAATTGTATTGAATCCTTACTTTGGTTTTTGACGTTTGCACTTTCAACCCTTCTTTTTCACACCAATCTTTGCTGCTTAGGCTGATCATATCCGTTTGCCTTAAACCTGTTGCAAGCTTAAGCTCGATGTATAGCTGAAGCCAGCGTGGACAATATTTAAAAAAGACATCTATTTCTTCATCTAAAACGAGTCTATCTCTAGGCCTCTCAGGATTTCTGATTATTCCATTAAAAGGAGTACAATCAATTATTCCCCACCTTACAGCGTGGGTCATTACAGTGCTGAGTAAGGCAAATTCACGATTTCCCCTAACAGGTGCGCCCTCTCTAGCTCTCAAATCTAAGTACTGATAGGCATGACGTGCCCTAACCATAGTAGGGTTCATTGAGCCAAAGCGTTTAATAAGGTTCTTAGCTGCTGCAATGTTGCTTTTGTGTGTGTCTTTAGCTTTAGTCGGTGAAACTTCTTTCATATACCTATTTATCAAGTCAAACATTGTGCGGCATTCATAGTTTATTTCTGCGTAAGCATAATAATTTCTAAAGGCTTCATGTATGGTTTTACCTAGTCGAATATCTTTTTGCCCAGCCGCTCTTAAATAATAAGTGTCAGCTTTTTTGTTATAGATCATTCCTCTGGGTAGATTTTGATTTTCAGGTGAACGCTTTCTACCCATAGTTCTAATCCTCTAAATTCAACTCAGTGTATTTAAAGATAGAACTATTATTCGAATTTCGCTGGTTTGGGCTTGCGCCTAGTTCAGCTTCAATAGATTTACGTAACACTTTTGGCCAGCCAAAAGCATCTAAGGTGAAGGTTATACGCATTACTGTAAGCTGCTCAACTTGCTTCTGGCGTTGCTTTCTGCCAGTAAGTTCAGCAATTTCTTCTTTGGAAAGGAATAAGCTCATAGGTTTCTCACACTAATAAGTTTCCAGTCACTTTTAGCAACCGAAAAATCAAAATAACTCTAATTCCAAACGTAAATTATATGTTTGGTAATGATTAACTCTTGATTTGCTCACGCAGCTAATGCGTGACGACTTAAAGCATGATGGCCTAAGGCCTCACTAAATATATCTGCTGATTTTTGACGATTTCATCATTTTTCAGCTTTTTTTAATATAGTTTGCCATTTTTTAAATAGCAAACATTATTAGGAGAGTACTAACTATGAAGTTTTATTTTCTCAATTCCATCTAGATTAAAGTTTAGATCTTCAAGGGCACCTTCTTTACTGAGTCCAATACCAAATTCAAGGCTAGAAGCCATAAATGCCTCCATTTCGATGTCATTAGTTATTTCATTGCCTGATTGGTAACACACAATGAAATCATGTTGTTTTGAGTAGTAATATTTTTTCATATTCATCTTTCATTTCATTGAATTTAATATATATTTAATATAAACCTCTTCACCATCTAGGTAAAATTTATGTTCATTGATTTTCTATTAAAAGCTACAGAAGTTGCTATTGATGTTTTATCTGAGCCATTGCCTGAAGACTCATACGAAGGTGAATTTGATATTTATGAACCAAGCTCAAAGTCACTATATACTAACGCAGATGGCAGCACTGAAATTTTGACAGGGTCATCAATGGGCACAAGAATAAATGATGATCATACTAAATATTAACTACTAATCAGTTTTAAATAAGAAAAGCAAAAGATATGAACTCCTTACCCAAATCTTCCCCTACTTCATATTTATAGCCTATCTGACCACTATAATCGGTAGCAAATTCATCTAGAATTTTCACGTTCACATCAAAGCTGTAATTATATTCATTCAGTTTGCAACTAAGTATCTTGAGAGCCTTTAATCATCTGACGCATTTCAATTGCTTTTTGAAAGCTCTTGTAGGTTATCCCTCTACCCTTAGCAGAATAACCCCTAATTATTTTTTTTTGTGCGGTCTAATTTATCATTTATTTTTTGGCCATTTTCTTTGTTGATTAAGTCAGTAATAAAATTAACATTTGAAGCAATTACGCTGTAAATACAAAACAACTGCACATAAACCAGTAGACTAATGACAAAGATAGATAAGAATGAAAAAATTGAAGGGTAAGAAATGTAAAAGCTCCATTTTACAATAAATGGCTTTATAAAAACTCCAATAAGTAAGGTAGCTAAGGTTAATGCTGATAAAATAACCACCCCAACCAACAGTTTCACTCTTTTTTTATCTTCTGTTGGAAAAATAGCCTCTGAACTTGGCTGTATAACCTTTCTCATTGCTTGGGGATATATGTAAGCTATCCATATACCCATAATTGTAAAAATCATTGCGGCGCTATTTTGCAATGCACTTATGATTGGTTGTAAATCAGAAAACCTAACACTACCTTTATATAAAAAACTAATTGCAAGAAAAATAATAACTACAAAAGAGTGCCATATGTAAAGATACATTTTACTCTCCAACAGCCTTTTGGGGCTCCTCATAAAAAGCACTTAACAGCTTATCCCTCGTGAACTCCATAGCCTTGAATAACCTTGTAGCCGTGTAATGTCCGCTGTCATCTCGACCCCCACCCTTAATATCATTTACAGGCAAAATACTTTTAACGACAAACTTATCCAACCAGACAATACCTGAGCCTTCTTTTTTAAAGCCAATATTTCTCCAGTCACTTCCTAGGTATTCTCTCTCGTATAGTTCAAGCATTTCTTTAAGCTCTCTCACGGTTGGCTTAGCTTCAATATTTACTTCAACTTTTCGGTTACCTCTAGTGACCTGACTAGATACAAAAGGTAGATTCTTAAATAAGTTAGTCCAACCACTTTCTTCCATGACTTGTGCACTTATTTCTTCTCTTTTAACGAAATGGGTTATTTCATGGACAACTGTTTCCAAATCAGACTCTGTAGTGGGTTTTTTATACTGCTCGCTGTAAGCCCTGAACCATAAATTTCCTGTTTCACCCTCAACTGACGGAGAAAATGAAATTGAAAGGTATTTCCCTCCCCTTTCATTTTGCTTTTCTTCAACATTACGCTGTCTAAAATCACTATGTAACTCAACATAGTCTCTTATATACCTATTAAGAAGCTCAGTATCTGCAATAGAGTTATTAAAACGAATCGAAGAAAAGATATTTAGTGAAGGTATAAACCAATAATATGCAGGCTCTCCCCAAATCACACGATCATTACCTACATTTTCATCTGCATTATACAACTTATTATCTTCAAGGCCTGCATCAGCTTTTATTCCATAAACTCCATTCCCTTGACCAATTGCACGCCATAAAATAATTAAATAGTCACCAGTGAGTTCATCTCTTTCTATTGCTTTTAGGTATACTTTTTTTCTATGGGAGTACCCAGGGGTTTTATCATCCCAAAGCAAAGTGTCTTCTAATGAAATTCGTTCCTGAAACCATTCCCGGAGTGACGAGAGCATTAAATCCATCGGAAGAGGTTCAAAATAATCATCACCTCTACGAGCAAAGCCCATTGACTTATACTTAAAAAAAGTTACTAACCCTTCACTCATAAGAAATCCTTATCCAAAAACTATAAACAAATACCATAAAAATGTTTGATAGCTATCTACCTAGGTACACAACTGTTATTTGCTCTCTACTATGCCCTAGTTCATGAGAAATTTGCAAACGAACTTCTTTATCAATAAATTTTTGGTCTGCAGTTAATTCTTTGCTTTTTAGACCACCGCTAATTGGGGCTTGTCTACCTGTTAGTTCCAAGTAACGTTTTTGGGCATACTCGTGACGTAATCCATGATTTTTATCAAGGCCAACACGACTTGTTTGCCATTCGTAGCTTTTTAATTGCTGCTTGTAATTTTTATCAGGTCTTATCAATGCACCGCCACCTACAGTTTGCTGTATTTCTTTTAATAAGGCTCGCTGAGTGTCGGTTCTTATTGCCAAAGTCCTTGGACGGCCACCTTTAGTCCACGATGACTTTAAAACGAGTTGCTCTCCACGTATGGCAAAATTAGGCTTAAACTTAATAGCTTCTTCTCTACGAAGCCCGAACTCTAACTGAAGCTTCAATGATAACTGCACGTAGTGATCTGTAATTTTTTCGAGCTTGGCTAAGTCTAGCTCTTTGGCTTTTGAATCAGTTGGAATGTAACTGCGCTTTTCTAAGTTAAGTGATATTGCTTGGTTTGCACTGTTATTTGATTTTGGCAGCATCGATGATTTTCCGACTTTTTCAGCCCACCATCTAATGTGCCCAACGCGGTTTTTAATTGTTCCTGGCGAAAGCTTTTCAGCTTGCCAGCGCTCTATCAGGTAATTTACGTGTTTTGGCTTTAATGAATGAACCGATTTTAATCGAAATCCACCTTCTTTAAGCTGTGCAGCAAGTTGCACTAACGCCTTTTTTCGCCCTGCCTGTGTGCTGTAGCTACCATCTTGATTTCTTAGCATTAAGCCTTGTAGTTGGTACTTTAAGTTACTCATAAACCACCAGTTAGTGATGAATTAAATAACCTGTTATGCACTTAACTGACTAATTGAACCTAATATTCCAAAAGGTAAGTTTTAAATGCCAATTGCACGTTGGAGCGTACAATTTCCGTATAAATACGAATAGAGGCACAAAGTTCAAAATGGCCGAAATAGCCTCGCCTTAAATGTTTCCCTATTGGGCGTACAAAATAAAACGCAAATCAAGTGTGCTTTGCACTGGTTAGTTAAGTGATAACAGGTCTCCTTTTTAAGCGCCATAAAGTAATTTTTCATGAATTTCGTATACACAAAATTAAATCAAGCTATTGCTAGAAAGCACTGGCTATTGATTAAGAAAAGTTAACTTTTTGGCTTATAGCTACATCACATTGGTAGCTTTTCGAAATGACAAAGCTGAAAGCTTTATTTTAAAGATACGATGACCGATGGCCTCGTTAAGTAAGTAATAAGATAATGGCATAACCCGTCCATAACTTCAACAAAAGTAATAAGCCCGTTGGTACAGCTGGGTTTGCCCACCGCGTCACTCCCCTATTGCTTCGCAGGAGTGACGCGGCTCTAGTCAGAGTGGAATATATCTCTTTTTACTTTAGAGGTTTTTTATACTGATCTATATACTCATCAAAAAATAGTTCAACTTGAGACTCTACTTTTCCTTTAACTAATTTAATGTCAGCAAAATGCATACTATCTTTATTAGGTTTTAACTTAACCTGCATTGTTTCTAACTTAATTTCATTGTCATTTGAGTCGATCAAAAAGAGTTCAAGCCCATCTACAAAACCATTAAGAATAATATCGATAGAAATCAAGTTTCTATTTTTTAATAAAGACGGAAGCAAAATAATTCGACCTGATTTATAAAAACTCCCCTCAATTAAAACTCCATAAATAGGATGATCAATTTCTTGGTCAAAATTATCTGTAAACCAATTTGCTTTTAAACTTTGCTTTTGCAGTTGTTCTTTAACCTCATTAGCTAAAGAAACAGATAAAGCATTGCCTGAACTTTGATGAAGTTGGATATTTTTCTTTGCTAGTTTGAATGCTGTTTGAAGTCTATAAGTTTTTAAACTGTAATTTGCTTTTTTAAGCTCTAAACTCAAATTCATATTTTCAGATATATCTGTTAAATGTTGAATCTGCGCTTTTTCATAGTTACGGGATAACTCATTGTATGAATCAGTTTGTTTGTTAAAACTATCAGTTAAACTTTCGAGTTGCTCTCTTAATGTTAAGTTGTCATCGCTTAATTTATGGTACTTTTTAGTAAGATCCGTGTTAATAGAACCCAGTTCTATATTTTGTCTAGCAAGTGCTTGTTTCTCAACTTGGATCTCATTAAATTGACTAACCTTAATGTATTCATCCCACTTAAACTTATTTAAAAGAGCAGAAAGAGATCTGTTAGCAAATTTTACGCTAAACTCACCAAGATTATTTGCTAGCGGAGCTGCTACCAACACTAGAAGCGTTAGTAATAAAGGCATGCAAATGTAAAAAGAAACTGGCGCTGCTCCATTTTCTATACGAAGAACTTTATCCTCAAACTTTAATGGTTGATACAAAACCCAGCCAATAAACTTCCAATTATACACCACAGCAATCAGAGTGTACGTAAATAGAAATGGGCTTGCTAATCTTTCTTTAAACCAATCAACTATGGTTGCACTTTCTTCGATCTGAGCCATTGAGGTTATACCTTTTTATTCATTATTTATTATATATTTAAAGCCACCACTAAATTAACTCAAAAGTCAGTGTTTTAATGATACCAATAACGGACTTAGCCCATAAAAGTTAACTATGTCACTAATTTAATGAAAGTGCCAATAGCAAATCCTAAAGTCAAAGATCACACTCTAAATCTATAAAAAGTACCTTATATAATTTTTCAAATGCTTAAAAATATGAACTAATTAGGTGAGTTAAAATCAACAAGCACACTAATGCCCTACCAAACAAGGCAGTAAGAAATTTGATTTGATCTAAGTTACAGGATCGCGGTAACGCTCTATTGGGGCTGAAATCGGCAGTTGAACACTGTGTGTATTATTAGATTTAACTTTAACCGGCTGTTTAAAACTAAACACAAATTTACATACATGCTTAAGCTTTTCTTTCACCGCAGACAGCAGTCCAAATTCTAGCATAGTTTCGATCAGCGATTTTACCGTCATATATGCCCAGCCCAGCTTATTTGCTAGCTGTGAAATGCTTTGCTGGTATGTATCGCGTTTATTTCTTGTGGCAATTTTACCGGCTTTAATTTTACTGGTTATCAAGGCCTGTAGCATGAGCATTTTATGTTGATGGCGAGAGTCATAGCGACTTTTAGAATCAAACAAATGAAGCTGAACTGAGTATAAACGTAGTGTGTTGCTCGACTGTTGTTTATTAAGCATCTGCGTGTAGCTTTGCAATAAACGATAGCCTAAAGGGTGTTTTACATTTAAATGCAATGTGCGGCTATAGCTCGAAGGATTAGCAGACTCAATTAGCAAAGGCTCTTTTTCGTCTTCTAGTGGCTCTAGAAGCTTTTTAAGACCGTTTTTAACTGCATTTATCGAATAACTTAAATGTTTAGCGATTGCTGCTGCTGATGAGTTAAATTTGCCATGCTTAGCATGGTGATATGCAATATGCCCCAAAATTAAGGTTTGAGTATCTGATTTTGTAGCTGCAAGGACTTCTAAAGCAAAGAACACTTGTTTCTTTTTGCCGCAATGATCACTTACCGTATTTAGGCTTGATGAAAAATTATTTTTTAATTTTCTAGTCAATTGAAATTCGACTGGAACGTTAGTCAGCAATTTTTTGGCTTACCACTAGACACAGGATTACCCTACAGCTAATATAGCCATATAAACATTTTGAGTTGTTTATGAAAGCCGCGTTAGAAACTTAAGTCGCCAAACTTAATCTGAGTTTCTTTATCGCGGTTTTTTGCTTTCTGGCGTTCGCAAAATCGCCTCCGTCAATTACGACGAATACAGGTATTTTTGTAGGGAAAGTATGTTTTAGTAGGAAACGATATTTTAGATTTCAGCGGGAGGCTAGGAAAAATGGTGCCCAGAGGCGGAATCGAACCACCGACACGAGGATTTTCAATCCTCTGCTCTACCGACTGAGCTATCTGGGCAATATTTAGTTTTATGCAGAATATCAACAAGGATTTTCAATGCAATTACCGATGGCTCTACCGACTGAGCTATCTGGGCAAAACAATTAGCTAAATGCTAACTATTAAATAAATGGTGCCGACTATCCGAGTTGAACGGATGACCTACTGATTACAAGTCAGTTGCTCTACCAACTGAGCTAAGTCGGCACACTAAAGTCGTGTGCGTTTTGCACTTAATCACGTTGTGATTATAAATAATGGTGCCCAGAGGCGGAATCGAACCACCGACACGAGGATTTTCAATCCTCTGCTCTACCGACTGAGCTATCTGGGCAAAAATTTAGTTTTATGCAGAATATCAACAAGGATTTTCAATGCAATTCCCAATGGCTCTACCGAGTGAGCTATCTGGGCAATATTTAATTTTATGCAGAATATCAACAAGGATTTTCAATGCAATTCCCGATGGCTCTACCGACTGAGCTATCTGGGCAAGTTCCTGACAGCAATTTGCTATCGAGGATAAAAATGGTGCCGACTATCCGAGTTGAACGGATGACCTACTGATTACAAGTCAGTTGCTCTACCAACTGAGCTAAGTCGGCACACTAAAATCGTGTGCGTTGTGCACTATAATCACTTTAAAAGAGATTATCAAATAATGGTGCCCAGAGGCGGAATCGAACCACCGACACGAGGATTTTCAATCCTCTGCTCTACCGACTGAGCTATCTGGGCAATATTTAGTTT
>NZ_PQBX01000056.1:391967-451777 GCF_002964625.1 Pseudoalteromonas sp. T1lg21
CATAAGGATTTTCAATGCAATTCCCGATGGCTCTACCGACTGAGCTATCTGGGCATTTCAAACTTTCGTTTAAAAATAAATGGTGCCGACTATCCGAGTTGAACGGATGACCTACTGATTACAAGTCAGTTGCTCTACCAACTGAGCTAAGTCGGCACACTAAATCTGTGTGCTATGCACGATACTGATGTTTAAATCATAAATTAAACATCAATATATTAAATAATGGTGCCCAGAGGCGGAATCGAACCACCGACACGAGGATTTTCAATCCTCTGCTCTACCGACTGAGCTATCTGGGCAATATTAAATTTTTATGCAGAATATCCACAAGGATTTTCAATGCAATTCCCAATAGCTCTATCGACTGGAGCTATCTGGGCAAATTTTAAACGCACTTATAAGCAACAAATTTGGTTGTCGCTGTCTGGGCGTGCGGCGTATTAAACGGGTTTTGCCCTCTCAAGTCAACTTTTTTTTGAGGATTCTAACTGTTTGCACAGTTTTCAATCAAGATTGCTGTTTTTAATAGTTTTTAGCTTATTTAATCTACAAATTTTGTACTTTTTGGTTGACCCTCATCATAAAAGAGTTACCTATGTTAAAAACGTGGTGAATTTTTCTTCATAGATGGTAGGATTGTCTAATAATCAAGAATATGCTTACTGTTGCTGTATAATTTGTTGGACTAAAGCCATGCCAAGTAAATCGAATTCACCTGTAAAAGGCCTATTACCGCTTTTTATAATCACGAATCTTGTCATCACCCTACTTGCGGTTGTTGCTTATTCTTTTTATCCAACGAGTGAATCGTCTCAACAGGTTAGCAAACCAACCATCACAACACAGCAATTATCGAATCAGCTTTCCGCACCTCTAATTAGTGCGTTAACTATGCCTGGCCAAGACAAAGTAAAAGAAGTGCTCGATTTAAGTCAGCTACTTAATGATGGCTTTGATTACTATTTATATCGCTATGAATTTAACGGCGATGTATCACTTGTATACGCCAGTAATAAAGAGCTAATTGAAGCCAGTAAAGTTAATCAAAAACTAGAGCAAAACACCCTTATTCATACGGTGTTAGAGTTTAATGATCAACCTGTTGGTGAACTAATCATTAAACAACACCCGATTGTAGGCCCATTGCGCAGTCTGCAGGTCTTGCATATGGTTTAGCCGCATTGACTTTAGTCGCACTGGCTATTTTGTCTTTTGCGTTAAGTATTTTTATTAATAAACGTTTTACGAAAAGCAGTGAGTCATTAAGCACAGAACTGATGGCTATCACTGACAATGCTGACTACCAAGCTCAAGTGACCGAAGGCCTAGATTTTGGTTTGGACTCAGTAGCAAAAAATATCAACTTGCTGCTAAATAAAGTGCAATCAGCCATAACAGAAAACAAAGCGGCACAAGCCGATTTGCAAGCATTACAAAGTGGCTTAGAGACCGAAGTACAAAATAGAACGTTGGCACTTGAGCAAGCAACTTTAAAAGCAGAACAAGCAAACGAAACCAAAACGACTTTCTTGGCAACCATGAGCCATGAAATTCGTACCCCAATGAATGGTGTTATTGGCACAATTGATTTACTTCGCCAAACAGAGCTTGATGGGGCGCAACATAGATTAAGTACAATTATTCGCGACTCTGCATTTTCGTTATTAGGGATATTAGATGACATTCTTGATTTCTCGAAAATCGAAGCGGGTAAATTGAATATTGATAACATTCCTTTTTCAGTATCAGACACCATTGAAGAAGTCGCACGTGTTTTGTCATCAGTGGCCAAAAAGCGTGACCTTGAACTAGAGTTGGCTATTGCCCCGGATATTCCGACCAATTTGATTGGTGATACGGTGCGTGTTCGCCAAGTACTTTATAACCTATGTAGTAATGCAATTAAGTTCACCAGTACCGACGAAAAACACAAAGGCCATGTGAAAATCTCGGTAGAGGTAGCCCAAAACACCACTGATCACTATACCCTTCGTTTTAGCGTATTAGATAACGGTAAAGGTATGACCCAAGCGCAGCTTCGCGAAATCTTTAACCCGTTTATTCAAGCTGAGGGCTCAATTACCCGCGAATACGGTGGGACGGGTTTAGGCTTATCGATTTGTAAGAGCTTAACAGAGCTAATGCTAGGAACGATTTCTGTTACCAGTGATTTAGGTATCGGCAGTGAGTTTGTTGTTGAACTTCCATTTAGTACTCAAGGCAAAGTTGAGTACGCACACAAACAAGTAATGAAAGACCAACGCGTTGTCGTTGTAACCAACCATGATGGTCGTAAAAAACTACTTACCCGCTATTTATCATTTATGGGGGCTACGCCTGTCATTGCAGACAGCAGTGATAAAATCGAAGCTGAGCAAGATAAAAAAGATATTATTTGGATCCTCGATGGTATTGAAACCATGGAAGATATTAACTATATCTTACGCCGCCTACTCTACACCCTAGAAGATAATAAACAGCAAGTTATTGTGTTAAGCAAACTCGATGAAGCAGCTGTTAATCATAAAAATATCTTTTACTTAAACGCTGCACCGCTATGTAAATCTAACTTTATGATGTCGTTACTTGTGGCAGCAGGTTTACATAAACCAAAACAAATTGCTTCTGCTAAGTCGTTTAACGACTACCTGAGTGTTGATAAAGCCCGCGAAGAAAACAAACTTGTATTGCTTGTCGAAGATAACGTATTAAACCAGCAAGTGTTGACCGATCAGCTTCATCTGTTGGGTTATGGCGTCGAAATGGTTGAAAATGGTGAAAAAGGCCTCGAAGCATGGCGAGAAGGCAGGCACTCAATTATTCTAACTGACTTACACATGCCGAAAATGTCAGGCTACGATATGGTTGAAAAGATTCGTCATGAAGCATCGCAACTTGAAGATATTAATGCTCAACCATATGTGATTGCTATCACCGCCAATGCCCTTAAAGGGGAAAAAGAGCGCTGTTTAAACATAGGTATGAACGATTACATTACCAAACCTGTAGAACTAAATGTGCTGGAAGCAACGTTACATAAATGTGCTTACAAAACAAATCCAGAGGCTACCAAGCTCGAAGTTAAAAGACCCGCAGCCCCTATTGATATGACCATGCTGGCTAACTATGTAAACAATGATGAAGCTAAGAAACTACGCTTTTTCAAAATGTACTTAGAGCAAAGCAATCAACTGAGCAAAGAAGTTAACAGCGGTGTTATTGAACAAGACTTAGAGGCCATTAAATCAGCCTGCCATCAGCTCAAATCTATTTCAAAAACGATTGGGGCGATGAAAGTAGCAGAGCTTGCTGCTGAGTTTGAAGGGCGTTGTAAAGATAAAGAACAACCACCTACAAGTGATGAATTAATTGCGCTAAGAGACAGCTACGAAATTGAATACTCTAAAGTGGCACAGTTTTTAAAAGAGCAAATTCAAAAAGCCGAACAAGAAACAACAAATTAAAAAAGGGCCAATTGGCCCTTTTTACATATAATATCTTGGTTTATTTTTCTGGTGGACGGTAGCCTTCGATTTCTACCTCTTTACCTTGAAATAAGAAACCAACCATTTGCTCTTCTAAAAAAGCACGGTGCTCTGGGTCCATCATGTTTAGATGCTTTTCATTGATCAACATCGTTTGTTTATGTTGCCATTGGCCCCATGCTTCTTTACTGATGTTGTTGAAAATCTTTTCACCAAGCTCACCTGGGTATAGTTGGAAGCCTAAGCCTTCAGCTTCTTTTTGTAACTTTTGACAAAATACTGTGCGTGCCATAATTGCTCTCTACTCTTATTGCGTGATGCTATTGTAATCTATTGCGCTTAATTGTTTAACCAGCTTTTTCGTTGGCGCTGCAAGACCTACCTCAATAGACTCATCAAGCGGATACCAAACTAGTTGCCGATCATTAATAAGATCTGGAATACTCGGCAAGGTTAAAACATGGGGGTTGATAGTCAGCTCAAAATGCGAAAACACATGGGTAAAGGCCTCCAGTGCCAGCGTATTGCTAGATAAGCCATGCTGAGCTAAAAATGATTCGAGCTCAGTTAACTCGCTAAACTCAAAAAAGCCAAATAAACCACCCCATATCCCTGAGCTTGGGCGCTTTTCCATAAGTACTTTATTATCGCAAGCGAGAATAAGCTGATGACATGACTTTTTCGGCACTGCCTTTTTCGGCTTTGAATGCGGAAACTCTTTCACTTTACCTTCGTTATAAGCAAGGCATTTGCTATTTAATGGACAAGGCTCACAGTCAAATTTACTACGTGAACAAAGGCTTGCACCTAAATCCATCATTGCCTGATTAAACTCAGTGACCGACTCTTTAGGCGTTAATTGCGATGATAATGACCAAAGCTGATTTTCGACCTTTTTCACGCCATACCAGCCTTCAACCATAAAAAAACGTGCTAATACGCGTTTAACATTACCGTCTAAAATTGGATGGTGTTGGCCAAGTGACAAAGACAAGATAGCCCCTGCCGTTGAACGACCAATACCCGGCAAGTCCATCACCTCTTCAAGCGAGGTTGGAAACTCACCTTGGTATTTATCACGGACTATTTTTGCCGTTTTATGTAAGTTACGCGCCCGGGCGTAGTAGCCAAGGCCAGTCCAGTGGTGTAACACCTGATCTTCATCCGCATTGGCGAGCGCAATAATGTCAGGAAAGCTTTGCATAAACTTTTCGAAGTAAGGAATAACAGTAACGACTTGAGTCTGCTGTAGCATGACTTCAGAGATCCATACCTTATAAGGGGTTTTATTTAACTGCCATGGCAGCGTTTTACGGCCGTGAAGGTGATACCAGTCAACAACTTGGTTCGCAAACCAGGTTGACTCCTTATTACTTAAATTCAAAATAACATCTTTACTTAATGAAGCTCATTGCGGCCAAGTCTATTGCAGTTAGTTAGGCCAAGCAAGTCGAACGGGCTTTGCCATGCCCAAATAGCCAACGCACTGGCGCACAATTAAGCTAGAAAGATAAACCCTACTATTGTACTCAAGGCGATGGTCAGGGATAATACGCAACCTTTTTCTATAGTCAGTGTTTTTTATCAGGCCAAATTATATGAGTGACTCAAGTAACCCAAACCTCGAGCAAGCAAAGCTAGAGGGTAAATATATCCGCACTATTCGTAGTTTCGTTAAGCGCGAAGGTCGCCTAACAAAAGGCCAAGCAGCTGCCATCGAAAAGTGTTGGCCGACAATGGGCCTTGAGCACAAAAATGGCTTGCTCGACCTAGCACAAGTGTTTGGTAACGATAACGATATCGTACTAGAAATCGGCTTTGGTATGGGTAAGTCGCTCGTTGAAATGGCTAAAAACGCACCTGAACTTAACTTTATTGGTATTGAAGTTCATCGCCCAGGTGTAGGTGCTTGTTTAATGGACGCCGATGAAGCAGGTATTACTAACCTACGCGTGTTTGAGCATGATGCTATTGAAGTACTTGCTGACTGTATTGCTGATGAAAGCTTATCTAAACTGCAATTATTCTTCCCTGATCCATGGCATAAAAAGCGTCACCACAAGCGTCGTATTGTGCAGCCTGAGTTTGCACAAAAATTACGTAGCAAATTAAAAATTGGCGGTGTTTTCCATATGGCGACTGACTGGGAAAACTACGCAGAGCATATGCTAGAAGTAATGCAAGTTGCTGAAGGTTACCAAAACCAGTCAGAAACTAACGATTACGTTCCTCGCCCAGATTCACGTCCATTGACGAAATTTGAGCAACGCGGTCACCGTTTAGGTCACGGCGTGTGGGATTTAATGTTTGAGCGTACAAAGTAAGATAAGGTAAAAGCAGCATGAGTAAGTTAACCAACCCAAGTTTATTATTACTTCGAAATGAAGACGAACTTGTTGGAAAATCAATTTTAGTGGTTAACTTTGATCAAGATGGCTTTTTACGTGAACTTAAAACGCTTAACCCTGACGCAAACATTACTGCGTTCAGTTATAACCACGCAAATGCTATGTATGCTAGCAAAGTTGCTGGCGTACATGCTGTGGTTGATCACACCATCCCCCATGGTAACTACGATTTAGTAATCTACTATTATCCAAAAGCTAAGCCTGAAGCACTAATGTGCCTTGATAACATTCGTGCTGTTTGTCATCAAGATGCGCAACTGTTTGTGGTAGGTGAAAATAAAAGTGGTGTTAAATCAGCAGAGAAACAACTAAAAGACCACTGTGGCTTTAGTAACAAAATCGATAGTGCCAAGCACTGTATTTTGTATTTATTCTCTGAACTTACACTCAATAATAGCTTTGCTATCAGCCGCTACCACAAACAATTCCAAGTGAAAGCCGGTGATATTGAATTTACTGCTATCAGTGTACCGGGCGTATTTAACCATGGTGCGCTTGATGTGGGCACTGCAGTACTACTTAATAATGCGCCGAGGATTAGCCAGGGTAAAGTACTCGACTTTGCATGTGGTGCAGGCATTATTGCTACTTACTTAGGTTTAAAAGCACCTGAACTTGAATTTGTGTGTAGCGATGTAAGTGCCCTTGCAACTTACGCCACTGAGCAAACCCTTGCGCTCAATAACCTTAAAGGCGAAGCGGTATTAAGTGATGGTTTAGCAGATATTAGTGGTAAGTTTGATTTAATTATCAGTAACCCACCGTTCCATACAGGGATTGCCACAGATTACACCATTGCCGAAGCATTTCTTAGCTCAGCAAAACAGCATTTAAGTAAGCAAGGCAAGTTAACCATAGTCGCAAATAGCTTCTTGAAATACCCACCCATTTTAGAAGCGCAATTTGGTCAGTACAGCACCGACTTTAAAAACACTAAATTTGCCGTTTACTCAGCTAAGTAAAAGCTGAGTAAATAGCGTATTCGTTGCAAAAATATTTTTTAAAATATTTAGTTACTTTTTAATGTCTTTGCTAGACTAAACTCTTACTAATAACAAAAATTCTGGCCTACTATAGCGCATGTCAATATTCTCGACACAAACAAGTATTCGTAAAGCGTTGACTAACGCGGTAATGCTAGTCACTGCGTTATGCTTGTCTTTGTCTATTTCTATATCGACTTACCTAGATGTAAAAGAGCAAAAAGCGCTGATTGTCGATAAAATCTCTATTCTATCGAAAATAATCGCCTACAACGCCCAAATTACCGTGTTGTTTGACGATAACGAAACCGAATCCGAGCGCTTAAAGTCATTCGAATCTGTGCCGCTTATTAAAAATATCCACATCTATTCAATCGATGAGTTATCAAACGAGCCGGTGTTTTTTAGTAGCTTTAATGCCAATAGAACCCCGCCTGTGCCTATCAAAGTTAGCAGTATTGATAATTTATTAGAGCCACGCTTTAAAGATAAAGATATTGAGCTTATCACCCCGATTGTCTACGAAGGCAACACCATTGGTTATGTGTATGTTCGCGGTGGCTTAGACAGACTCAATCAATATATTAATCGTAAAATTATCATCGATATTTTACTTACCCTTTTCGTTTTAGTGTTGGTGTACTTTGTTGCTCGACGTATTCAAAAACGTATTGCAAACCCTATTGATGAATTAAGTAACTTGCTGCAAGACGTGTCGAAAAACCATAACTATGAAACCCGCGCGCAAAAAACCAATATCGATGAAATAAACCAGCTTGCTAGCAGCTTAAACATCATGCTTGCACGTACTCAAAATCAAATTCAGCGTCACGAAAAAGACAAACAAGAAATTAAACAGCTCAACCAAAGCCTTGAAGAAAAAGTAAACCAGCGCACTATCGCCTTACGGGAAGCAAACCAAGAGCTACTTAATACCCTTGAGCGAATGCACCAATACCAAAACCAAATCGTCGAGAACGAAAAGATGGCATCATTAGGCCAAATGGTTGCGGGTGTTGCTCATGAGGTTAACACGCCTATTGGGCTTGGAATTACAGGCTCAACACTGTTACGTGACAAGCTGGCAGAAATACACGCACAATTTGAACAGAAGACCTTAACATCGACGCACTTAAAACGCTTTATAACGGATGGTATCGAAAACCTCGACCTAATCTATCGCAACCTTAATCGTGCCGCAGAGCTGGTATCTAGCTTTAAGAAAGTAGCCGTTAATCAAGATGTCGAGATCTCCACCAAAATCAACTTACATAACTTATTAAGTGATGTAGTGATGTCGATGCGTTCAGAAATTCAATACCGTAATCCTAAGGTCACGATTAACTGCAACAATGATGTCAGTATTGAAACCAAATCTGGACCGTTACAACAAGTGTTACAGCAGCTGTTAAGTAACTCTGTGATCCACGCATTTAGCGATGATCAAGATAACGAAATCACCTTCAATGTTGAGCGCAACGAAAGCAGTTTAATCATTCACTACTTCGATAACGGCAGTGGTGTAGACAAATCGATCCGCAAACGAATTTTCGATCCATTCGTGACCACCAAACGGGGTGAAGGTGGCAGTGGTTTGGGCATGCACCTCGTTTATAACTTAGTGACCCAAGCACTTGGCGGTAGCATCATATTTGATGAGCTGGCTCAACAAGGCGCACATTTTATTATTACTCTGCCATTGCAAGAAGGTGCAGCGTAATGAGATTTGTATGTTGTATCTTATTAGCCTTACTTGTCGTTTGCCCTGCATTTGCCAAATCACCAGACCAAGTTAAGTCGGCGTTTTTATATCAAATAGCGAAGTTCACAAAGTTTAATGATCAACTGGATCCACCTGCTATTACGTTTTGTTTTTATGATATAGAAAAAGGTCCAGGCGCCTTCCTTAAAGATAGAAATGAACTGCAAATTAACAAAAAACCTATTCACGTTAAATTAGTGAAAAAAACCCAGCAAATTTCTGAACTTTCTCAAGTTTGTGATATCACATACATTGATGAAACATTAGAAAATGATATACTTCCACTTTGGACCGATACAATTTCATTGGATACTTTAACAATAGGTGAAAGTATCAGCTTTTTAGAAAATGGCGGTATAGCCTCACTGGTTCAAGAAGGAAATAAAATCCGACTGTATATCAATAAGCAGCACGTATTGCAGCATAACTTTAAAGTGCAATCTCGATTGTTAGCTATGGCTAAGTTTTATCCAAATTGATTTTACTTGTTAACAATTGGATCTAATCCTATAATCTCTAGTATTCGGTTTTGCTTGATAATACCGAATTTTTGTAAATAAAATTTCCGAAAAGGTTAATATACAATGCAAACGCCAGTCATTCTGATCGTAGAGGATGAAGACGTAACTCGACTAAACCTCGTTAGTTTATTTGAAGCTGAAGGTTACAAAGTTATTGAAGCCATTGATGGCGATGATATGCATGACAAGCTTACAAATAATGATGATGTGAACCTTGTAGTTATGGACATCAATCTACCAGGTAAAAACGGGCTAATCTTAGCACGTGAATTACGTCAAAAACGTAACGTTGGTTTAATATTCTTAACAGGTCGTGACAACGACGTTGATCGCATTTTAGGTCTTGAAATTGGTGCTGATGATTACATCACTAAACCATTCAACCCTCGCGAATTAACTATTCGTGCTCGTAACCTTATTTCGCGCACAGCCCTTGGTGGCGAAGAAGCGAATATCGAAACAAATGGTGTTATTACATTTAACGGTTGGGAACTTGATGAAAACAGCCGTTGTTTAACATCTCCAAGTGGCGACGCTAAACGTTTACCTAAAGGTGAATACCGTGCGCTACGCTTAATGCTTGACTCACCGGGCCGTATTTTCAGCCGTGAACAATTAATCAAGCACATGACTGGCCGTGAGCTTCGCGCTAACGACCGTACTGTAGACGTAACAATTCGTCGTATCAGAAAACACTTTGAAAGCGATAACAGCACATCTGAGCTGATCAGCACCATCCATGGTGAAGGCTACCGCTTCATTGGTAAAATCGACAGCTAATTAGAATTAATCTTCTAACTGCTGTAAGAATAATTGGAGGGCGTCACGCCCTTCATTTATTTTCACTGCTAATTCATCAAGCCACTGCTGTAACTCTTCACTACTTTCTTCAAGCGCGCCGTGTTCCATCTTCTTAGCATGTAATTGCACATCGTTTAAACCTACAGAGCCAGCTGCACCTTTTAATTTGTGTGCCACCGATTTGTACTCTTCTCTATCATCTGCCGCTAAGGCATCTGCAAGCTCAGTTTGATACTGAGGGTTTAACTTGCTAAATAACTCACAACTACGATTAAAGATCACCAGCCCCATTGAGCCTACAAAATCTTCGATAGTTTCAATATCTAGTAACTCAACACGAATACCCGATAAATCTTTTTCAGCTACCGCTTTTATTGGCTCTGGCTGACAGTTTTTCTGCTGTTTAATATCGAATAGCTCGCCGAGCATTTTATCGAGTTTAGTGGTGTTGATGGGCTTAGCGAGTGCACCTTGAATATTAATACCTGCAAGCTCTTCTTCGGCACTACGCACGTTGGCAGTCAAAGCAACAATTGGCAGGTTATCAAAATGCTCATCGTCACGAATTTGACGAGCCACTTCATCACCATTGATATCAGGTAACTGCATATCAAGCAGAACGAGGTCTAAGTCATCTTCTGTGTAGACAAACGACAGCGCATCTTCACCGGTTTCAGCCCAAATAACTTCATGACCACGCTGCTCAAGTAGGTTAGTAGCAATTTCGGCATTTAGCGGCACATCTTCAACTAACAGTATGTTTAAGCTGCGCACTGCATAATTTTGCTCTGTTGGCGCAATACAAAGCTTAAGCGGTATTTCAACAACAAAAACACTGCCCTCACCTTCCGTACTACTGACATGGATTTCACCTTTCATAGCACTAACAAGCGCTTTTGTTACCGCAAGGCCGATACCAGAGCCAATAGCATTGGTGCCGTTGATATCTGGCGCTTTGTAGTACATGTCAAAGATACGATGTAGCTGCTCTTGTGGAATACCTTGGCCCGTGTCACTAACACGCATCACTAACCATGGACCATCAGGACGATTCTCACGACGACACTCAAGTTCTACATGACCTTGCTGAGTGAACTTAACGGCATTGTTAATCAGGTTCCAAACAACCTGACGTAAACGAGTCGGATCAAGGGACGCATACACATCTAGCGTTCCCTTACGTTTAATATTGAACTCTAGTCCCTTTTGTTCTGCAATTAAGCCAGCGAAGTTCACCACATCATTAATGAAGTCAGCCACATTGACTGAGTCAGCAACAATATCGAGTTGCTCACGGTCAATTTTATCCAAGTCGATAATATCGTTAAAAATATTGCCAAGGGTTTCGGCGCTTGAAAATACCGTGTTACACCAGCTTCGTTGTTGTTTATCAAGTTCTGTATCAAGTAGCATGCGAGTTAGACCCACAATACCGTTAAGCGGTGTTCTTAATTCGTGGCTCAAGGTTGCAATGAACTTACCTTTGTCTTTATAAGCTGCTTCAAGGGCTTGAGCCGCCTCTTTACGACTGGTGATATCACGGCCAAAGGCAAGCAAACCAATGTACTCACCTTTTTCATTAATGAAGGGTAGCTTACGCATTTCAAACCAGCGCTTTTCACCATCAACGGGGTATTCAACGTCGAGCGTCAAGGCTTGATGGGTTTGAGATACTTTTTTATCGGTGCGCAGCACTTCTGGCAAATAATCGCTTGGGTAGATGTCTTCGACACTCTTGCCAATTAGCTCATCACTGGTTTTTCCGATCACTTGTTCAAACATTTTATTACAGCCAGCAAACACGCCGTTGTTATCGCGGTAATAAAATAAATCGGGAGACGAGTCGACAATAGAGCGTAATAACATGCCCTGTTGTGCAAGCTCTTGTTGGGTTTTCTTACGCTCGGCGATTTCGCGTCTGAGTTCTTCAATCGCTCTATGCTTAGCATGAAACGCCATTTTACGCTCATCAATCTCTTCGTTTAAGCGACTGATATTGTCTTTTAGTGTTTGGTTAAGCAGTTTTTCTTGTTTGGTTGCGCTATCTAAATAACTGTAAGAGGCTTCTAACTGACGAATCGAATTAAGCAGCACAGTAATTAAAATCGGTGATACTACTGCGGTAAAAAACATCACCGCCAAAACATCAACTAAAGTCACCGTACCAACCGCTACATAATAAAACATGCACGATAAGATCAGCGACATGACCAATAATAAGGCGTAACAGGCAGCGGCAGTTTTAAACTCACCGTATTTAGAAATAAAGCTTGAGAGTGTGCGAGCCCACGGACTCAAAGAAGAATCAATCATATATTAAAGCTTAGGCACATAATCGAAAAAAAACAGCATAGCTAATTTTATCACTATTCCTTTAGAAATATTCATATTGTGCGATAAACATAGAATTTTTTCATCAACGCCGCTTTTTTATATTTTTTCATGTAAAATACCGCGCTTTAATAATTGCAAAGAATGAGTATTACCATGCAAACCACAATGCCAGATATTGCTGATACGGCTCCCGCCTTACGAACAGGTAAATTAGACTGGGTTGGCATGGGCGAAATTGAACTTCCTTTCATTTTTGAATCTCGCAATATTGCCCCTGTAAATGTGATTGCCAAAGCACGCGCTTTTGTGAACTTACATAAAGAAGACGCGAAAGGCATTCATATGTCGCGTTTGTTTTTAGCGCTGGATACTTTATCAACCGAGCAGCAAGTGAATCCGCAAACACTTGCGCAAGCACTTGATACCTTTATTAGTAGCCATGATGATTTAAGTGACCAAGCGCAAATTGAATTTAAATTTGAGCTGCCATTACGTCGTAAATCGTTATTAAGCGGCAAAGTAGGCTGGAAAAACTACCCTATTCATCTTATAGCTAAAATCAATCAAGGCGTTTTAAGCTTTGAGCTAATGGTTGATGTAACCTACTCATCAACTTGCCCATGCTCAGCGGCCCTTGCTCGTCAGTTAATTCAAAATGCATTTAGTGAAAAATTTGCAGAGCAACATGTTGATAAGCAAACTGTTCTAGAATGGCTAGGCACAACGGATGGGATTGTTGCTACACCACATTCACAGCGTTCAATTGCAAACGTGAAAGTAAAACTCGACAGCCAAATTGACAGTTTTGATGTGGTTGGCTTAATTGATGCTTTAGAAGCTGAGCTAAAGACGCCTGTTCAAGCGGCTGTTAAACGTGAAGATGAGCAAGAGTTTGCCCGCTTAAATGGTCAAAACCTCATGTTCTGTGAAGATGCTGCGCGTAAAATTAAAGGCTTACTTGAAGAGCAAAACTACGCAGATTACTGGCTGCAAATAAACCACTACGAATCACTTCATGCCCATGATGCCGTGGCAATCGCTGTTAAAGGTATCGCAGGCGGATACACAGCTTAAAAATTTCGGGTAACTCCACACTTAGGCACGCTAATTGCTATTTATTTTCAGTGTCAATTTGTTGTTGTGGAGTTACCGTATGGAATTCGCTTTATTATCAATTTTAGTTTTAGTCGTAGTAGCCTCTGTTGTTGCGTCAAAGTTTACCGATGAAGGCGGAAACCCTTACCCTTTCACTCGTAAACAAACTGTTTTTACGCAAGTGGAGAGTGCATTTTTACATCTTCTTGAACGCGCTGTTGGTGATCAATATAAAATTGTTAGCCGCGTTAAACTCATTGATTTAATTGACTGTAAGCAAGGCTTATCTGTTAAAGCTAAGCGCGCAGCAATGGCAAAAGCCAAAAATAAACAGCTCGACTATGTACTCATCGACAAAGACAAACTCACCATTGTTGCTGCTGTTGATTTAGTAAATAACACCAACCGCGACGGCCACAAGGCACAGCGTGATTGGTTTGTAAGTGGCGCATTAGAAGCTGCCGGTATTCCGCATATTCGTATGAAAGTAAAATCTGGCTATCAACCAAGAGAAGTGCGTGACGCTATCATGTTTAAACTTGGTAAACCTGCAGCAGCACCAATTAGACCTTCGCGTAACCGCGTAACAAAACCTGCTGTATTATCACCATCTCAAGCAAAAGCACACTCAACGGCGCTTGCTGAAATATAGCCCGTCATAAATTTGGCAAAAGCAGACTTTAAGGTCTGCTTTTTTGTTTGTTTTAGACATTTTTAGGTATAATCCCCCTATTCAACCTAAGGAATCAAATATTATGCACGTTGGTATTATTGGCGCGATGGAGCCAGAAGTAAAAATCTTACGCGAAGCGATGGCAAACCCAAGCATCATGACTAAAGCTGGTTTTACATTTTACACGGGTGAATTAGCAGGTAACAAAGTTACTTTAGTTCAATCTGGTATTGGTAAAGTAGCCTCTGCTGTTGCAACTACACTGCTAATCGATAACTTCAGCCCTGATTGTGTGATCAACACAGGTTCTGCAGGTGGTTTTGAGCCATCATTAAATGTGGGCGATGTCGTTATTTCTTCAGAAGTACGCCACCATGACGTAGACGTTACTGCATTCGGTTACGAAATCGGCCAAGTACCACAAATGCCAGCTGGCTTTGCTGCACACCCTAAACTAATTGAAGCAGCAGAGCAAAGTGTTAGCCAAATCAGTGATGTTAAAACCATGATTGGCCTTATTTGTACTGGTGATTCATTCATGTGTGACCCAGTACGAATTGAAAAAACACGCGCTGAATTCCCAACAATGCTTGCAGTAGAAATGGAAGGCGCAGCAATTGCACAGGCTTGTCACGTGCTAGAAACACCATTTGTTGTTATTCGTTCAATGTCTGACATTGCTGGCAAAGAGTCGCCGCAATCATTTGAAGAGTATATCGAAACTGCATCTATCAACTCATCTAAAATGGTTGTTGCTCTTTTAGAGAAACTGACGTCGGTGAGTTTATAAGGTGATTGCAAATATTGTTCAAAACCATTTGGACATTATTGTATTTTTTGTAGCGCTCTTTGCTGAGCGCTTTTTTCCTTTGGTAAGTTGGTATCATCCGAATACCTTTTTAAGCGTTATTTTCTCTGCCCTCGGCGAGCGTTTATACAGCCCCGCGAACCCCAAAAGTTATCAATATTTAGCCTCAACTTTGGCTTTTAGCTTCACTGTTTTAGTTATAGTCACCTTGGTTGTACTTTTTTTAGAGTTTGCCTTTTACCCCGAGTTATTAAATGGCTTAATTTTATATTTGTTACTCAGTAGCCGCGCTCAAGAGAAGAAGTCATTACGTATTGCAAGGCTACTTAAGCTCAATCAAAAAGCCACCGCCAGAGAGCTAGTAGCTAGCCTTGTTGCCCGTGATGTATCACGTTTATCTGCCCCAGGCATTTGTAAAGCAACCATGGAATCGCTCGTTTTGCAAAGTGCGCGGCATTATTTTGCCGTTATATTCTTTTATCTGCTTGGCGGCGCTATCCTTGCTTTGGTTTATCGCTTACTCACATTAATGCATCAAGCATGGCGTAAGAATCGTAAGCCAAACAACCCGTTTTTAACGACCATTGCTAAGTTACTGTTTGTATTGGAGTGGTTACCCATTCGGTTAGTTGCATTAACTATTGCGGCAACCAATGCCAGCAAGCAGAGCATTCATTATATTAAGCACTATGGCAGACACTTTTATCAAACCAATACAGGGTGGCTGTTAAGTGTTACATCGGCTGCCTTGCAAGTGCAGTTAGGCGGCCCAGCCCTATACCAAGGTGAGCGCTTTAATAAAATGCGCGTCGGTACTGACCGCCTACCAAATGCCGAAGATATTCCCGCTTTAGTGAATCGTTTAAATCAAGCGAAAGCATTTTGGTTACTGCTTATCATCGCCATTGAAGTCGCTACGCTGTTTATTAGCTGAGAAAAAGCACAAAAAAACCAGCCGCAGCTGGTTTTTTTATACTAATTAACTTACTTAATTAAGCTAAGGTGATTTTAGCAAACTTACGTTTACCAACTTGGTAAATCTGTGTTGTGCCTTTAGCAACTTCAAGCTTAGTATCCGTTACTTTTTCTTCACCATTAATCTTTACAGCGCCTTGTTTAATCATACGCATAGCTTCTGATGTACTTGCTACAAGGTTAGCTTCTTTTAATAAATTAGTGATGAACACAGTGTCTTCAGCAATAGTTACTGTTACTTCTGGGATCTCATCTGGCAATGCATTTTTTTGGAAACGCTTGATGAAATCTTGATGTGCACCTTCAGCAGCGTCTTCACTGTGGAAACGTGCAATCAGTTCTTTTGCTAATTCAATTTTAATGTCGCGCGGGTTTGCACCATCAGCAACACGTTGTTTAAGTGCAGCAATCTCTTCGATTGATAATGCACTTAATAAATCGTAGTAACGCCACATTAGCTCATCGCTGATAGACATAACTTTACCAAACATGTCGTTTGGCTCATCAGTAATACCAATGTAGTTACCTAATGACTTAGACATTTTTTGAACGCCGTCAGTACCTTCAAGCAGTGGCATCATGAGTACTGTTTGTGGCTTTTGGCCTTCGTCTTTTTGTAATTCACGACCCATTAATAGGTTAAAGCGTTGGTCTGTACCGCCAAGCTCAACATCAGCTTCTAATGCAACTGAGTCCCAACCTTGTACCAGTGGATATAAAAATTCGTGGATCGCAATTGATTGACCGCCGGCATAACGCTTTTTAAAGTCATCACGTTCTAGCATACGTGCTACTGTTTGACGCGCAGCCAGTTTAATCATACCTGCTGCACCTAAGTTCTCCATCCACGTAGAGTTGAATGCAACAGTCGTTTTTGCAGGATCAAGAATTTTAAATACTTGCTCTTTATATGTTTCAGCGTTAGCTAATACATCTTCACGAGTTAATGGCTTACGTGTAACGTTTTTACCCGTTGGATCACCAATCATACCGGTGAAATCACCGATTAAGAAAATCACTTCATGACCTAGGTCTTGGAAGGTCTTCATTTTGTTGATAAGAACTGTGTGGCCTAAATGCAGATCAGGCGCAGTTGGATCGAAACCCGCTTTGATCTTAAGTTTCTTACCAGACTTTAGCTTTTCGACTAATTCGTCTTCAATTAATATCTCTTCTGCACCGCGTTTTATCTCAGCTAGAGCGGTTTGTAAATCCACTGTGTATTACTCCAAAAATTCAGCTACCGGGGCGTGGTGGCCTGTCAGGGTTATAAAAATAGAGCTAAAAACTTTAAAATTTAGCTAGTTAGCACCAAAAAGCGACACTAGAAAAAAGCCTAACTTAAATAGTTTAAGAAACAGCCCTGAAGGCAGCGCGCATGATTGTTCTTTATACCGCGTTATTGCAATTTAATGAAGGTACTTTAGTTAACTAATGTTGATTTAGTTTAAGCCAATGCATCTGTTGCAATTTTAACCAAAAAAGTTTAACGCGCAGGCCAATTCTAGCGTAAATTTACGCCAGTTTAAATCTACAAAACACTGGTATTTGCTCTATTTTAGGTATATCCTGCGATATTAGTATTTAAATTTCTTGACAGCAGAAAAGGCACGATATGGTTCACGTAGTGCACAAACTTCCCAAAAAACACAAACTGCTCATTCTCGGTTTGGTTTCTGCTATTGTCGGCTTGGCATTATTGCCTTCTGAAAAAGCCACCGCATCAAAGGATAACAGTGCTAACGCACTTGAAATTGGCAAACGCTACGAATTGCAAGTTAAAGTTGATGATAACGAAAAACTAACTGAGCTGAATTCGGAGCAAGCAGCAGCAAAACTTCCAGAATACGAGCTTATCGACCATGAAGTACGTAATGGCGATAATTTAGCACTTATCTTTAAACGTGCGGGTTTCTCAGCGCAAACATTACACAAACTAGTTAATACCAACGCTGAAACACGTAAGTTAACAAAAATTCACCCAGGCGAAATATTAAGCTTTGCAACCGCTGAAGATGGCTCTTTAGCGCAGCTTCGTTATGTGATTTCAAAAACAGATACCCTATACGTTACCTTAAATGACGAAGGTAACTACGACACCTCTATCGATAGCAAAGAGATTGAAACGCTGAGCAAATCTGCCGGTGGAGAGATCACAAATAGCTTTTGGACTTCGGGTATTGCCGCAGGTTTAAGCGAGCGTCAAATTATGAATTTTGCTGACATCTTTGGTTGGGATGTCGACTTTGCTAATGACATTCGTAAAGGTGACCAATTTGGTCTTATTTACGAAGCTCACTATGTTGATGGTGAATACATTGGCGATGGTAAAATTATTGCCGCAGAGTTTATTAACCAGGGTGAGCGTTACACTGCTATTCGTCATACCGATGGTAACTTCTATACGCCTGAAGGCCGCAGCATGAAAAAAGCTTTCTTACGTGCGCCAGTTAACTTTAAGTATATTAGTTCGAGCTTTAACCCTCGCCGTTTGCACCCAGTTACTAAAACAGTAAAACCTCACAACGGTATCGATTACGCAGCGCGTACAGGTACGCCTGTTGTGTCATCGGGTAACGGTAAAGTAATTAAAGCAGGTTACAGCAAATACAATGGTAACTATGTATTTATTAGCCACGGCACTCAGTATGTGACTAAGTACTTACACTTAGATAAGAAAATGGTTAAAACTGGCCAGAAAGTAAAACAAGGTCAGAAGATTGGTACTGTTGGTGCGACAGGTCGCGTAACTGGCCCACACTTACACTATGAATTCTTAGTAAACGGTGTACACCGTAACCCGAAAACGGTCAAACTTCCTAAATCAGAGCCACTTCCGCGCGATGAATTAGCTAAGTTTAAACCGATTGCTGATAACTTCTTAGCGCAATTACAACGCAACCGCGAATTGCAATTAGCGTTAAATAAGTAAGCTTCTAATATCAAAAAGCCGCTCCAGGAAACTGCAGCGGCTTTTTTAATATCTTTAATTTTACTGCTTCCAAAGCAGTACATAGATAAGCTGTATAACTAACGAAATCATCACCAAGGGCCAAACATACTTGGCATATTTAGTTGCTTTATCAAGCCCCGTTCTAGCGCTGTACTTTTCAAGCAGTGGCACCAAAATCACTAACGCCACAAACAAACACAGCAAAATCACAAATACATTCACTAGGCTTCCTTTCTTGTAGAATAT
The DNA here is from genome assembly GCF_002964625.1 of Pseudoalteromonas sp. T1lg21. Taxonomy (NCBI): domain Bacteria; kingdom Pseudomonadati; phylum Pseudomonadota; class Gammaproteobacteria; order Alteromonadales; family Pseudoalteromonadaceae; genus Pseudoalteromonas; species Pseudoalteromonas sp. T1lg21. The sequence goes on from NZ_PQBX01000056.1 coordinate 411,015, forward strand.
TAAGGTTCACTATACCTAAATTGAAGGCAAAAAAAAGCGCAGTAAAATTACTGCGCCAGTCGGTTGGAAGTAAAACGACTAAATCGTGCTGTTAGCCAACAATTGCTAACAGAATACCTGCTGCAACGGCACTTCCTAATACCCCTGCTACATTTGGTCCCATGGCATGCATCAACAAGAAGTTATGCGGGTTGCTCTCAAGGCCTACCTTATTAACCACCCGTGCGGCCATTGGTACCGCTGATACACCCGCTGCACCTACTAATGGGTTGATTGGCGATTTAGAGAATTTATTTAGGCCCTTCGCCATAAACACCCCTGATGCTGTACCAATTGCAAAGGCCAGAGCACCTAATACCAAAATACCAATCGTTTCTACGGTTAAGAACTTATCTGCCGCAAGCTTTGAGCCTACCGCTAAGCCTAAGAAAATAGTGGTAATGTTGATGATTTCGTTTTGTGCACTATTGCTTAAACGATCAACCACGCCCGATTCACGCATCAAGTTACCTAAGCAGAACATACCGACCAGCGGTGTTGCTGCAGGTAAAAACAAGATGGTTAAACTAAGCACCATTAACGGAAAAACAATTTTCTCTTTTTTCGATACGGCACGAAGTTGCGGCATTTGAATTTCGCGCTCTTCTTGCGTTGTTAGTGCACGCATAATTGGCGGCTGAATAATTGGCACTAGCGCCATATAAGAATAAGCTGCTACAGCAATCGCCCCCAGTAAATCAGGTGCTAGCTTAGATGCTAAGAAAATAGCTGTTGGACCATCTGCCCCACCAATAATGGCAATTGCCGATGCGTCTTGTAGTGTAAATTCAAAGCCAGGAATATAGTTAAGCAGTATTGCACCAAATAAAGTTGCGAAAATACCAAATTGCGCAGCCGCACCTAACAGCAACATACGCGGATTAGCGATTAAGGCACTAAAGTCAGTCAGCGCCCCTACTCCCATAAAGATCAAAAGTGGGAATACCCCAGAGTCGATCCCAATATGGTACACGTAATACAAAAGGCCGCCCGGCTCAGATAACCCAGCTACTGGAATATTAGTTAAAATAGCTCCAAAACCAATCGGTAATAACAACAGTGGCTCAAAGTTACGGGCGATTGCTAAATAGAGCAGCAAGCAACCAACCGCAATCATGATCAATGCCGGAAAAGTAAAGTTAGCAATACCCGTGGCATGCCAGAGGTTTAAAACACCATCCATCCTCTGTCTCCTATGCCAGCGCGATTAGCGCATCGCCAGTGGCAACAGAGTCGCCCTCTGCCACTAATACTTCTGCAACTGTACCTGAGTGTGCGGCGCGAATTTCAGTTTCCATTTTCATCGCTTCCATAATGATAACCACATCACCTTCGTTAACGGTTTGACCTGGTTTCACTTTCACTTTGAAAATATTACCTGCCAACGGTGCATTGAGTGTTTCGCCCGCTGACGCTGACGCCGACTGAGGAATTAACTCACTGTCTTTTAGGGTTACTTCTTTAAGCTCACCACCTTGCGCTACGACGACATCGTAAACTTTACCATCAACTTTAACGCTGTACTGCTCTGCTTTTACAGGGCTTGAAGCAGCAGGAGTTGCTTCAGGTTTAGCAACTTCACCCGTTGGAATTGCTTCAAATGCATCTGGGTTGTTGCGGTTTTTAATAAATTTAAGGCCAATTTGTGGGAACAATGCATAAGTAAGTACATCATCAATCACATCATCAGCAAGCTCTAAGCCTTGCTCTTTAGCTTCGCTTAATAACTCTGCTTCTAGCTTCTCAAGCTCAGGCTCTAGCTTATCAGCAGGGCGGCACGTAATTGCTTCAGCGCCCTCAAGTACTCGCTCTTGCAACTCTTTATTCATAGGCGCTGGTGTTGCACCATATTCACCTTTCAGCACACCCGCTGTTTCTTTTGTGATGGTTTTGTAACGCTCGCCAGTTAGTACATTTAGTACTGCTTGAGTACCGACAATCTGTGAGGTCGGTGTAACAAGTGGGATATAACCTAAATCTTCACGAACACGTGGGATCTCAAGTAACACTTGGTCAAGCTTATCAGCTGCACCTTGCTCTTTAAGCTGGTTTTCCATGTTAGTTAACATGCCGCCCGGTACTTGCGCTAATAAGATACGACCATCAACGCCTTTAAGGCTACCTTCAAAAGCGGCATACTTTTTACGAACATCACGGAAATAAGCAGCAATTTCTTCCAATTGGTTTAAATCAAGACCAGTATCTCGCTCTGTGCCTTCAACAATTGAAACTATGGTTTCTGTGGCGCTATGACCATAAGTCATACTCATTGACGAAATAGCTGTATCAAGCATATCGATACCCGCATCGATTGCTTTTTGGTATGTTGCAGTGCTTAAACCTGTGGTCGCATGGCATTGCATCGCAATAGGAATAGACACGGTTTCTTTTAAGCCTTTGATCAACTGCTCACAATCGTATGGCTTAAGTAAACCCGCCATATCTTTGATACAAATTGAATGGCAACCAAGATCTTCTAGTTGCTTAGCAAGTTTCAGCCACATATCAAGTGTATGCACTGGGCTTACTGTGTATGAAATTGTACCTTGAGCGTGTGCACCTACTTTTACCGCTGCTTTAATCGCGGTTTCAAGGTTACGTACATCGTTCATCGCATCGAAAATACGGAATACATCAACACCGTTTTTATGAGCTCGCTCAACAAACTTTTCGACTACATCATCAGCATAATGGCGGTAGCCTAAAAGGTTTTGCCCGCGCAGTAACATTTGCTGCTTAGTGTTTGGCATTGCAGCTTTTAGCTCGCGAATACGTTGCCAAGGATCTTCACCTAAATAACGGATACACGAGTCAAACGTTGCACCACCCCATGATTCAATAGACCAATAACCCGCATTATCGAGTTTTTCTGCCATGGGTAACATGTCGTCTAAGCGCATACGCGTTGCCAAAAGAGACTGGTGTGCGTCACGCAATACTAATTCGGTTAGTTTTAATTTAGCCATGTTTGAGCTGCCCCGTTATTTTTGTTTATTTCGAAATTGAGCAATTGCAGCGCTGATAGCTGCAATATGTGCCTGTGGCACACCCTGTTGAGGTTGAATTTTTGCTGTTCGCGTAGGTTCTGCAGTTGCAGGATCGTCGAATCGACCCACGACTTTCGACATTAAGATCACCGCAGAAATCAAAATGCTCAGAAAAACAAACACGCCAACCATGCCTGTCACCATCAAACTGGCCGCAGTGGTGAGTAATCCACCTATATCCATACGACTCCCCTCGCTTACTTATAATAAAAAGTCATTTTTGTTAAATAATTATGCACCAATGATAACAAAGAAAATCAATTTGTATAGCACCATTGTAAATTGGTAAAACCAATTAAATTTAAAATAACATGACACACATATAATTAACACCCCACTATTCACGCATTTAAAGCCCCGTTATAGATGATATAAATAGTCAATATAGCCAAGCGTTATATGCTGAACTATTAATTAATAGCAACAAAATGACTAAAAACCACACACAACAAGGCGTTAGAGCTAAGCACACAAAACAAAGTTAAATTGGTCTTACCATTTTTAGTGCTTTCTTTCATTTTTCTCATGCAGCTCAATATGAAAAAATATCACTATGAATAAGTTACATGCTTACTCGTAAAAGTTACCAAATGATGAACCCTGCCAATTACAACAAAAACACATAAGCAACTGAAATTTAAGAAATAAACCTTCTGGCATAGAACTCGCTTTAGTTACATCGAACTTAAGAAAATTTAAATAGCCAAGGAGACCACTATGTTACGCTGGACAATTACTTTTTTAGTTATCGCGTTAATCGCAGCAGTGTTAGGTTTTGGCGGTATCGCAGGAGCCGCTGCAGGCATCGCTAAGATTATCTTTTTTATATTTTTAGTATTACTTGTTATTTCGCTGGTATCAGGAGCACTTAGAGGCAGTGTCCCTAAGTAGTTAAAAGCAGATAACCATTTACTTTATTTTAAATTTACAAGGAATTTCATTATGAAAAATTCAACTTTAAAAGCCGCAACTATCGCCCTATTTTCAGGTTTATTTATTATGGGTTGTGAAGACAACACAGCTGAAGAAGCTGGCGAACGTATTGACGAAGCAATTACTGATACACAAAATGCAGTTGAAGATGCATGTGAAGAAGTAAAAGAAGGTGTTAACGCAAAAGAAACTAACTGCTAATAACACACCTTAATTAAGAAAAGCGGCCAAGTGCCGCTTTTTTGTGTATGTGAGTTAGCAAGTTAGCGAGTTAGCGAGTTAGCGACTCTAGGCTGCAAGCTGCTTGTGTCAAGCAGCTTGCTAACTTTACTCTTTCCCCTAGAAACTTGTTAACTTGTTGGGTTTCGCTCCGCTCTAACCAACCTACCGGCTCTTTTTTTAATCTGATAGCTGACGGCTGAAAGCTGATGGCTCATTTCCCTATAAACTCGCAACTTTACTCTTTCCCCTCGCAACTCGCTAACTTGTTGGGTTTCGCTCCGCTCTAACTTACCTACGTTATTACTCACAAACCTTAGTGAGGGGCTCGTTTGTCGTTACACTCGCTATATGCCACTGGCCGTTATTAAAACTCACCTTAGCTACATCGCTAACGGCAAAATCACCGGGGACATTTAAGCGCGTTAAGTTACTCGCTAGCTGCTGCTGACAATATGGGCCGGTATCGCCATGCATCACGAGCACAGGCTTTGTGGTGTGCTTTGCGAAGTCGCTGATAGCATCACGGTACACTTTAAAGGCATCACAATCGCTGCGCTGTGATTCGCTGCAAGCGGGTTTACTGGTTGGATGGTAAATGTCAGCTTGAAAGCCAAACACATAGGCCTTAGCATCCTGATGAACAAGCGCTTGTTTTAACCACATTAAGTTGTACTTATCACGTTTGTCAGCGGCATCAAGTGCTGCGTTTTTGTCACTTTTTAAGATTTGTGAGCGGCCATTAAATGTACCAGGTATATGCAAAGTACGAAATTCAATGTCATCAAACTGCCAACGGGCATTCTCTAGCATTTCAGCTTGTGTGGCATAACCCTGTAGTTGCTTCGCTTTTTGTGTATAAGCCTCGTCGAACATCAAGCCTTTAACAAAATTAAGCCGTTCAAGCTCATCGAATTGGGGAGTTAATGTGACGCGGTCGCAATCTGTCCATTCATTATCACCTGGGGTGTAAATAAAAGGCTGTGTAGTCAGCGATGTTAATAACGCTTTATTTGTTTGCAAAAGCTTATTGGTGCAAGCAAGTGCTCCCGATTTCATATCACCAAGGTGCATTAAAAAGCCATGGGGTGTTGCTGCGATTGCTTTAGTAATTTTTCCATCTTTGGCGAGATTAATTTCATCAATTGGAGTGTATGGCATATCGCCCATAACTAAAAAAGTATTTGTGGTCATTGCTAGTGCTAATGACATTGAACTAACAAACATACAACTTACACCTAAAAAATACAGATACCTTAAGCTCTCATAATGACAACTAAATGAAAACCAACTGCGGCAGTTTTTTTCTATCAATGTTAAACTGCTGCCAGTCGATTAAGTGAGTCCCCGAATGACATTAAGTACAACTTACACACTAGATAAACCGTATTATTACGAATGCTTTGATGAGTCTTTACCTTATTCATCACAAGCTAAGCCTAAATACCCGCTGTTGGTGTTGTTAATAACCTTAGGCTTATTAGCCTTTTATCAATTAGAGAATCATTATCTGGGCAGCTTTATGATTATGCTTGCTGTCGTTGAGTGCTTATCGTTTTATTACAAGCGCCCATGGTGGGTCGCAAGACAAATGTTGAGTCGTGCATCGGGTAGCGAAGTGACTGTCGTATTTGATGATGAAGGTGTTAAGGCCGAAAACCCGCATAAAAGCTACCAATTAAGCTGGCAACAGATTAGTGAGATTATTGAAACTGAGCGAGGTTTTATTTTAAAAGCACAGCGCGGTATGCAATATATTTCTAAACAAGCGCTAAATGATGAAATAACAGCTGAACTAAATAAAAGAGCCACTCAGTGAGTGGCTCTTAAAAATATCTGTCGCTGATTAAACGTTGCCCGGATTTGGGTTAGATTTCTCTGCTTGGATTCGCATGTAGATTTCTTCACGATGTACTGATACATCTTTCGGTGCATTTACACCAATGCGAACTTGATTTCCTTTAACACCAAGAACAGTAACTGTTACTTCGTCACCGATCATAAGGGTTTCACCTACTCTACGAGTTAGTATTAGCATTCTATTGCTCCCATGTTCCAAAAAATTAAAAGATTCCGCGTCAAAAACATTCTAATGAAATCTAGACTTAAAAGTAAGTAAAAACTCTAGATCTTATTCATTTTCAGTTAAAAAAACTTTGTGTAGCGCACGTACAGCCAGTTCTAAATACTTTTCGTCAATTAAAACTGATATCTTTATTTCTGATGTCGATACAAGCATCACTTTGATGTTTTCATCGGCAAGGGCATTAAAAAATAAACTTGCCACACCAGAGTGAGATTTCATCCCTACACCTACTGCAGACACCTTGGCAACATTGCTTATCCCTTTAATAGATTCTGCGCTGATACCATCTTGGTTACTGGTCAAAATTTCAAGCGCTTGCTCAAAATCATTCGTGTGCACAGTAAAAGCATAGTCTATTTTTTCAAAGTTATGATTAACTTGATTAATCATATCTATTTCGATGCCGAATTCTGCAAAAAGTTTCAAAATTTTTGCAAGGTTTTCCGTTCCTTGGTGCACGCCATTGACGTAAATCAAACTTTCGTCACGATTAAAGGCGATACCCGACACAATGTTTGCTTGCACATCCGGCTCCTCAAAACTGATCAAGGTCCCTTGATCCGGGTTAAAACTCGATAACACTCTGAGCGGTATATTATATTTCCCTGCGGCTTCAACACTACGAATATGCAGAACCTTAGCCCCAAGACTTGCCATTTCGAGCATTTCTTCGAAAGTGACATGGCTCATACGTCGAGCATTTGGTTCAATACGCGGGTCGGTCGTGTATACCCCATCAACATCGGTGTAAATCTGACATTCATCCGCATTGATAGCACCTGCAATCTCAACCGCAGAAGTATCTGTACCACCGCGACCAAGCGTAGTGATATTGCCCTCAATATCGCGGCCCTGAAAGCCCGCTATAATAGCAATCCGGTTATGCTCAAGTTCATGCTTAAGGCGAGTCGCAGCAATCTCTTCAATACGTGCTTTGCCAAACATATTATCGGTGCGAATGTTGACCTGATCAGCAAGTAAGCTTACCGCTGAGTGACCACGTTTAATAATAGCCATTGCGAGTAAAGAGACTGACACTTGCTCACCGGTGGTTAGCAACACATCAAGCTCACGAGCACTAGGTCGAGAATCGATTTGTTTAGCGAGTTCAATTAGACGGTTAGTCTCTCCCGACATCGCCGAGAGCACCACCACAACTTGATGGCCTTGCTGCTTGGTTTTTACAACAAGGTCGGCGACGGCCTCAATTCGCTCTATTGAGCCAACTGAGGTGCCACCGAATTTTTGGACGATAAGTGCCACTAGTGATTAAGAACGCTCAGTTAACCAACCAGTTACACTTTCTAAGGCTGCTGCAAGGTTCTCTGGCTGAGTACCACCTGCTTGCGCCATATCTGGACGACCACCGCCCTTACCGCCTACTTGTGCAGCCATGTGATTTACAAGCTCACCGGCTTTCACTTTACCTGTTAGGTCTTTAGTTACACCTGCAATTAGGCTTACTTTATCGCCATTAGCTACACCAAGGGCAATAACACCTGAACCAATCTTCGTTTTCAGGTCATCAACCATGCCACGTAGTGCTTTAGACTCAGTACCTGCAACATCAGCAACCAGCAGTTTAATACCGTTCACTTCAACAACAGAGTCAAGTAACGATGCACCTGCCGCACTTGCTAGCTTATCGTTAAGCTGTGCAATTTGCTTCTCAAGGCCTTTTGATTTCTCAAGTAACGCAGTTACTTTTTCAAGTACTGTGCTGCTATCACCTTTAACTAGCGCTGCAACATCATTTAACTGTTGCTCTTGCTCACTTACATAAGCAACTGCTTCAGCACCCGTTACCGCTTCAATACGGCGGATACCGGCAGCGATACCGCTTTCTGATACGATTTTAAATAAACCGATATCACCAGCACGCTTAACGTGAGTACCACCACATAGCTCGATTGAGTAATCACCAATGGTTACTACGCGCACTTCGTCATCGTATTTTTCACCGAACAATGCCATCGCACCTTTTGCTTTTGCATCTTCGATAGCCATTAGCTCAGTTTCAAGCGCAAAGTTACGACGGATTTCATCGTTCACTGCGCGCTCGATTTGGCGTAATTCGTCTTTTGTTACCGCTTCAAAGTGAGAGAAGTCAAAACGTAAACGCTCAGGGTCAACAAGTGAACCTTTTTGACTTACGTGCTCACCTAAAATTTGACGTAACGTTTCATGTAAAATGTGTGTTGCAGTGTGGTTTTTCTTGATGCTATCGCGACGAGCTGCATCAATTGTTGCCTCTGCTTTATCGTTTGTACCAATACGGCCTTGTACACGACCATGGTGTGCAAATGCATTACCAAGTTTCGTCGTGTTAGTCACTACAAACTCACCGCCAGCAACTTTTAACACACCTGTGTCACCAACTTGACCACCAGATTCAGCATAGAACGGTGTGCGGTCTAAGATTGCGATACCTTCTTGACCATCTTCAAGTACAGAAACCGATTGACCTTCTGAGAAAAGCTCAACAACAGTACCTGTGTAATGCTCTGCATCGTAACCTTTAAAGTCTGTGTGTTTTTCAGACTTAAGTTGTTGGTTGTAATCTGCACCAAACTTACCCGCTTGCTGTGCTTGCTTACGCTGAACAGCCATACACTCTTGAAAGCCATGCTCATCAATCGTCATGAAACGCTCACGCGCCACGTCTGCCGTTAAGTCAGCTGGGAAACCGTAAGTGTCGTAAAGTTTGAATACTAAGTCACCTGGGATCACATCGCCTTCGATGTCAGTTAGGCTTTCTTCTAAAATAGCCAGACCACGCTCAAGTGTTTTACCAAACTGCTCTTCTTCAATACGCAGTACTTTTTCGATAATTTCTTGTTGCTTAGCAAGCTCTGGGTACGCTTGACCCATTTGCTCAATTAGCGCAGCAACTAGCTTATAGAAGAATGCACCTTTCGCGCCTAGCTTGTTACCGTGACGAACTGCACGACGAATAATACGACGTAGTACATAACCACGGCCTTCGTTTGATGGCATAACGCCGTCAGACACTAAGAACGCACACGAACGAATGTGGTCAGCCACAACGCGTAACGATTTATCATCTAAATCTTGTGCATTCGTTACTTTAGCCGCAGCTGCAATAAGTGCTTGGAATAAATCGATTTCGTAGTTTGAGTGAACGCCTTGTAAAATTGCAGAGATACGCTCAAGACCCATACCTGTATCAACAGACTGCTTAGGAAGCGGCTCCATTGTACCGTCGGCATGGCGGTTAAACTGCATGAATACTAAGTTCCAGATCTCGATGAAACGATCACCGTCTTCTTCTGGTGAACCTGGAGGACCACCCCAAATGTGCTCACCGTGATCGTAAAAGATTTCAGAACATGGACCACACGGACCTGTATCACCCATTGACCAGAAGTTATCGCTAGTTGCAATGCGAATAATGCGGTCTTCACTTAGACCCACTTCTTTATGCCAAATATTGAAGGCATCTTCGTCATCATGGTAAATAGTTACCAGTAGCTTTTCTTGCGGTAGTTTCACTACTTCAGTTAAAAATTCCCACGCAAATTTAATTGCGTCTTGCTTGAAGTAATCACCAAAGCTGAAGTTACCTAACATTTCGAAGAATGTATGGTGACGTGCTGTGTAACCTACATTTTCAAGGTCGTTATGTTTACCGCCTGCACGTACACAACGTTGTGAACTGGTTGCACGCGAGTAAGGGCGGCTTTCCGCACCTAAAAATACATCTTTAAATTGCACCATACCGGCGTTATTGAATAATAACGTGGCATCGTTACCCGGGATCAGCGAGCTTGAAGGAACAATTTGGTGTTGTTTAGAGGCAAAAAAGTCTAAGAACTGTTGCCTGATCTGTGCGGTAGTCATATGCTGCATGTGAAAATCTCACCCGTTTATTGCTGTGCTTGCATTGCAAAATCAATTTGTTCGTAATTAAAGCCTCGATACATCAAGTAGCGTACACGTTTCGCTTTTTCTTTCTGGTCGAGTTCTTTACCTGAATTTGAAAACTTCTTTAAATATGCGTCCTTTGCGAGTTCAAACCAATCGATTTCGAACTCTTCGAGCGTCTTATCTAATAATGCTCGGTCTATCCCTTTTGCCATTGCTTCGCTTTGAATGCGTTTCGCACCATGATACTTAGCTAAATGGCGGCGTACAAACCCTTCGCAGTAACGCTGTTCGTTAATAAAGTTGTGTGATTCACACCAATCTAACAAACGCTCTGTAAACTCAGGTGTCGCCTCTTTTTGCTGTAACTTTCGTGTTAAATCTCGACGCGAATAATCTTGTCGAGACAATAACCAAAGTACGTAATTCTTTAACTTTTGTTCTTTATCATCCATTACGCGTCAAAGCGTCCTGATTGTGACTGCGCTTCAGGTGCTTTTGTTTGGTCATCACCTTTTGGCACAACCGGCATAAAAATAGCCTGAAAAGACACAAAGAAGCTAATGTAACAAATTGGCATTAAAACCAATAGAGGAATAAACGATAAAGGAATACAGATCACCATTAAAATCGCGCAAATTAAGCCATAAACACTCAATGGCGCCATATTATGATAAAACACCATGAACGACGTTTTTAAAACCTGCAACATGTTGCTCTGCTTTTGAAAATAAACCAGCGGAATTGCATAAGCAAACGCGGTTAAATAAATGCTGATTGCCAATAAAAATACGGCCACTTGGCCCATTGAGATGGTTGCTAATAAATCGGCAATATGGGTTTGATTTTGCGGATCAAATGTTTGGCTCGAAATAACCGCATAGGCATCAGCAAAAATAAAATTAGAAAGTAAGGCTAATAAAATACCTGCCGCCATCTGGTACACAGCCACACGTACTAAACCAATACGATTTCCTTTGTTACTAAATGGCTTAAAAATATCAGCTTGGCTGATAGTTCCGCCTTGCTGTTTTGTTAATACGGCTTGATAAAAACCGGCCATCAAAAAAGGAGCAACAAATGCACCCACCACTTGTAATACAGGTAGCAATAAAGACAAAAAGCCAATAATACCAATTAACAGATGCATTAAAATAAAAGTGAAGGGTTGCAGCTTAAAGATTTCCCAGCCAGCTTTGAACCACTTTACGCCTGCATTGGCTTTAAAAACACGAACTTCGATCGACATAGTTTCTCATTCAATAACGACAAAACGCACCGAGTATAACTGGGTGCGTCGCTGGTTTATAGTCACCTGTTGTGAAATTTATTCAGGCTTTTTAATTTTTTTAATATCAAGCATGTGCGAGCCATGTTTGATTTTCGTTTCGAGGTAAGCTCGGTTACCTACCACACCCGCTTTAATGTGCGCATGAGTGCCAACCACTGAATCAACTTCAATACCCGCATCACGCAGTGCTTTAAGCTTATTTGGGTTGTTAGTCATTAACTTAACATGCTTTTGATTGAGTGCTTCTAGCATTAATACCGCGTCTGAAAAGTCACGTAAATCATCAGCAAAACCCAAGTGGTTATTTGCTTCGTACGTATTCATACCTTGCGACTGCAATACGTAAGCATCAATTTTATTGTATAAACCAATGCCACGGCCCTCTTGGCGTAAATACAGTAAAATACCGCCTTGTTGGTGCATCATCTCGATACACTCATTTAACTGTTCACCACAATCACAACGTGATGAGTGAAATACATCACCCGTTAAACACTCTGAATGCATACGAATTAAAGGTACGTCTTGCTCTGTGTCGGCTTGATTAAACACTAAAGCAACATGTTCTTGGCCATCATTTAAGCCACTGAAAGATACGATTTCTGCAGGGATATCACTGTTTTTGCCAACATTTAGCTGGACTCTTGCTCTTACTTGCGCCACGACAAATCCAAATTTAAAAATAAATGCGATACTGCAAATGTGATTACAACAGCTTGAAGGTTGTAAGGATGCAACATACGACGAGTGATAACTAATATTGAGGCAGTTACCAGCAATTCAAGTATTATACACTCAAACCACCCCAAGATACGAGCTTTGCGCCACGCATAAACTGCGCTCAGCAAACACGATAAACGCCCTCACTTTGTACCTAGCTTATTGAATTGCAACAAATTGCTACAAATGAGCATTTAATCGATTCGATAAAATAGATTAGTTTAATCTAAATAAAGCAGTAAACCTTTTTCAAACCGTTAATAAAAACAACAATAATAATAGGGAATATTATGAAAAAAGCCTTCGTGCTAATTTGTAGCGCCCTGCTACAAAGCCAACCCAGTTCTGCCAATCAAAAGTACAATGAATCACACTGCGTACCTTAAAGCCAAACAGTGACACATCGACTGTAATTTGCTACCTTGCACCTAATGATGATAATAATTATCATCAACAAGTATTAATCTCCTCTTCTCTGGGCAAAATAATAAGGAATATTATGAAAAAGAGCTCACTTGCCTTATGCATTACACTACTATTAAGTCAGCAAAGCATTGCCAATGAAACGACCACCCAAGAATTTAACGACACCTACCGCGCTTATGTCGCCGCTGTAGAAAATAAGCAAGACAGCAGTGAATTTGCCAAAAAAGCGTTTGAGCTTGGCAAAGAAATTTATGGTGAAAACGCTGACAACACTGCCAACCTGGCTATTAACTATGCAAACAGCCTTGCTAAAAGTGAACAAGAACAAAGCTTTGAGTTATATCGCACAGCCTACGAAATACTCGAAAAAAACCACGGCAAGCTAAGTGTGCAAGTGTATGATTCATTAATCGGCATGGCAGAATCAACTCCCTCTGCTAAGCGCGCTGATACGTATCTTGATGATGTCATTGCTATTGCTGAAAAACAAAACTCAGACAAGCTTGTTGCTGATGCAAAAATGACCGCTGCTCGTATCCTTGCTTACAAAGGAACTGGCGAGCGCTATTACACAGCAAAGAAATATCTTGAAGAAGCCGATAAGTACTACCAAGAAAACTTACCGAATAACGCTGTCGATCGTATTAGCGCTGACTTTTTAGTTGCCGCATTCGCAGAAAACCAACGTAAATACAGCACCGCTATTGAGCGGTTGAATCACGTAGTTAGCGTATTTGATCAAGAGCTAGACTTTGATCATCAAACCGAATTAAACGCCCATTCGAAGTTGGTTCACTTATACGAAAAAACAGGTAAAAGCGACGAAGCAACCAAACATTGTTTAGCAATTGCGAAAATGGTGCCTTGGAAAGAAAGCCAAGAACAAGAGCCGTTGTACCGTGTGCCGCCAAAATATCCAATGTCAAAAGCACAACGTATGGAAGACGGCATTGTCGTGATGGAATTTGAAGTAACCCCGTCAGGCTTTGTAGACAACATAACTGTGGTTGACTCTGAAGGTGGTACTGCATTTGAAAGAGAAGCAGTAAAAGCAATGAAAAAATGGCGTTATGCGCCTAAGTTTGAAAATGGTCAAGCCATTGCTGCAACTTCTCGGGTGCAATTAGACTTTAAAATAAAAAGATAAATAACAGGGTCGCAATGCGACCCTTTTTATAGCTTTTTAAGCAAGTTATCGGCTGCGTCCTCAATTAAATCGAGTACCTTTTCGAAACCTTGATCGCCACCATAATAGGGATCGGGGATCTCGCTCTCCCCTGCGTCACCATGACTTAAAAACAGCGACAACTTATATTGTAAGTGCTCTGGACACTGGGCTTTTAAATCAGCAAGATTTTGCTTGTCGGCAGCGAGGATTAAATCAAACTCATAAAAATCAGCTTGAGTCACAGGTCGTGAATAAATTCCTTTAAAGCTATAACCGCGCTTTTCGGCTGCTGCTTTTGAACGTGAATCAGGTGGATTACCTTGGTGGTAACCAATGGTGCCAGCAGAATCAACTTTGACATTGACACCCAACGCCTTTGCACGACTACGAAGTACCGCTTCAGCAGTAGGTGAACGACAAATATTGCCTAAGCAAACAATCAAAACCTTTTTCATTATTCGTCCTTAAAATTGCTTTAAGATTGACTCATCATAACGTTCTGCATCAAGCGAGAGATTGTATTTATCTGCAACACTATCAAGCTCTGCCTGCTTAATTGCCAACTCATCCATGGTAATAGTGTTGTCATCAAGCTGCCATAACAAACGTGACCCCGCATAGCTGTAATGAATTGCTAATAAAGCATCTGCATTGCCCTCACGCCCTGCTGCTTTTAACTTTGGCATTTTACGGGTGATTTTATTCAGCGCTTTTTTAAGCTCCCACACATAGACTATTTCAGTCATGTAATCATGATTGCGGTATTTATTAAGCACAAAGCCCACCAGCAAACTACACACAACAACACCTAATAGGTTCCAATGAAAGTGGCTACCGCTTGGGTCAGGGAATAACGCAATTAATGTTTGTGAAATGGCTAAACTGCCAACGGCTAAAGCAATTACACAAGCAATAATTACTTGGTTTAAATGTTTACGGTAACGGGCTTTATCTATTTGAATAAGTTTCATAACAACCTAAAAAACTTGTGAAAAATAAAAAGTGAAAAAAGTTTCACCCCTTTTTTATTTGCCAGCCGTTTAGCTATGAAAGCAATTATCCAAAGAGGAACGGCTATGCATACTTTACCACTAAACTCAGCAAGCTTGAATAACAGCAATGCTGCTTTAAAGACAACCGCAGCAATTCTTGGCGGCGGTGTCATGACCTTTGCAGCATTTGCATTTATGCAGTACTTAATTTCTGCTGAGCAAAGAGCCGATGTTAAAACAGGCCCAGATATCACGGTTGAAATTTATGAAGTACCGGAAGACTCAAAAGTGCAAGTAAAGCAAACACTGCCGCCACCGCCAGTTGCTAAAATGCCACCAAAAATACCGCCACGCCCAACAATTGATTCGACCGATACAGTTGTAGTAGCGGATTTAACACCAACTATGACATTCGATAACATTGGCGACACGCTTAGCAAAAGCATTAACCAACCAACGGGAGATGCAACACCAATTGTGCGTATAAACCCTAAGTACCCTCCGGTAGCAGCTCGTGATGGCATTGAAGGTTGGGTACAAATTAGCTTTAGCATTTCTCCGACTGGCGAAGTGATTGACCCTGTTATTATTGATGCCGAGCCCAAACGGGTATTTGACCGTGAAGCAATTCGTGCCATTAAACGTTGGAAATATCGCCCTAAAGTAGTTGAAGGTGTGGCACAATTACAAACAAACCAAAGCGTTCAACTTGATTTTAAAATAGATGGATAACTGCCTATGCTAATGAGCATCAAGACATGGTTATTTGACAAGCCAAGCACAGATTGTTTGGCGCAGTATGCCAAAACGGGCGACAACCGTTACCTTAACCAACTCGTTGCTCAATACGGGAACGATCTTTATCACTACCTAGTTACACAAAGTGATAAAGATCTTGCCCTTGATATATGCCAGCAAACCTGGTTAAAAGTCATTGATAAACGCGACTTTTACAATGATCAAAACAACCCAAAAGCGTGGCTTTTTCGATTAGCACGTAATTTATTAATTGATGAGTTTCGTAAGCAGCAAAAGTTTGTTGAGTTAGAAGACAACCAACTATTTGCTGAACCTCAGGATGCGAGTTATCACTACGACTACGAAGCCTTTGATAAAGCACTTATGGCACTTAGCTTTGTACAACGTGAAGCGCTGACCTTACAACAAGAAGGCTTTAGTCTCGAAGACATTGTTGCTATCACACAAAGTAACCCAGAGACCATTAAAACTCGGCTGCGATATGCCCGTCAAAACCTGAAACAACAACTAGGAGGCCATCATGAAGCGTAACGACGAGCAATTCGATGCTGATTTAAAAGCACATTTTCAAAAGCGTAAAACACAGCACAGCTTAAGCACCGAACAACTTGCACAAATGCAAACGCCACAAGTAACACGGCCTAAAAAACAACGTTTTTTGAAAATACAAATGGCCAGTTTATTTGTTGCCCTAGCGTTATTTGGCTTTGTTATGCTTGAATATAATTATCGAGAACTAACAAACATTTATGCTGTTGATCTTTCTGATTATCAATGGGTAGAAGTTCACGAGCTCGACTCTAAAGGCAGTTATGTAAGCAATCTAAAGCAGCAAAAGCAAACGCTAGATACTAACTACCAACAAGCATTGGCCAATCACCAAGCCCGCACCAGCTTCACCGGCCGTCTAGTCAGTGTTGATAACGACTGGTATATCGCAGACTGCGAGCAAAATGTCATAGTACAAATAAAGCAATCACTCCTTGAAGAGCTACAAAAACACGGCACCCTAGATACTCATATTCACCAAGGTGACCTACTCGCCCTAGACCAAAACAAACAAGGCCAAATCATCGCACTCAAACAACTGACCCATGAAACGGAAAAGTGTACGAGTTAGCGAGCTCGTAGGTTGGGTAGAGCGTAGCGAAACCCAACACACTCAGAGCTGTCAGCTTTAAAAAAGTTAGCGAGCTACAAGGGGAAAGAGTAAAGGAGTACAGTAGGCGTGAAATTTATTTCACGCGATGGTTCAACGAGCCATCAGCTTTCAGCCGTCAGCTATCAGATTTAAAACAAGTTAGCGGGCTACAAGAGTAAAGTTACAAGCTTTTAAGTAGCAGCGGGTTTACCCCGCGTAGTTAGATATCAGATGTCAGATCAGACGGCTGACGGCTGACGGCTAATACTCCGCTCTTTACCTCGCTTTTCTTACCAATAATCTCACATTGCTCTAATGTTAATAACAATTTAATGCTGAACCAGCTAGGCTAGTAACATCGTGTTTAAATATTATGGAGTTACCATGAAAAGGTCTTTGTTTAACAGTTTAATCATTACCTCAATTAGCTTATCGAGCTTGCAAGCGTGTGCTCAGCCGGAGCAAAAGATTCCTCTGGATGCTAGCGCTAATAACTACAAACTAGAATTAGTAAGCGAAGGAATTCAAATTCCTTGGGGTATGGCTTGGCTTAACGAGCGTGACTTACTCGTTACTGATCGACGTGGCGAGCTTAGATTGATTCGTGATGGCAAACTCGTTGAGCAAGCAGTTAAAGGCACACCTAAAGTACATGATGAAGGTCAAGGAGGCTTATTAGATATAGAACTTGATCCGAACTTTGCCGACAATGGTTGGATTTACTTTTCGTACTCGGGCTATGAAGGTGATGGTGAGGGTTACAATACCTCAATTATGCGTGCCCGCTTTAAAGATATGGCTCTTGTCGATCAGCAATTATTGTTTGATGGCGAGCCAAATATTGAAACAACAAAACACTATGGTTCGCGTATTGAGTTCGACAAAGAAGGTTACTTGTACTTCTCTATTGGCGACCGTGGCAAAAGAGACGTTCACCCACAAAGTCTAGACTATGATGCTGGCAAAATTCACCGTATCAATAGCGATGGCTCTATCCCTAAATCAAACCCGTTTTATGACCATAAAACAACTCACAAAAGTATTTATTCGTATGGACACCGTAACCCACAAGGTATGGCAATGCACCCTGAGACGGGAGTTATTTGGAGCCATGAACATGGCCCTCGTGGCGGCGATGAGATCAACATAGTTAAAGCAGGTGCAAACTATGGTTGGCCTGAGATCACTTATGGGATCAACTACATTGGTACAAAAATTACCGACGAAACTAGTCGCGAAGGAATGGAACAACCTGATTGGTATTGGGTGCCTTCAATTGCTCCTTCTGGAATGGAATTTATCACCAGCGATAAATACCCACAGTGGCAAGGCCAAATTGCCGTAGGTTCGATGAAGTTTGGCCACCTTGTTTTGGTAAAACTTGATGGTGACAAAGTAACAGGCCACAGCAAGGTATTTGAAGGTGTAGGTCGCGTTCGCAGCCTAGCCACCCACCCTAATGGTGATTTATATCTTGGTGTTGATGGTGTCGGTGTTTATAAGGTTGTACCGAAATCGTAGGTTGGGTAGAGCGGAGCGAAACCCAACGAGTTAGCGAGTTACAAGGGGAAAGAGTAAAGGAGTACTGTAGGCGCGAAATTTATTTCGCGCGATGGCCTCAATCCATACTCTTGTAGGTCGGGCTTTAGCCCGTCACTTTATAAGTGATTCGACATGTGTCGCCATAAATGACGACTTACGTTACAAGCAATAAAAAACCACAGACTTCTCTGTGGTTTTTTACTTATAACTTAAGGCTTACAGCTTAAAGCTTTTATATCACAATAATACTCGTCACTAGGTAAGCGATGAAGGTTAATGCGCCGCCGAATAAGGCGTATGGCATTTGAGTTTTTACGTGAGTTAATAAATCACAGCCTGATGCAATGGCCGATACTGCGCTGGTATCTGAGATTGGCGAGCAGTGATCGCCAAACACACCACCACCTAAAATAGCAGCAATAACCAATGAAGGTGGTAACCCTAAAGCTTGAATGAGCGGTACACCAATTGGAATAAGAATTGCGAATGTGCCCCACGAGGTACCCGTGGTAAATGAAATTACCGCACCGGTTAAAAACAGCACTGGCACAACCAAGTAAATAGGTAAGAAATCACCGACTAGTCCGGCTACAAACACACCCGTACCTAAGTCTTTCAAGCTTGCGCCTAAAGTGAGTGATAGCAATACAATAGACACTAATGGCAGTAACTCACCCATACCTTTAAAGCCAATATCAACCAGCTTATGGTGTGTAAATTCGCGCGAGCTAATCATTAAGAAGTAAGCCACAACACAAGCTAAAATAGTTGCATACAGCACTGATTTAGAACCACTACCGCTGGCAATATCGCCATCGCCAGTCCAGAACATAAAGCCAACCATGCTACCAATTAAGGTGATAAGTGGCACAAGCATGTAACGTGCTTTTGAACCTTTTACTTCTTCGGCTACTTCTGTTTCTTGTTGTTCTAGGTTTTCTTCAGCTTGCTTAAGCGGGCCATGTACCTTGTCAAAAGTAATGGTGTAGAACACGATTAGTAAGGTAATGATGGCATAGAAGTTATAACCAATACTGCCCCACAATACCGATACCGCAGACTCTTCCATTTCGTAGTTGCCAAGTAGGCCGAGCACGTAGGCGCCCCAACCATTTAGCAAAATTAAAATACACACAGGTGCGCTGGTACTATCGATAATGTAAGCAAGGCGTGCTCGGCTCATTTTAAATTTATCAAATAAACCACGCGATAAAATCCCCGAGGTTAATACACTTAAGTTCGATTCAATGAATACCGCAATGCCTGAGAACATGGTTAAGTAACCGACTTGGCGCTTACTTTTAGCAACCCCTTTGTTCATCAGCAAATTAACTGTCGCAGCCACGCCGCCAGATTCACGAATGTAGGCAAGTAAGGCACCAATTAGAATACTAAAAATAAGGATACGGCTATTACCAGGAGAGCTGGCAACTTCAATTACTCGCTCAATAGTATTAATAAAGGTGAAAAACAAGGTATTACCTTCACCATTCAGAGCAAGTAGAAACTCAGACGACGCAACCGCGACCAATAACGCCATGATCACTTCTTTGCGCCAAAACACAATTAAGATAGCAATCAAGGGTGGTAAAATTGAATACCAAGACATAAAAAACCTTTTAAATTAAGAACAACATTTTATTTTTATTATGCGAAAACTCGCTAAGCTTAATGGCTTTGCCACCAAACTCAACTTAATTCGACTAGTGATTTAATATACTCTCATAAATCAGTGAGATAATAGAGCCATACTTACCCGTTTCGAAACGCTTGCCGACAAACTCGTAATTTTCTTGCGACCCTTCAATTGGGGTATGGCGCGCGTTGGTTAGTAGCACAATAGCAAGGTCGTACTCAGGATCAATAACGGTCACCGTACCTGTCCAGCCAGTATGACCAAAAGCCCGCGGGCTGGCATAAGGGCCGAAATGCCATTTACGTGCTTGATGCCCCGCGCGTCGCCAACCTAAACCATAGGTCTCATCACTTGCTTGGGAGTTTGTAAATTGCTCAAGTACTTGTGGCGTAAAAATTTGCTTGTTGTCGTAGCCACCACCATTGAGTAACACCTGCATAAGCACGGATAAATCACCGGCAGTACTAAAAAGCCCGGCATGCCCTGCTACGCCACCTAAAGCATAAAACGCTTTTTCATCATGTACTTCACCTTGCAGTACATCGGTTCGAATATTTTCAAACTCGATGCGACCACCTCGGGTATTGCCATTAATCTCTGTGGCGGCAATGTGTGAAGCTAAAAAACCCTTTTGCAATGGGTTATAAACCGTATGCGTTAAACCAAGCGGCTGATAAATTTGGCTCTCAACATAAGTATCGAGCGCCATGCCACTAATACGCTCTACCAGCACACCAAGCAACATATAATCGATATCAGAATATAGGTGTTTTACGTTCCGACCAGCCACAAAAGGCACGCCTGTTAATAGCAGGTTTTTAGTACGTAGGCTGTTTTGAGAAAAAAAGCGCTCGCCAAATTTATTGTCTTTACGATGAAAATCGACCACGGCTGGGTAACCTGCACTGTGGGTGAGTAAATCTTTTACTAAGCGCTGTTCACGGCCACTGCCCCTAAATTCTGGTAGGTAATAAAACAGTGGCTTTTCTACGTCGAGTTTCCCTTCGCTGGCAAGCTTCATCAGCGCAAAGTTAGTGGCAAACATTTTTGAATTTGAGGCTATATCAAACAAGGTATCGTTTTGCATAGCTTGTGGGGTTTTCAGCTCACTGCCATCAGCATGGTACTTTTTAGCTGCGCCATAATGGCTTAGTTTAATCAACTTACCATCTTTAATAACGGCGAGTACCGCGCCCGGAAAGCCCTCTTTAATCTCTTGATTAATTAATTCATCAACGGCACTAAAACGCTTTTGAGTGCTGTTTTTATCAAGCGTTGGGTAAGGAAAACGTAGGGTTAAACTTGCCCCTTCTGGCAATACATTTTCTACTTTATAGGTGTTAATGCCATCGCGGGTGCGTTTAGCCAAACTGTATTGATATATTTTTTCGACTGTTAATGGTGAGGCAATATTAATTTTTTCACCATTTATGAAAATATCAGCGCTGGTTGCATCTTGGTTTTCAATGATGATTTCACCGCGACCTTTATAGGCAGTAAATGTGCCCCTGTCGTTAACAAGCGCGCGACTACTCGGATCAAGTGCTGGAATACGCGCTATAACTTGTGCATTGGCCAGTGTTTTTGGCGCTGGCTCAACCGCTTGCTGTTGCTGCTGATATTCTTTAAATAACCGCTCACTCTTTTTAGGAAAGTATTTATCTAATAACGCAAAAAGCACAGCGGCACTTCTTGCATCACTATTGCCACTTACATGCCAAGGCAAAAAGTGCATTTGAAAAGCACTTAAGGCATCGAGCGTTTGCGAGTCAAGCTGACCTGTTGCAATCACCTCATAGCCGTAACTGCGCAATGCTTTTTGCATTAACTCAACAGAAGGCTTTGATGCACTAAATAGCTGCCAATACTTATCAACGGTGTCGCTTTCATACCACGCACCGATACCTGCTTTATACAGTTGAAACCAAGGAAAACGCGGACCTGGATCGTTCTTACGGCTTGGGGCAATATCCGAATGGCCAATAACTTGAGTTGGGCCGATATCTGGGTTCCGAGCAAGAATATCTTTGCTTAGCTCGATTAGTAGCTCAATTTGTTTGGCATCATAGTCTGGAAAAATACATAACTTGCTGGCGTCGTTTTCCATTGCAAGTTTAGTTTGCTCAGGGATATGACAGCTTGGTACATTCACTATTTCAATACCAATTGAATGGTCATTTAAATCTTCTCGGCCTTGCCAAAAACTGCGTCCGGCGTGCCATGCTCTATCTTTTTCATCAACCAGCTGAATAATTTCTAAATCGTCTTTTGGATAACTAGGATCGCCTGATTCAGGTAATAAATAATGTGAACTTAAGCCTCCTTCATCCACCAAAGCACGCATTGATTTTTCGTAATCAATGGCGGTGTAATGCATCACTAAGAACTTAACACGATGGCTGTAATTAGCTGATTGTGTGTAGGTATATGGATTACTGGCACAGCTTACTAATAATACCGCACTACTGAGATAACACAGCTGTTTAAGTAACGTTTTCAAAGGGGTAAAACTCATAACAGATTCATACCTGATGATTTAAGCGTTGACGATTCTCAGCAATACAGTAGCAACACCCACTTAACATGTAAAATATTTTATTTCACAATTAAAGAATAAAAAGCATACATTATCGCTAAGTTACTAAAAATAGAGCTATCTCAATAATTAGTGTTGTATCTATTATGGAATAAAACTATATTATTCCATCTAAATTAAGAAAAATATTCCAAACTTAGGTCTGCTAAAACAAAAATAAGTCGTCGTGTTAAGCAAACAATGCGCCCAAGCCCTGTGTTTATAATAGAACCATCGCTTTGCGTTTTGACTAAGTTAAGCAAACAAAGTGAGCCCTATGTCTACTTTTGTAAAAATTAAAGCCTTACGCCAATCTCTATCGAGCAGCGAAGCTAAGCTTGCTGACTTTACGTTAAATTCTGCGAATGCGATTCGTAATTTATCATCGGTTGAACTAGCAAAAGTGGTTGGTGTAAGCCAATCAAGTGTGGTGAAGTTTTCGCAAAAGTTAGGTTATAAAGGCTTCCCTGCTTTTAAACTTGCAGTAATTGATGCCCTTAACGATGAAAGCAGCGAACCTAAGCTACATGGCAAGATCACTCTGAATGACTCGCTAGAGCAAATCGCCGAAAAACTATTAAGCAGTAAATTGGCGGTGTTAACCGAAACCAAAAACCTCAACGAAGCGCCGGCAGTCGAAAAAGCGGTAGAGCTATTAAAATCTGCAAAACGTATTCTGATTTGTGGTTTAGGTGGCTCAGCGCTGGTTGCAAAAGATTTTTCTTACAAATTACAAAAACTCGGTATGCCTGCAATTGCAGAGCCAGATGGCCATGCACAACTTGCGTATGTTGCGACCTTTTCGAAAGGTGACTTGGTCATCGCGATAAGTGAGTCAGGTATGACTCGCGAAATTGCCGAAGTTGTTAAACAAGCTAAGAAAAATTCAAGCTCGGTGATCTCAGTGACTAAATTTGGCAGCAGCCTTGTTGCCGACTCGGCTGATGTAAAACTTTACTCGGTTGCTGAAGGCGAGTCTGTGCGTTTATCATCGATTTTAGCGCGTACGGCGCAAGATTTTGTCATTGATATTTTGTTTATTGCCCTAACACAGTCGAGCCGCCAAGGCCGTAAGTTACTAGAACATTCTAATGAAGTTGTTGGCGAATTTAAGAATAACTAATTTATCCAATAAGGTTATATAAATACTTAAAAGCAGCTTAGGCTGCTTTTTTTGTGTCTAATTTTCGGATGCTGTTTACCATGTCCCTTTGCCCTCTAAGCCTTTAAATAATTGCGATAAGCGACTGACTAAAAAGTCATAATTTCTTACAAAATTCTCCAACCAATAATTTAGCACCCAGCTAAAGCAAGCCATTACTGAACTTTACCTAAAATGGGTTATATATTTTATTCCTAAAAACACACCTTTAAATAAAAAAATATTCTTGACCACATCCAATAACACCTGTTTAATATATGGGCAACATAATTTTAAAGTTCATAAGTCTCAATTGGGTAAGTAGTCCATCAAAGCATATAAATATAAGGACGGGAAACAATGAAACAACATGCATCCACACTCGCAATGAGCTATATAGCCAAAGCGACTAACAATGCACTTCGCGCAAAGAAAACAGCCTTAACCGGTGTTGTTATGGCCGCGGCACTCGCCAGCGCACCAGCCTTTGCAAATCTAACTGGTAGCATCAAAGGTAAAGTATCATCACCTGAAGCGCAGCAGTCACTGGCGGGGATCACCGTTACTGCAAAAAGTAACGTAATGCCAAAACCACGTACCGTCGTTACCCGCGAAGATGGTAGCTACGACTTACCGCAGTTAAAACCAGGTACTTATGAACTGACTTTCACCGATAAAAGCGGTGTAACTCAAACCATGACTGTGGATGTTTTACTAGAACAAACATCAAGCTTAAATGTCACAATGGGTGGCGCTAAAGAAAATGTTGAAGTAATCACAGTAACTGGCAGTAAATTATTCCGCGAAGGTAAATCGTCACTAACTAACTCATTAGGTGAAGAAGCAATCAACAGCGTGCCAGTTGGTCAAGATTACCGCGACCTATTAAAACTAGTACCTGGAGTGGAACTTTCGGCAAATACAATCTTGGGTCCATCTGCAGGTGGTTCTGGTGTTGATAACTCGTACGGCTTTGATGGTGTAAATGTTTCAATGCCAATGTTTGGTAACTTAGCATCAGAGCCATCAACTCATGACGTTGCATACGTAACTATGGACCGCGGTGGTGCAAAAGCGGTAGGCTTTAACCGCTCAGGTGGCTTCTCAATCAACACCGTATCAAAATCAGGTACTGACGAATTTCACGGTAATGTTGAATACAAAATACAACCTAAAAGCTTTGTTGCAACACCTGTAGGCGAAGAAAGCTATGAGCTTGATAAAAGCTGGTTAACAGCAAGTTTAGGCGGCCCGCTTATTGAGGATACCTTATACTTCTATACATCTTATTATCGCCCAGAAGAAACTAAAGCGAACAAAGCTACCGCTTACGGTGATGTGAAGGACTATGAAAGCATCCGCGATGAATACTTCGGTAAATTAACCTGGGCACCTACAGACGATATTTTAATTAATATTTCACAGCGTATATCCGACAAAGAAGTTAAAGGTGACTCCATTGGCGCTTACGAGACTGATAGTGTATCTGTAGGTAGTAAAGCTGACCAAGATATATTTACTTTGGATGGCTCTTGGATTTTAAGTTCAGCGACAACTCTTTCATTCCAATACAGTAAGTTTGAATTAGAAACAGGTTCGAAACCAGATACTGAGTTAAGCGTTATTCCATCATTGTCTAGCCAAATAGATATCAATAACCTTACTCAAATGGGTTATTTTTCTGTTCCAAACCTAAGAGAATATGATTCTGAAGGCGCTTTCACAGAAGAGCAAATAGTTTCTTATAATGCGGGAGCTACAGCATTAATCAATGTTTATGGTTACTTAGAAGATGGAGTGATGAAAGGTGAAGGTGGTGTTGGTGCTTACGCCCAATATGATAATCAAAACTTTTACAGAGACTCTTTTGAAATTAATTTAGAGCATGTGTTTAACTGGGGTGAAACCTACCACACACTACACTTAGGCGCAAAATGGGAAGAAGGTGAAGAGCAGATTACCCGATTATCAAATGGTTGGGGGCGTATCTCTTACCTTGGTGGTTTAGTCGATCCTGATGCTGACACTGAAGGCTTTGACCCTGCCGATGCAATATATAGGGCACATGTACAACAAATGAGCCTAGCAACTGATGGGAGTTCAGTTTCAGGTATCAACTCAGAAATGCGTAGCCTCAATTTCGAAATAAACGATACTATAGAGCATGGTGACTGGACTTATAATATTGGCCTACTTGTGAGCCAAGATACTTGGTACGGGCAAGGCTTAAAAGAGAAATCGGGAACAGTATCGGGTTACGAGTTAGCTCCGGGCCATAAGTACGAAATGTATAAAACAGATTGGAGTGATATGCTTCAACCGCGTTTAGGTGCAACTTGGAATTATGCAGAACAAGACTCAGTATTTGCGAATTTTGCTATTTATAACCCTGAAGCAAGCTCATTAGCTCGTGCAGCTTCTTGGGACCGTAACACACGCTCAGAAATTGAATTATTACTTGATGACTCTGGTAATATTCTTTCAGCATCACCTAGACGCGGCTCGTCAGGTAAAGCATTCCAAGAGGGTATGAAACCTCGTCGTATCAATGAGTTCACGCTTGGTACCACTAAGTACGTGGGCTCTGATTTAGTGTTACGTGCTCACGTACGCCACCGTAAAGGTATGCATTTTTGGGAAGATATGCCAAATAATGCGCGCTTAACTGACTACTCTGGTGTTGATGCAGAAGGTGTACCACAACATATCGCTGATAAAGGCCTCTATGTTGATAACCTTGCTGACATCATTGCTGAAATAGGTGGTTCATCGTATGTTATCGCTGAAGTAGATGGTGGCGAGACTAAATATTGGGAAGCCAGTATCGAAGCTGAATACTTAGGTGAAAACAGCTACATCAATGCTTCTTATGTTTGGAGCCATTACTACGGTAACTTCGACCAAGACAATACCACAACAAGTAATGATGCTAATAACTTTATTGGCTCATCATACTATGGTGATGGTCGTGGTCGTTACTCATGGGATAACCGCTACGGAACACTATCTGGAGATAAACCGCATAAAGTGAAAGTGTATGGTTACTATACGGTACCATGGGATGCGAACATTGGTGCTTACTTTGTATTCCAATCTGGTCAGGCTTGGGAAGCATGGGATGGTACACAATACGGATACGCTTCAAGTCATGTGAGTCGCTATGCAGAACCTGCTGGTTCTCGAAGAACAGCAAGCCACTGGCAACTTGACTTAAACTATACGCAAGACTTTAAGTTCTCAGGTGATATGGAATTACAATTCCGCGCAGATTTATTTAATGTCTTCAATAGACAAACAGGGTTCAACAAAAATCCGTACGCTCAGTATGATAACTTTGGTGAATCACGCAGTTACTACAACCCTCGTAGTTTACAGCTTTCAGTTAACTTCAAGTTCTAAGTAAATCAATCCTGTTGGGGGCCGCCATTGCGGCCCTTTTTTATGCCTCAAAAACAGTAAAAGCTTAAATTGTACAAAATGCTTTTGCTGCATCCATATTAACAGCCTCTTTCATAAAGTAGTCGAGCTGCACCGTTCGGGTTATCGCTCGCGACTCACTGTTACTTGAACTTGCCTGCCACTGCCAATTTTTAAGCGACTCTCGCGACACATCGACAAATAGCCCTTCTGGGAAGCTCTCTACAAAACGGATATCGGTGGTATTACCTTGTTTATTTATGGTAATTAAAAAGCGCGCACAGCCCGTCTGTTTGGCAATTTCTGCTGCTTTAGGATAACTGGGCTTTGTTGCGTGTTTAAGCATCCACAGCTGCTCTGCTGCGTTTTTATCATCTCGAAGGTCAAGTACATCGGTTGAGTTACTTGTTGTACTGTTTGGGAGTTATGAGCAGCCAGCAAGTAATGCAAATGCGGCAATTAAATGAACTTTCATGGTATATCCTTACAAATCAAGTTCATGAATATAACATAGCTTTTTATAGGCATAAAAAAACGAGGCAAGCGCCTCGTTGTTAGTTATCTAGTTAGCTAGTTAGGTATTATTGATACAGCAAATATGGGGAGCGCTTGCGTTTATAAGCACTTAAATCGGCTTGCCAGCTTTGCTTTATTTGTTGCTCTGTTTGGCCTGCTTCAATGGCTAAACGCAATTTATCAGTCCCTGCAAGTTTATCCATAAAATCAGCGCGTTCAAAAAACGTTTGATCATTCGCACTTAGCTTTTGATAAGCCGAAATAAACAAGCTTAAATCTAGGCCATGAATATCAGCATCTCGTAAGTCTTGACCAAATACTTCGACCCCTTTGAATTTAGGGTGCATTGAAGCGCCTTTGATCGCCCTTGGCGTAAAGCTAAATTCGCCGAGTTTAACTGGCGAGTAGCCAACAACTTGAAACGGAAAATCAGTACCACGGCCAATAGTTACAGGCGTTGCTTCAAAGAAACACAAAGATGGATATAGCGCAATTGATTGAGCATTCGGTAAGTTAGGGCTTGGCTTTATTGGTAGCTCATAAGCCATAGTACGGTCATAATTCGCAACAGGCACGACACTTAGTTCAAGCTTATCAGCGTCATTTATCCAGCCTTCACCTTTGATCATTTGAGCAAGTTCAGCCACAGTCATACCGTGTAAAACAGGAATTTCGTGCATGCCAACAAATGAGCGAAATTGCGGATCAAGAATAGGTCCATCCACATAGGCTATATTTGGGTTTGGTCTATCGAGTACCACAACCTGTTTACCATTTTCAGCGGCAGCTTCCATTACGTAGTGCATTGAGCTGATATAAGTGTAAAAACGCACACCGACATCTTGAATATCAAAAATAATAACATCTAAATCCGCAAGCATCTCAGGGCTTGGTTTTTTATTACTGCCATATATCGACACAACATCAATGCCGGTTTTAGCATCTACTGTGCTTTTAACGTGAGCACCGGCGTCATGGTCGCCGCGAAAGCCATGCTCTGGGGCAAATATTTTGCTAACGACAACGCCTTTATCAAGTAAGGCATCAACCAAATGTTGACCATTCACAACTGATGTTTGATTAACGACCAAGCCAACACGTTTCCCTGTTAATGCAGGTACATAAGTTTGAAAATTGGCTGCGCCCACCTGTAAAGGCTGTGCATTTTTAGGTGCTTGTGCAGGTGTTTCTTGGCAACCCAAAAGCGCAAAACAACTAAGAACTAAAACAGCTAAAAAACGCATTATTCTTCAACCGCCTTACGTAAAAAGCCACCCGCTTTTGACAATAACTGTTTTGCTTCAGGAGCTGGTTTTCCGGTTAACACGATTAAAATGGCCAGTTTTGCACTTTGCTCGGCTTGCTTTAATGCATCCACAGCTTGCTGCTGAGAACACTCTGTTGCTTGCATCACAATACGAATAGCACGAGCGTGCAGCTTTTCGTTACTGGCATTCACATCAACCATCAGATTTTTATACACCTTGCCTGTGCGGATCATGCTGGCTGTACTTAGCATATTCAACACCAGCTTCTGTGCCGTGCCCGATTTCATACGTGTAGAGCCAGTTACAGCTTCTGCACCCACCACGGGGCAAATGCCGATTTGTGGTAAACGCATCACCGCTGAATCAGGATTGCAAGTGACGCCCACAGTGACACAGCCAAGTGATTTAGCGTATTCAATTGCCGAGCAAACATAAGGAGTTCGACCGCTGGCGGCAATGCCAACGACTACATCTTTACTGGTTAAATTGGCATTTTTTAAGTCTTCAATAGCAAACGTGGTGCTATCTTCAGCGCCTTCTACGGCTTTTTTAACCGCGGTGTCACCACCAGCAATAATACCGAGTACTTGCTGATCGCTTACGCTATAGGTAGGCGCACATTCAACCGCATCCAAAATACCCAAACGACCACTGGTGCCAGCACCAATGTAAATTAACCTGCCACCTTGTTGAAATGCTTCAACGACATGATCGACAGCTTCACTAATTTGTGGGATCACAAGTTTCACGGCACCCGCTACTTTGTGATCTTCATTATTGATTTTAGTGAGGATCTCAGTGGAGCTGAGCAGATCGATATCCAAAGTGTCTGGGTTTTGTCCTTCAGAGACAATACCGTTTAACTCTTCGAGTAACTCACGTTGTTGCTTAAAGACGTGCTCAGGGCTCATTGGGTTGTCCTTTTTCAATAATGTCATGGTAATGCTTTGCCGCTAAAATGGCGGCACCAGTTAATGAATCTCCCTTACAAGGAGATAATTCGTTTTGTAAGGCAAGTGGCAATAACGGTTGGCTGACTTTCGCCAAACCACCAATTAAAATCACCGGTAACGGCGAGTTACCTCGGCTTTTATTTATTAACCGAACCACCGATTGGGTGTGCTCCGTTAATACCTCTTTTGCCGCCTCACAGTCGTTTTGTAAGCTAAACACCAACGGGCTAAATGCTGCATAATCCGCGGGTTTTGCTTGTTTAAGCCAACTACTAATTGTTTGACGAGTGCATCCTAGCTGCTCACTCAAACGAATAGTTAATCGGCTTTTTGGTAAATCGTAAATATCTATATCGTTTAATAATTGCTGCACAGCCATCAGGCCGATACGTGCACCACCGCCAAAATCATCAACGGTAAAACCCCAGCCGCTCACCAACTTAGTTTGCTTTTGTGCGTTTAATCGTGCCCCGACAGCACCTGTGCCAAGAGCAATAACCACACATGGATCACCAAGATTAGCACCATATAATGACGTAATTGCATCACTGGTAATTTGCAAACTGGCAAATTCTATTTCGTAAATCAGCTTGAGCATCACTGTTAATTGCTCAGCAAGACTCTGCGATGAGCCCCCGGCTACACCCATAACGGTGACAATTTCGCTTGGCTTTGCACTACTTTGCTGGCATACATCGCGGGTCACTTTAACAATGTTTTCTAACGCTAAATCAAGATCATTTGAAATTGATGCCGAACCCGCTTGGGCACGGAAAGTAGCGCCACTTGCCTGATCTTTTAGCTCAGCTAACACTTTGGTGCCGCCACCATCGATGGCTAATACATAGCGTATGGCCATTTATGCACTCTTCTCGTGTGCCGCTTTACCTAGGCAACACACCAGTGTCGCAAGCAAAGTGCCAATGCACAGCTGCCAAGTAAAGCCTAAGTAAAAACGCATTGACTCAGCTAGTAGCCAGTCAATCATGTACGGCTGCATTAGTAAGGTCACCATAAAGCCCGCTATTAGCGCTGCTAACACTGAGCCTTCACTGCCTCGTTTGGTGAACAAGGTCGTAAAATACACACCTAACAAACCGCTGTACGAGAACACCATTACACTTAGCGCAAATTTTAATAATGGCATATCACTGTATTGCTGCCAGAAATAACAAAGAATAGCCATCAGCGCTAAGGCAAGGCTCACCAGTGCCATCCCTACACGACCTGCTTTCACAAAGTGATGATCGCTTACTTGCTTGTTATGTTTTTCTAAATACGGGCGATAGATATCCTGTACGATGACTGAAGACATCGAACTAAGCCCAGAGTTCAAAGTAGAAATAGCCGCAGCAATAATACCCACGCTGACTAAACCTTTAACCCCGGCTGGTACTTCGTTTAATACGTAGTACATAAAGATAGTGATTTTTTCGCCATTAAATTCTTGTACGACCGTTTGCCCAGCTTCGTTATTCATTAGTGCAGGTTGCTGATAAACAATATAAAGCAGCAAACCAATAAAGATAAAAATAGCCATAACGGGGATCACCATCACCACCGATAGTAATAACGCTTTACTGCCTTCTTTTGGACTTTTACAGGTTAATAAACGCTGCGTCATATCTTGGTCTAAACCAAATGCGGCGATGTTTAATAGCACAAACCCCGTTAACACAGAGGCCATGTTAAATACCCCTGATGGGCCAAAGTCTAAATCAAATTTAAACAGCGCAAGTTTTGAATCTGCACCAGGACTTGGCTCATTCAGCGTTGCAATAATGGTTGAAAAATCAGCCGGAATAACATTCAGCAAGCACCAAATAACCGCAATAGCCGCACTGACATAAACAATACTTTGCAGTACATCAGAATAAATAACGCTGCGAATTCCCCCTAAAAAGGTATAAAGCAGACCCGCCAGCGCCAGCACTAAAGTCGCGATAACCACACTATCGGCATCGATATTGCCATATAGAATCATCGCCACAGCAATAGCGGCCATGTATAAACGAGCACCGCTGGCAAACACACGGCCAAATAAATACATCATGCCACTACGGCGCTTGGCCTTTGGCCCGATACGTTTTTCAAGCAGTTCATACACAGTGAACACTTTTTGCTGGTAGAACTTTGGAATTAAAAACGCCGACACCACAAATGCCGCGATAAACGCACCGATATTAGTCGCAATATATGAAAAATCACCTTGATAGCCTTGATCTGGCCCGCCAATAAACGTTGCCGCTGATTGCGAAGTCGCTAAAACAGAAATAGCCACCATCCAAGTTGGCATACTATTTCCGCCTAGAAAAAAATCTTGGCTTGAGTTAGCGCGTTTGCGATTAAACCACCAGCCACTTAGCAATAAAATTGCACCGTAACTTGCGAATACTAGCCAATCGAGAAAAGCGTAATTTGCACTCATTTATTATCCTAACCCAAACCTCAATGGAATATATTATTCCACCATTATGACAAAATTAAAATACTTTTATTTTATTATTTTTATTTAGCTAAGTTAGGTAATTGCCACTGACTTTGCTTTTGTTGATATTGCGCTTTGGTTAAGCTGACTAATAACGGTTTTTTACGCTCATCTAACCAAGCAAGTAGCGCATCCATATTGCTTTCTGTCATTGCTGTACAACCTGCTGTAGGCTTACTTGGCGCACGCCATAAATGCATAAAGATACAACTGCCCGCACCATTGATATTGCTTGGGTTATGCTTAACAACAATGCCTTTTTTATAAAGGTTATCTTGGCTGTATATATCACGACGCATCCATTCTGAAGAGTCTTTTACGGCGTCTTCACCAACTTGTGCTTTATCAACCAATTGGTTGTAAAACGGTGAGCCTTTCACATCGATACAATAATCATTGGCTGTCATTGCTTGATAACTGAGGTTCGTTTGCAATGAATCTAAATAACCAAAAGCAGTACCAAGTTCAAAAATACCTGCAGGTGCTTTACCATCGCCTTCTTGTTTTTGCTGACCAGGTTGTGCAGGATGCAGCCCCACTCCCCACGCAAGGCCAGTACGACCTAGTACCACCGCGTGTTGCTGACCTTGTTGTTGCCAGCTGCCAGCGGTCTTTTCAAAGCGATAAAGAGTGGCATCAATGGCATCACTATCATTGGCCACCACCACCACGAGCTGTTGATGACTGTTATCAATAACAGGTTTAGGTAACTCTTTGCTGGCACAAGCCGATAAACTCATAACTGCAATAAGACTGACTAGTTTTTTCATGCTGGCCATACTCCGTTTGTAATTAGTTCAAGCCCCGTTATTGATTCAATGCCAAGACCTGGGGCATCCGATAAGCGTATTTGTGGGCCGCTAAATTCAACGCCCCCTTGCACAGGGTCATATTGACCAAGGGCTGGGCCATCTAAATCGATTTTACTGATTTGCTGCGCTTTGGCAGAGGCTAAATGTGCAGCCCCTGCAACGGCAATACTGCCCTCTAGCATACAACCTATCATACACTCTGCTTGGTATTGGGCTGTGATATTAGCAATCTCAATTGCTCGGCTTAAACCGCCCGTTTTCATTAATTTAATATTGATAATATCAACTGCGCCAAGCTCTAAAAGTTGGATCACTTGCTTCGGTGAAAAGGCGCTTTCATCGGCCATAATCGGGGCATTCACTCGCTCAGTAATATATTTGAGACCTTGAATATCACTGCTTTTTACTGGCTGCTCAACCAACTCTAATACCACGCCTGCTTTCTCTAGTTGCTGTAGTGCAAACACAGTTTGTTTGGCATTCCAGCCTTGGTTTACATCTAAACGCAGCTGCGTTTTAGCGGCAAAGCCTGCATGGATTGCTTTTACACGTTCAATATCTTGAATAAGGTTATTGCCGATTTTTATTTTTAATACATCAAAGCCTTGCTCAACCGCTCGCTGACAGTCACTAAGCATTTTATCTATGTTATCGACGCTAATGGTGATATCGGTTTTTAACTCTGACTTACCACCACCAAGTAACTTATATAAAGGCGCTTGATAGAGCTTGCCCCACAAGTCGTAAACCGCCAACTCTAACGCCGCTTTTGCACTACTGTTACCAACCACCGTTGATTGAATAATGTGGGTAAGCTGATTAATGTTTTCGATTTCTTGCCCCACTAATTTAGGGGCAATAAACTGCTGAATGACCGCTATCATTCCTTGATGGGTATCGCCTGTAATAACCGGTGTTGAGGCCGCAGAGCCATAGCCAACTTGGCCACATTCGGTGTCGATTAAAACCACTAAATCCTCAATAAAACTCACTTCTCTCAGTGCTGTTTTAAATGGGGTAACTAATGGCACTTTGAGCTTTGCAAAGCGAACAGCTTTAATTTTCATAATGGCCTCTAGCGAATACGCTTAATGTTATAAACACGATCTAAGTAGCTGGTTTCTTGAGATAATCTAAGTGGCAATAATGGCGTGACCGACACCCCATTCAAGGCACTATTATAAAAACTACCATCGCCTTTGTTATAACCTAAGCCTTTAACGTCATGAATAACATAAGGCTCACCGTGATGCTCCCCTAAGTACATCATTACATGACCCGGAATATAAATTAGATCGCCAATCGCCATATTTTTAACCGTCGGCAACTTATCATCTGCCGCAGTATTTTTATCAAAGCGATTATTTTGCCCGTATTCACTACTGCCTTGCTGGCCTGAATTACGCGGCATTAGTAGGCCAAAGCTCTTATAAATTTCACCAACAAAGCCAGTACAGTCGCGACCATTGTAATCATGGCCCCAACCATAGCGCTCGCCTAAAAACTTAAAGCCTTGTTTAATGAGATTCTGCTCGTTGTAGTCTAGGTAGCCTAAATTTACATCGGCAGTTTTACTTATCATTGCAGGTTTAATAACCAGTTTGCCTTGCTCATCGCGGGTTGGTAACTGTACAACATGGCTAGCATAGCTGTTTTGGCCGTTGAGCAAATACGGTACTTGCTCATTATCAACCAATGGTAAGCGTACTCCCATATCGAGCTGCACTTCTGAGAGGGTTTCATCGTTTGGCACATAAGCAGTATTGACCTTTGCACCGGTTACCACCAAAAAGTTATCTTGTTCTCGATAAGCTTTTATTTTATCTGCATCAGCAAAGGCAAGATCTTCGGCAGGCGTCCACGCAAGATAGTTGTAAGCACGTACTAACAACCATTTCTTATCTGCGCTTTGATGTAATACAGCAACCGCTTCGCCCGGAAACATCCCGCTTTCTTGAAAGCGATCTAAGTCTTGATCAAGGCCGCTATTTAAAACCCGATCCCAGGTTGGAAAAGTACGTAATGCGGTGCGCTTAACGACCACAGCAAAGCGTACCTCATTGTTATCTACGACCTTGTTAAGGTTTAAATTTGCCTGATATTTAGCAAAGTCTTTCGCGGTGAGTTGTCGGCCATCGGTAAAAAAGCGCGGGCTTTTTGGAATTGAACTTGCTGAATGAATGGCGCTTGTTAGCTCGTCTTTAGTGAGTGATTTTTGAAATGAAAGAGGATCAACTATGTATTTATTTTCTTTAATTAATTTCTCGTTGAAGGCTGCAATTTGCGCCTCAGTCATGATCACTTTTGCCGATGCACCTTGTGCTAGCCAGTAGCTAGGCGAAAGCTGTGACTGCGTGACCCCGATTACATCTGATTGCCAACCCTCAGCATGCATAGGTGTACTAAAAGCAACACCTAAAGTGATTGATAAAGCGATAATTGAACGACGCATAGCTGTACCTTAATTCTTATTGAACGCGTGAATCTAATAATTTTGTAAAAGCATGCTGCAATTTTTGCTGCATTTGCTTACCGACTGTTGGCAAATTGGCTTCGTCGGCCCCCAAAGTTGACTGCTGCACACTAAACGTAAACTCACGGCCACCTTGATAATTGCCTAAACACACATGTGCCAACATAACCGTTTCTGTGGTGGAGCGCGTTTCACTTGGCCCCCAGCCAATTTTTTGCCAAACACGCCACTGCCCATTCGTTGCGCTATCGAGCACTTCTTTTGCTGAGCGACTATCATTGGGCGCAATAACATTTGCCAATGCATTTGTAACGATATGACTGATACCCACCATCATACCGCCTACAGGAGCATGTTCATCTGTATGACCTGTGCCGTTAAGTAGCACATCAACATCACTTGCTTGTAAATAAGGCATTTGCGTACTTGGTTCACGCTGATGACTAACCAGACGTTTTAACCATTCCGCTTGAGCAAGTGTGGTCATTGCTTTGTTGCCCGTTAAACCACAGCTCTCACAACGATACCCTAAATAGCCCGGATCATCACTGCTTGCTTTGAACCGAGCTATCTTTGCATCAAGCTCATTATTGACAGGGTTATGCCAGTATTCGTCTGATGGCATAAACTGCTCTGAGCCATATGCGCCGTTAAATAACAAACGCTGATCCTGTAGTTTTAGCCAGCCTTCATTAAAAAGCCCACGTAAATATTCACGCCCTGCTACATTGACAAAATAACTGGCTATCGCATTTGAATTACCATCGGCTTTACCAAATGCTTCGTAACTATTAATACTGCTGATCAAATCAGCCAGTGCTGTATCACCGGCAAAAGATGCAGCACCAAGCTCTGGATGGGTTTGCCTTACTTTTGACAGCGCACCGCTAAACGCTTGAATTTTTGATGAACTCCAAGGTTCATACAACTCATTATGGCTGCCGTCACTTAAATACCGGTAAGCTAGTTGTCCTGCTTGAACTTGATAATCGATTAGAAGTAGCTTGCCCGGTTGCTCTGGGGATAAAAAATACTGCCAATCAGCCGCCACTCTGTTTTGCCAACCTGTTTGCTGGTAATTAACCTCAGCCGCTGATTTATAGCTTTGCAGCTTAGTTTCACTCTCAAGCGATAAACAACCGGTATTCGTTAAATCGTTTGGCAAAATAGCAGGCGCTAACATCACCTGCTCAAAGTATTGTTGGTCGGTTAACGGGGCTGTTTTTGTGCTAGTTTGACAACCTGCCAAGAGTATCAGGGTGCAACTTATAGCCAGCCTGTTTTGATATGCACCTTTCGCATACATAAAATAAAATTCCCACTTGTTATTATTTTTGGAATATTTTATTAAATTTAACACAAATTGACCGTGAAGCAAATTAACTCGGTTTTAATGCGTAAAGGATTTGAAACAGTGAGGATTTAGGTGAAGTTGAGTGTGAAACTACACTCAACTTCTTAAGAGATTAAAGAACTTGCTCAGTGTATTTTTGTAAGTCAGTGATCAAATCTCGATATAGCGTTGAGCTTTTATCCTTAATGCGGTCGAGAAAGAAATCGTCGGCAATACGGGTGATCTTTTGACGCTTCTTTTTATCGCTTAACTTACTTTGCGCAACATCCATCAGTTCGGCTATTTTCTCACGTTCATAGCCGTTTAAAGAGGGGTCTGTGCTGATATCTTTTAGCATGATTAATGAGTCTATTGTTGAGCCATTTAGGGTTACCGTTAACGCTTTTGCTAAGCTTGGTAGCCAGGGTTTTTCAATCTGCTCACCAATCACATAAAACATGTTTTGTGCTGTCGCTAGGTCACCATCACGTACTGCAACACTGCCAATAATGAGATAAGAAATAAGCTGCTCTTTTGGATAGCTCTGGCTCACTGTCGCAAACAAAGGATCGGTGCGAATGAAGTCAGCTTTTTGTTTAGCCATTTTACGCCAGCCTTTGTTATAAAAAGCCAAAGACTGAGCACTGTATGCTAAATATTTACCCCGCATATCAGTCGCTTTAGCAAGCGCTAAGTCGCTTTCAGCAATTGCAAAATCTTTACTTACACCAAGGCTCAAAATGTAGCTCATCATGGCATGAGTCAGTGTTGGCTCAATTGCACCTATTTGCTCTAACTGTTCTTTTTGCAGTTTGTTATAACCATAAGCAATGGTATCGACACTGGTATTCGACACTCCCCTGTACGTTTCATAACTAAAACTATCTTGTAGATCAGCATATTGTTGTTGCTCAGTCTTTGTTGATTTGCAACCACTTAGTAAAGCGACACAAAACAGCGAGCACGTTGCTAATTTAACAAAAGGGATGCTATTTAAAGCGGTCATCAATAATTCCTTTTTCTACTTCTATGGCATCATGTGCCAAACCTTGATATATCGGGCTATGGATTCTACTTAACGAGAATATAATATTGCTGTCATCGACAACGCTTATTGCATGCTCAGATGCATTGATTTGCACACCAGCACCATCAAATCGGCTTTCATTCAGTTTTACACCTTGTTGAGCCGTAATAGTGACATTGGTTAGTTCAACCACAGAGCGCTTAACATTTAAAGCGAGTTTAGCCCCTGATAAGCTTACATTTTCTAATCTCACTAAAGAATCTTTAATACGGATAGATTCAGCAACCACATTTTTAAGTAACACATTATTACAGTCTTCAATAATCATATGACGGTAATGGCCTGAAAACTCGCGACTGTGCTGATCTTCACAATGAAATGTCTCGATTTGTTTATCTGAAACTTCTGCACTGGCTGGTTTTTTAACTTCCCCAGTTAACGCTCGATTTAATAAAGCTAAGAACTGGCTGGGCTGTTGCTTCATTGGCACATGACCCACATCAGGCAAAGTAGCTAAATCACTATTGATTAGCTGGCTGTTCAATACTTTTGCAGTTCGTAATGGAGCGACGGCATCTTCTTCACCCCAAATAATATGTGTTTCTATTTTCAGATTGCTGACAATCTCGCTAAAGTCTTCCTCAACTAAACTCAGTGCTGCATTCATATTCGGTGTTTCACCCATTACTAGCTTCCATGCACCATCACTACGCTGTAATAACTCTGTCAGGTATGAATCTATCGCTCCTTCTTCAATGAGTCCGGTTGTAAAATCATTGAGCTGAGCTAACTTAGTTGAGAGAAATTTAGGTAGCTTAGTATTAGGCTTAGGTATGTTGGAGATAGGCTTTATAAATGCCACTTTATGTAAGATACCCGCCGCGTCGACTAACACCAATTTATTGAGTTTCTCCCGGTATTTGCCAGCAAAATACAGGCTGACCGCGCCCCCC
Organism: Pseudoalteromonas sp. T1lg21; assembly: GCF_002964625.1. NCBI lineage: Bacteria > Pseudomonadati > Pseudomonadota > Gammaproteobacteria > Alteromonadales > Pseudoalteromonadaceae > Pseudoalteromonas > Pseudoalteromonas sp. T1lg21. The sequence continues at coordinate 449,855 of NZ_PQBX01000056.1, forward strand.
ATCGAGTGACCCACAACCGTGGTTGGTTCAGCAATATAGTGATCGACCACTTCCGCCAGTACAACAGCATAATTGCGAGGAGAGTAACGTCCTTCGGGGCTTTCTGAGTGAGCAAAACCAGGTAAATCAATCGCAATAACATGATAATGTTTACTGAGTTGAGGAATAACCCCAAACCAATCTTGCATACCTAATACGCCTAAACCATGCACGAGCAGCAAAGGCGGCGCCTTTTTATCACCGGCTTCTAAGACCAAAATTGATGAATTAAAAACGGACTCTTGGTAAGTACTAAACAACCAATCTGCTTTAATAGGAGATTCAAATTTGAGTGCTTGAATTTGTTGTTGGTTTAATGGTGTTGATTGCAATACAACTGGCTCGCTTTGCGCAGCAAACGAACCAAGCAAAATGCAATAAAAAAAGAATAAGTGAAATAGACGCAAGGGATATTGGTTTAATTATTATTGTATTAGCGAGATTGTACCCTTTGTCGGTTAAATGTAAATAATGCATGAGCATGAACCTAACATTGAGAAATGCTTATTCTGGAATAGATAGCAAGATGTGAGAGGTGTAGATCATCATTTATGGCGACAGCATCTTGATACGCGCGAAACACGTTTCACGCCTACGGGGTGCATTTTTTGTATTTTGAGTTGGGGTTTAATTAATTGTGTGGAAGCGTGATGTTCGCGACTGAAGTCGCTCCTACGCAAATTGTAGGCACAAAAAAACCGACTTTCGTCGGTTTATGTCATTTTTAATCTACTTGAGAGAAAAGTGGCGGACGCGGGACGTATTTTGAAACAGTGAACCTCCGGCTGCGTGGTTCAAAGTCTTCCAAAGAATAATGAGTGCAATAAAACGGTATGTTTTTTCACGACTGAAGTCGCTCCTACGAATATTGCGATAATAAACGCGATATAAAATCGCTGCTACAGATTTATATCGTGTTTTCACGCTCCTACGCAAATTGTAGGCACAAAAAAACCGACTTTCGTCGGTTTATGTCACTTTCAAAGAGAAAGTGGCGGACGCGGGAGGATTCGAACCTCCGACCGCCTGGTTCGTAGCCAGGTACTCTATCCAGCTGAGCTACGCGTCCGCAGTGTGATGATGCATGTTTAAGTCTTGCATTGACTGTATCTTAAAGACACAAAAAAACCGACAGCTTGTCGGCTTATGTCACTTTCTAAGAGAAAGTGGCGGACGCGGGAGGATTCGAACCTCCGACCGCCTGGTTCGTAGCCAGGTACTCTATCCAGCTGAGCTACGCGTCCGCAGTTGCATTTTATAATCTTGCAATGATTTTATCTTTATACTCGATATGAGTTTCAAATATGGCGTACGCGGGACGTCTCTTGAAAGAGTGAACCTCCGACCAAATTTGTATCTTTATACTCGATATGAGTTTTCAAATATGGTGGTTTCGGGACGTCTCTTGAAAGAGTGAACCTCCGACCAAATTTGTATCTTTATACTCGATGTGAGTTTCAAATATGGCGGACGCGGGAGGATTCGAACCTCCGACCGCCTGGTTCGTAGCCAGGTACTCTATCCAGCTGAGCTACGCGTCCACACGCACATTTGAATATTGCTAATTTATTCTCTTAGCAAGAGTTAAAGTAAAAAGGGCGGTTGCGGGACGTCTCTTGAAAGAGTGAACCTCCGACCAAATTTACTAACATCTTATACTCGATGCAGAGTTAAAGTAAAAAGTGGCGGACGCGGGAGGATTCGAACCTCCGACCGCCTGGTTCGTAGCCAGGTACTCTATCCAGCTGAGCTACGCGTCCACACATATTACTTTCAAGACATGCCATTTTAGGAAAAATGGTGGAGAAGGAGGGATTCGAACCCTCGATAGAGCTACAAACCCTATACTCCCTTAGCAGGGGAGCGCCTTCGGCCACTCGGCCA